>JBKPPH010000237.1:0-19453 GCA_046733535.1 Acidobacteriota bacterium
ATTGAACCTGCATAGACAGGTGGGTGACCTCTTAATGACGCAGCCTCTGGCAGTTCTTAACGATGAAGAAATGCACTGGCTAAACGACCTCGGTCTCCCTAATCAACGGCGTTGGCTCAATCATCGTACACTCGGTGACGAACACCGCAGAACGTTCCCTCCGCCGCCACGGATATTAACATAAACAGCCACAAAGAGGCATAACACGTACAGGATTTTTCACGATTGACAGGTTAGGTCTAACCGAGGGAGAGTTTCCCGGCGCCGCCTTGCTCGTGCTCGAGGCTGGTGCGCACTTTCAACAGCCGATCGAGCATTTCTGCACACTCGGCGCTGCGTGCGGCGAGTTGTGAGTCTGCCTGTTCGTGCATGTTCTTCAGCCGGTGGAGTTCGTCTGCAATGTGCAGCGCTGCGAGGATCGCTACTTTGAGTGAGTCAACGGTGAGTGTGCCGGACGAGATCTCTCTCATCCTGCTGTCGACGAATTCTGCGAGTTGGATGATGTATTCTGTGTCGCCATCAGACCGAATGTTGTAGGTCTGGTTGTAGATCTCGACGCGAATCGTTGGACTGCCGGTAGTTCCTTCCATACTGCCTTTATTGATCATCTGGCCGATCCCTGAACTCATCTCAACTCCTCTACCATTTCGGGATCGAGAGCGGCCACGGCGTCGAGCATAGCTTCGACTTTCATGCGAATGGTCTCACGTTCGGCGAGCAGTTTCTCGACCTGATTTTCGAGTCGCTCTTTTTCATTCAAGACGCTGCCCATGTCGCGGTGTATGAGGGCCAGTTCCTTTTCGAGGTTCTCTTTTTCCTGGCGTAGGGTTTTGGTGAGTTCGATGGTCCGATAGATCTTATCTTCCAAGTGAGAAAACTTTTCCAAGCCTGACAGACCTACCATCAATTCATCCCCCACACACTGTAGACTGAAATTGCGAAGCGATTATCCGCCTTCACGCCTGCAAGCGCAAGACTCATTCTGCAAACACGCGCGATTTATTTTCAACGCTGCTCCGCTGCGAATGTTTCGAGCAATGCACGCGTCAAATTGGAGTGACGTTCTTCAACTTCTTCATCGCGCAACGTGCGTTCGTCAGAGCGATACTCGAGTCGAATCGTGACCGAGCGCTTCGATGGCGGAATGCTGCCACCTTCAAACGTGCCAACGAGCTTAACGCTGCGGCAATCAGCCACGCGTTGATCGTTCACTGCGTTGAAGATCTCCTCGACGGCGACGTTGCGGTTCACCAGGAGCGAGATGTCGCGCGTCACCGAAGGGTATCGAGGCAAGGGTGAATACTGGATGACTTTTGCTGGACCACTCAGCAGCGCGTCCAGGTCCAACTCCAACAAGTAGACGGCTTGACGAAACTTGTAAGACGCAGCGACGCTCTCGGCCAGTCGACCGATCGTGCCGATCTCGGTTCCGTTTGCAAGCTTGATCACCGCGGTCTGCCCGGCACGCAAGTGGCGCGCGGAACTTTGCGTGAAGCTCAACGGACTCAAGTTCATCCAATCGACCGCGGCTTCCAACGCGCCTTTCAGATCGAAGAAGTCGAGCTCGCGTTCAGGCTGTGCCTTGTTTTCTTCGAGTGCGCCGCCGGTTGCGATCATAGCGAGCGCCAGGGTTTCCCGCGGCAACTCTCGAGGCGCGGAAACGGCAAAAATACGGCCGATTTCAAACAAACGCACATCACGAATACCGTGATTGAGATTGTGCCGCAACGAAGTCAGCAAGCCGGGCAAGAGCGTGGAACGCATCCACGCCGCGTCTTCAATGATCGGATTTGCCAGTTGCGACTGATCGTTTTCCTGTCCGCGCAATGACGGAATGAGATCGACGCGATTCTCCTGCTGAATGAAACTGAAGTTGATCGCTTCGTCGAAGCCGAAAGCATTCAGCGCGCGTCGCAGGGAACGTTGCTTCATCTCGCTCGGCTGATACTCACCCGAGGCATTCGAAGGCGGCAGCTCGGATGCGATCTTCTCGAAGCCGGTATGTCGCGCAACTTCCTCGACGAGATCTTCTTCCTGTTCGACGTCGATCCGCCAGGACGGGACTTTGTAACGCATGTCGTCGGTGCGTTCGAAGCCGAGGCCGGTGAGTATTCGCACGATCTCATTAGTCTCAACCGAAAGCGATGTGAGTTCTTTCACGCGTTCCGGACGAAGCTTCACCACACGCGGCGTCAACGGCTGCGGGTAGATGTCGATCGCATCCTCGGTCGCAACACCGCCTGCAAGCTCACAGATGAGTTCGACGCAGCGTTGTTGGGCACGAAGTAGACCTTCGCAATCAGCGCCGCGCTCGAACCTCCGCGACGCTTCGGTGTCCATACCCAACTGCCGCGCAGTTACGCGAACGGAACGTGGATCGAAGTAAGCACTCTCGATCAGCACGTCGGTGGTGCGGTTCGAGATCTCTGACTCTTCACCGCCCATGATACCGGCGAGAGCCACTGGTTTTTCAGCATCGGCGATGACAAGCATGTCGCCGGAGAGAGTTCGCTCGACACCGTCGAGAGTCTTGAGCTTCTCGCCGGGCGTTGCGCGCCGAACGACGATGCGACGGCCGCCGAGCTTTTCAACGTCGAAGGCGTGCAGCGGTTGGCCCAGCTCATGGAGAACGTAATTCGTTATGTCGGCGACGTTGTTGATTGGTCGCTGGCCGATCGTCTCGAGCCGTTTTGCAAGCCAATCGGGTGAAGGACCGATTTTCACGCCCCGCACAAGCCGCGCAGCATATCGTGGACACAGGTCCGTGTCCTTGATTTCAACTGACGTGAATTCTTTGGATCGCCCTTGCGTTTTCACATCCGCCGGCGCGGGCAAATGCATCTCGCCTTTTTCAATCACGGCGACTTCGCGCGCGACACCAACGTGTGAGAGACAATCAGGACGGTTCGACGGCACTTCAACGTCGAGCACGGCATCGCCGTTGTGCTCTTCGACAGCGTCGATCGCGAGACCAACCATCGTCAGCCGCTCTCTTAATTCGTCCGGCCTGAGCGTGGTCTCCGTAAACTCTTTAAGCCACTCGTAACTAATGAACATCCGCGTTTTTAATCCGTGCTAATCCGTGCTACTCAAATTTTTCCAAAAACCGGACATCATTCTCAAACAGGAGGCGAATATCGTCGAGCTCGTACATCAATGCGCACATCCGATCGATTCCGAGTCCAAACGCAAACCCGGAGAACTCTTGCGGATCAACACCAACTGCGCGCAGCACGTTTGGGTGCACCATGCCCGAGCCGCCCAGCTCGATCCAGCCCGAGTTTTTGCAGATGCGACAACCGCTGCCCTTGCATTTGAAGCAACTGAAATCAAACTCCGCACTCGGCTCGGTAAACGGAAAGTACGATGGTCGAAAACGTGTGACCGTATCAGCGCCAAACATGCGGCGCAGAAACTCGCCGACCGTCCCTTTCAAGTGCGCCATCGTAATGCCGCGATCGACGCACAGGCCCTCGACCTGGAAGAACATCGGATTGTGAGTCGGATCGGGAGTGTCGCGTCGAAACACGCGGCCGGGCGCGATCATGCGCACTGGCACACCGCGGCGCTGCATCGCGTGAATCTGTACCGTCGACGTTTGCGAACGCAGGGCAAAGCCGTCGGTCGTGTAGAACGTGTCCTGCCAGGCGCGGGCCGGATGGTTTTGCGGGATATTGAGCGCGTCGAAGTTGTAGAAGTCGGTTTCGATCTCGCGGCCGTCTTCGATCGCATAGCCGAGAGCGACAAAGACGTCTTCCAGACGCTCGCGCATCAACGTGATCGGGTGTCGATGACCCAAGCGAGGACGCCTGCCCGGCTGCGTCACGTCGATGCTTTCGCGAATCGTGCGCTGGTACTCGATGTACTCGTGTAAGCTAACCTGGGCCAAGAGGACCAAGTCGTCCATCTTCCCTTCAATTTCCTGAACCCTTTGATTAAAGACAGCTCGCTCCTCCGGCGCAAGACGGGGAATTAATTTCTTCGCAGCCGCAAGGTCACTCTTTTTTCGCAGGTGGCGATTACGTAATTCAGCCAGTGCATTCTGTTCAGCGACTGCTTCCTCCAAACTCAGCGTTGATGGATCATCGATAAAAGGGAAAAAGCGTTCGAAGTCGTGCTCGAACGCTTTATAAATTAAGTCTAATTGAGTCTGAGGTGGTTGATCAGTCATTTTAACAGGATGAACGAGATTTTTCAGGATGAACAGGATGTCATCTTGTAAATCTTGTAAACATCCTGTGAATCCTGTCTAATTTTTCTTCACCGCGACCCACTTGCCCTGCAACTGGCCGGCGTAATCGAACTCGCCCGCAAGTTTCCCCTCGATCACGACAGCGCTCATCGAGATGATGCCGTTCTGACCTTCGAGCTGAAAAACGAGCTTCCCATCTTTCCACGAGCCCGACTTCACGGTGGATTCGCCAAGCTGCGAACTGCTGCTGCCGGTGACGTTCTCACCATCGATTTTTAGCACCAGCAAAAACGGAAACGGCTGACCGTTCGCATCCGCGATCGCGTCCCATTCACCGTTAAGGTTCACGGGAACAGCAGGAGCCGCAGGAGCCGCAGCAGCAGCCGCAGGAGCAGCAGGAGCAGCCGCAGCCGGCGTAACCTTTTTCAGCTCCATCGACATCTTCTCAGTTCCGTGTACCGCTTCTCCGACCAGCTTGTCGCCAACCACTTTCGCGGTAAATGTCGCGCCGTTGCCAAAGCTGAGCGTGAGCGTCCCGTTCTCGAGTTTTCCGTCTGTCACACCGGCGGTCATGGTACCGTGAGTCGCGCGTCCGGTGATTTTTGCGCCGTCGCTTTTCAGCTCGAGCGTGACCTTCTCCTCAGCCGTTGCGCCCGGCCGCTTCACCATCCCTTCGTACGTCCCCGACACATCCTGAGGCGTCGCGGCCTGGGCAAATGCCGTCATCATTCCGAGCAGGAACGTGAGTATGAGTAAGCCGGCTCTGTTGGTTTTGAATTTCACTGGTCTATTCCTTTCAGCAGGCTACGCCGCCTTGTTGCGTTGTTCATTCTCGAGCGCGCTCTTGGCCTGCGCGGCGACGGTTGCGAACGATTCCGGTTGATGCACCGCGAGATCGGCCAGGACCTTTCGATCCAGTTCTACGTTCGCGAGTTTCAGACCGTGCATGAGCTGCGAGTAATTCAGTCCGTTCAAGCGTGCGGCGGCGCCGATGCGCACGATCCACAGGCTGCGAAAGTCGCGTTTCTTCAACTTGCGTCCCGTGTAAGCGAAATTCAGACCGCGTTCGACTGACTCTTTCGCTGACCGGTAAAGTTTCGACTTGGTACCACGATACCCTTTCGCCAGTTTCAATATCTTCTTGCGTCTTTCGAGACGCTTGTTGCCACGTTTTGCTCTGGGCATATGATGATTCCTCCCTATAAAAATTGTCGATTGCCAATTGCCAATCGCCGATTTGACCAATTGGAAATCGGGCAATTGCAATTTGGAAATAATTCAGTCTCTGCCGTAAGGCAACATCGACATCACGCGATCGTGATCAGCCTTGGAGACGAGCACATCGATGTCCAGGTGACGCTTTCGCTTATTGGTCTTCTTCGTCAATATGTGCCGCGCATGCGAATGGCCCCGCTTGATCTTTCCGGTCGCCGTCAGCCGCACTCGCTTCGCCGCACCTTTGTGGGTTTTAAGTTTAGGCATAATGATTTCCCTTCTTTATTGCCGATTTCCAATGCCGATTCCCGATTTGTTTACCAATTGGCAATTGGCAATCGGAAGCCGGCAATGATTTACTGAGCGGGCGCCTCCGCCTTCGCGCCGCCGCTCTTATGTCTCTTTGGTCCAAGGATGATGAACATCTGGTTCCCTTCCATTCTTGGCCGCGCTTCAACCTCGCCGACATCGGCGAGATCGCGCTCGAGCCGCTCCAGAATTCGCGCGCCTAACTCACGGTGAGTCATCTCGCGCCCGCGAAACCAGATCGTGGCTTTAACCTTGTCGCCCTCCTGCAACCACTCGCGGGCATGCTTCATGCGGTAATCGTAATCGTGGTCGTCAGTACCCGGCCGAAACTTCACTTCCTTGACCGTGATCGTTACTTGCTTCTTCTTCGCCTCGTTCGCCTTCTTCTTCGCTTCGTACTGATACTTTCCGAAGTCGATGATCCGGCAAACCGGAGGATCGGCGTTTGGGGCGACCTCGACGAGATCCAGCCCCTTGTCCCGGGCGGCGCGCACTGCATCGCGCACATCCATCACGCCCAGTTGCTCTCCTTCCTCACCAATCACGCGCACCTCGGGCACGCGAATTCTTTCATTAATGCGAACCGGCGGCACACGCCTGTTATCAGGACGCTGACCGCGACCACGAAAGCCTGTAGCTATTGCTGCACCTCCTGGGTTTGATTGTTGTTAGTCAACGCGCGCGTCTCGACTAGCCGGCGCGCCATCTCTTTGAATTCCGCAAACGGCATGACACCGATGTCCCCCCGTGCACGTTCTCTAACCGCTACCGTTTTCTGCTCCATCTCGCGATCGCCGAGCACGAGCATGAACGGAATTTTCTGTAACTGCGCATCGCGAATCTTAGCGCCGATTTTTTCGCTTCGCAGGTTTGCCTCGACACGGAAGCCTGCGGCCCGAAGTTCACGCGCTAACTCATCCGCATACTCATTGACCCGATCCGTGATCGGCAACACTGCGATCTGGACAGGCGCCAGCCACATCGGAAACACACCGGCGTAGTGCTCGATCAAGACGCCGAAGAAGCGTTCCATCGAACCAAACAGCGCGCGGTGAATCATTATCGGTTCGTGCGGCTTGTTGTCCTCGCCGATGTATTCGAGCTGAAAACGCCTGGGCAGATTGAAATCAAACTGCACGGTGGTCAACTGCCACGTGCGGCCAATCGCGTCTTCGACACGAATATCGATCTTTGGACCGTAAAAGACGGCTTCGCCTTCGATTCGCTGGTACGGGATCTGGCGGCTGTTCAACGCATCCACCAATGCGCTTTCGGCATTTTCCCAGTCTTCGTCTGAACCGAGGTAAGCGCTGCGATCCTCTCCTCTGACGGAAAGCTCGACTTTGATGTCCTTGAAGCCAAACACTCCGAACAGGTGAAAAGCGAAATCGATGCAGCCGAGAATCTCACCGCGCACCATGTCCCTCGTACAGAAGATGTGGGCATCGTCCTGCGTAAAACCGCGTACTCGCGTCAGGCCGTGCAACGTGCCGGAAAGTTCTGCGCGATAGACCGTGCCTAATTCCGCGTATCGCAGCGGCAAGTCGCGATACGAGCGTTGGGCAGACTTGTAAATGCCGATGTGAAACGGGCAGTTCATCGGCTTGATGCGAAACTCCTGCTCTTCGAACTCCATCGGCGAGAACATCGAGTCGGCGTAGTTCTCCTCGTGCCCGCTGGTAAACCATAGATCGCGTTTCGCAATGTGCGGCGTGAAGACGAGGCCATAGCCACGCACCAATAGCTCGTGACGCAGGTAGTCTTCCATCTCCTTGCGGATCGCGCCGCCTTTCGGATGCCAGAAGATCAAACCCTGCCCGTAATCTTCCTGGATTGAGAAAAGATCGAGCTCGCGGCCGAGACGACGATGATCGCGCTTTTCCGCTTCTTCACGTTGCTTGAGCCACCCCTCGAGTTCTTCCTGCGTGAAGAACGCCGTGCCGTAAATGCGCTGCATCTGCGGTAGCGATGCGTCGCCTTTCCAGTAAGCGCCGGCGAGCGAAAGCAGTTTGAAAGCGCGCAGCTTGTTCGTGTTCGGCACGTGTGGGCCGAGACAAAAATCGAGGAACGGAGAACCGTCGATGTAGTAGACGCTGACGTTCTCGCCCGCCTTCTCATCGATCAACTCACACTTCAACGGTTCGTCACGTTCGCTGAACACCCGCAGCGCCTCAGCCTTCGGAATCTCCTCGCGGCGATAACCGAGGTTCTTGCTTGCGATCTGCTTCATGCGTTTCTCGATGACTGGCAGATCGGCTTCGGTCAACGGCCGCGGCGTAATCACGTCGTAAAAGAAACCGTACCGCGGATCGTCCAGCAGCGCTGGTCCAATGCCGAGTTTCGTGCCGGGAAACAGATCGAGAACAGCCGCGGCCAACAGGTGCGCGGTTGAATGGCGCAGCACCTCGAGGCCGTCGCGCGTTTGCGGCACGATGGGTTCGATCTGAACCGCTTCGCCGTTGGCAAGAAGCGTATCGAGCTGGGCGGTGAGGTCCACCTCACGATCGCCCACTTTCGCCGCCAAAGCCTGCTTGGCCAGGTCACGATCGAGCTTCTTGAGAGCTTCCGCGACCGTGGCTGAATCAGGCACAAGAACCGGTTCACCGTTTTTCAGTTGTACGTTGATCTCGCTCATTACTGTGTCCTCAGCCGCCGCAAAACCAAAGCACGGGGACGACAAGAAAGACCTTTTCGTCCCAAGGCCGAAGACATTCCCTACGATTTACGATTCACTAAATTTGTTACTACAGTCGATCGGATTCGATAGGAGCGCCTTCGCCGCGCGCCCGCTTGGTTGCGGGCCGGCATCAAAAAGTAAAGAATCGAGTAGTAGTTCGATTCATGACGAAGGTCTTCGGGAGCATCCTATCAAAAATTAGAAAACTGCCTCGTAACGAGCGGCGATTCTAGCAAAGGCCCAGACGATAGAGCAAGTTACATTAGCCACAAAAAGCACAAAAGAAATGCGCTTTGTGCTTCTTTGTGTCTAAAATGCGTGAAGTATGAGACCCCCAAAACTCCCGTCTCTCGCCGCTCTACTGGTCCTGACAATCATTTACCCGGCTGCGGCCCAACAGCAGCCATGCAGCCCGCCTGTGGCCCTGCCGTCCGCCAGCGAACCGAACATCTTCACGGAAGAACAGGAAATCTATCTCGGAGACGCCGTTGCCGAGCACATCCAGCGCAGTTACAAAGTAATCGAAGACGCGGAATTGACTGCCTATCTGACCGGCATCGGCAACCGTCTCACCAAACACCTGCCGCTGAACCGGCTGCGATTTCAGTTCTTCCTCGTCGACCTACCGGATGCGAATGCGTTTGTGATTCCCGGTGGCCGGATTTATGTCTCACGCAAGCTCGTGGCGGCGGCGCTAAATGAAGACGAGCTCGCGGGTGTAATCGCACACGAACTGGGCCATCTCGTAGTTCACCAATCAGCTATCGACACTACGCGCACGTTCAGAGAAGTCCTTGGCGTTAGTTCGGTGACGGATCGTCGCGACGTCTTCGATAAATACAATCAACTGATCGAGAACCTGAATCGAAAGCCAGGCGCGTTCAAAGTTCCGGATCGCGAGAAGGGCCAACTCTTCGCCGATCAGGCAGGTCTGTTTGCGCTTGTCTCCGCCGGCTACGACGTAGGCGCGATGGCCCGGTTTTGGGATCGCATTGCCGGAACGCAAGGGAAAAAGGGTAGCTGGTTCTCCGATCTCTTCGGCACGACGCGCCCCGAACAGAAGCGACTGCGCGAGATGAGTAAAGCGGCAGAAGCCGTGCCCGCTGCTTGCCGCCAGCAAAGTTCCGCGACGCAAGCAGAAACATTCGCGAAATGGCAGTCAAAGGTCATTGCCCACGCCCGGCTCGGCCTCAAAGAGTCGCTGCATGGAGTTCTGACAAAACTGGAACTCTCGCCGCCATTGCGCAGCGACATCGTTCATCTGCGTTTCAGTCCCGATGGGGCGTATGTCCTGGCCGAAGACGACGCGGGTATCAACGTGCTGTCGCGTGAACCGTTCGCGCCGCTGTTTCGGATTGATACCGCCGTTGAGAGTTACTTCGCGAATTTCACCCCCGATTCAAAGGAGATAGTTTTCTACACTGACAATCTGCGAGTCGAACGCTGGAGTGTTTCTGAACGTCGTCAGATCGATGCTAAAGAGGTCGTACTGCTGAAAGGTTGTTTGGAAACTGAACTGTCGCCGGATGGGAAGTTGCTCGCATGTTTGGATCCGGATTTTGATTTGAGTCTGATTCGAGTGGAAAACGGAGAAGTAGCGTGGCGGAAGAAGGAGTTTTACGCGCCCGATTACTGGCAGTGGGTTTCGATCTATAACGAGCTGCGTTTGCGTGGTGAAGATACAGGCGACTTGAATCTCTTGCTGATCAACATGAACTTCTCGCCGGATGGCCGCTATTTCGCCGCCGGTTATCACGGCCGTTTGAAGTTAGGGAGAACGGCGGTGGGCGACGTGAGCGAAGTGATTGACACGACTGCGATGACGAAAGTTCCCGTCCCTGACTCCGTCAAGCGACTGTTAGTGGGTGGCTTCACTTTCCTCGGCAATGACCGCATGGCCGGCATCAATCGTGAAAACTTCAAGAAGTCGGCGGTGGTTAAGTTTCCATCAGGCGAGGTGTTGGCCGAGATGGAACTGTGGCGCAAAAACATGAAAGCAGCGACACGCGGCGATTACCTGCTGATCCGGCCCATCAAGGACTACGCATTGGGCGTGATGGACATCAACAGTAAAACGATCGCCAAGGTCAACGAACGCGCCGCGCTCGATATCTACGATCAGTTCTTTGTGGCTGAAATGCGCAATGGTCAGGTTGGCCTGTATCGCATGGCGAAGAATGAACTCGTGGCTAGCGCGATCTTGTCCAACGCCTCGCTCGGACGCTTGCGGGTCGCCGAGGTCTCGCCGGAGTTGAAATGGTTAGCGCTGTCCGGACGTTCGCGCGGCGGCGTTTGGAACGTCGGTAATAAAGGTGAAGCTGCTTTGTCTTTACGCGATTTCCAGGGCGGTCACGTCACCGACGATGGTTATTTCTTTGGCGATTTCCCGAAGACTGAAGAGGTAGAACGTAACATCGCGCGGTTCAATCTCAACAACGGCGATGCGGTTAGTGGGCCAAAGATCGAGAGCAGCAGCTCGCATCAATACGGCCAGTTTTTGTTCACGATCAAACCAGCGAAGGCGACTCAGAAAGAGGACACTGGCGACGACACAACCGTCGATCGGACAGTTTATCGCCGCGACGTGATCGTCGAGATGTTCGATGCGCGCACGATGAAGAGTTTGTGGTCCAAGCCTTTTCCGAAAGAGGCGCCGCGTGTCTGGATGTCGGCGTCGAATCAAAGTATGGCGATGCTGTGGGACGTTTCGAGCGACGCTGCCAAGTCGGAGATCGCGAGTGACCCGAAGCTTGCTCAGCAACTCGCCCGGATGAATGAGAAGGAGGGCGATTACTTTCTCAAGATTGTCGAGGCGCAAACCGGAAACGACATCGGCAAGCTGCTTATTGAAACCGGCAGGGGTTCTTTTCGACTGTCGAACATCGTTGGCGCCGGTGATTCAGTGATCGTAACCGACACGCAGAATCGTGTGCTCGTATATTCACTAAAGACTGGCGAACAAAAAGGACGTGTGTTTGGCGGCTATGCGACCGTTTCCCCAGTTTCGAAATTGCTGTGCGTTGAAAACGAGCGCGGCAAAATAGCTGTCTACGATCTCGACTCGATGGAGAAGCGAGACGAGTTTAGCTTCTCGAGTCCGATATCGATGTTGCGCTTCAGCCGCGACGGCGGTCGTTTGTTCGTTCTTACCACGGCGCAAACAGTTTACATTCTTGATGTATCCTCTTTAATCCAGTAATCCTGTGTGAAATGACCATCAGGAGAGAATGCGGTATGCCTTCACCACGCACTTTAATAGTTATTGTATTACTCTGCTGCTTTTCGGTTCAGCTTCCGGCGCAGACAGCCACGCGTACTAACGCCAAGGCGCCGGTCAGCGAGATGCGGAGTGCGATTGAACGCTACACAGTCGATCGCGGCAGTCTGACGCGCTCGTATCCGGTGGCTGTCTCGCGTGCGCGACGAGAACGGTTCAAAAAGTTCTATGGCGAGTGGCTCGCCTCGCTTCCGAGTCTCGACTTCGACGCGATGAGCCAGGATGGCAAGATCGATTACATACTTTTCAAGAACCATCTTGAATATGAGTTGCGCCAACTCGATATTCAGTCGCGACAGATGGACGAGATCGAGCCGCTGGTTCCCTTTGCCACCCGAATAATCGAGCTGGAAGAAGCGCGACGCCGCATGGAAGCGATCGACTCCGCGAAGATTGCAGCGACTCTGACAGACTTGAGAAAACAGGTCGACGAAAGACGCCGCGCGATCGAACTCGGTTTGCGTTTGGAAACTCGCAGCGGTGATGCGAACGTCGAGCCGGTGCGCGTGAAGAAGACCGTGGCTAATCGCGCGGTCGTCGCGATCAATGCTCTGCGTAACAATCTGCGAAACTGGTATACCTTCTACAACGGCTACGATCCGCTGTTTACGTGGTGGAACGAGGAGCCTTACCGTTCACTCGATCAGTCGCTGACGGCCTACGCGAGTTTCATTACTGAACGCGTCGTCGGTATCAAGTCATCAGAAAGCGGCCAGACACCAACCGCTCAGAATCGCGGCGGGGGTCCAGGTGGCGGACAAGCCCCTCAGCGCGGCGGCGGCAGCGTTGCGCGACCGGGTGACGCGAGCGACATCGTCGGCGATCCAATCGGGCGTGAAGCGCTGCTCGTTGAGTTGCGCTCCGAAATGATTCCTTACACGCCGGAAGAACTGATCGCGATCGGCGAGAAGGAGATGGCGTGGTGTGAAAACGAAATGAAGAAGGCGTCGCGCGATCTCGGCTATGGCGACGATTGGCACAAGGCGCTCGAACACGTCAAAAACCTTTACGTCGAACCCGGCAAGCAGCCGGAGATGATTCGCGACCTCGCGCTCGAAGCCATCAAGTTTGTCGAAGACAAGAATCTGGTGACTGTGCCGGAGCTCGCGAAAGAGACCTGGCGCATGGAGATGATGACTCCCGAGCGGCAGTTAGTCAGTCCCTTCTTTCTCGGCGGTGAAGTGATTCAAGTTTCGTTTCCGACGAACACGATGGCGCACGAGCAAAAGATGATGAGCATGCGCGGCAACAACATCCACTTCTCGCGCGCCACCGTTTTTCACGAGCTGATTCCGGGCCATCATCTACAGGGCTTCATGTCAGCGCGCAACAAACCGTATCGAGCGATCTTCGGGACGCCGTTCTGGACCGAGGGCAATGCGCTTTATTGGGAACTGTTGCTGTGGGACCTCGGCTTCGCCAAGACGCCTGAGAACCGGATCGGCATGCTCTTCTGGCGCATGCACCGCTGCGCGCGCATTATTTTCTCGCTCAACTTTCATCTCGAGAAAATGACACCGCAGGAGTGCATCGACCTGCTCGTAAACAAAGTCGGACACGAGCGTGACAATGCGACGGCCGAGGTGAGACGTTCGCTAGACGGCAGCTACGGACCGCTTTACCAGATCGCGTATCTGATCGGCGGGCTGCAGCAGTACGCGATGCACAAAGAGCTGGTCGACTCAGGGAAGATGACAAACCGCGCTTATAACGACGCGTTGCTGAAGGAGAACCGGATTCCGATCGAGATGCTGCGCGCGGCGATCACGAACCAGAAGCTCACGCGTGACTTCGTCACGAACTGGAAGTTTTATAAATAGCCGCGGATGAACGCAGATAAACGCGCATCAGGAAGAGTCTTGATCTGCGTTCACCTGGTAAATCTGCGTAAATCTGCGGCTTACTTACGATACTGAAGCCTCAGCTTCACGAACATCGGTTCGGTTGGTTTCACGCTCGGGCGATAAAAGAGAAGTTGCGGCGCCGGGGCGCTGGCGGTCAACGCTCTCGTCGGTGCGTCCTTCTCTTCCTTGGTCCAGGCCTGGCCTGTGGTTGACATCTCGAGGTGCCCAACGCTCGACCCCCACGCTTTTTCCCACTGCGCCACCTGCGCGTCAGTCAGCTTGAGCGCCTTGTCAGTGATCTGAACTCCTTCAAGCGGCGTCGGGCTCACGAGCACGCTGACAACTTCCGCGACGTGGTCCGGCCGGCTCTTCCGCATCGTAAAGAAAGGTGGACTGTCGTCCTGCGCCGGGATTTCGAGCAGCCTTCCGACTGCCACCTGGTTATCGCCGCCTGCGGTCCGTTTCGTCGGAAAGATCAAGTAAGGCTCTCCTAACGTGCCGTCCGCATACTGCTCGCGATCGATCACATACAAGTAACCTTCACGCACGGCTTCCACGCTGATTCGCAGTCGATCTCCCTGGACCAGTTTTGTGCTGGCTGAGATTCGTTCCGGCACCCACTCGGTGGTGGCGTTGTCGTCGTGAACGATCAATCGCTCTCCGGACTCGGCGCGATTCGCAGGGCGGAGTCGCCAAAGCGTGACGCCGACGACCGTGTCAGGCGCGACGTTGTCGACAGGCACGTTCGGTGTTGCGAGCCGGTAGTTGCTGCTGGACCGCCGGCGGGCCGGAGTCCTTTTAGTCGCAGGCGAACTGCTGAAAGCAGTGTCCCAAAGTTTGCGCGTCATTTCGTCTGCCTGTTGGGCCAACGAAAGCGATGTCACACTCACGATCAGTAATAGAAAACCTATAACTACTCTCATGACTAATCCCTTCTGCCCCAACCAACTACGTTATTTCCACTCCCCTTGCATAACGAACGCAGCCCAGTAATAAGGTGACTGCCACTGCGCCGTGCGCAACATCTCGATCTGCGCGGCGCGCAACGCCGCCGCCGGTGTTTTACCGCTCCGCAACATCCCTACATAAAGACGCTGCATCAACGACGCCGTCGCCTTGTCGTTAACGTTCCATAAACTCACAATCACGCGGCGCGCGCCCGCGTACATGAACCCGCGCGTCAGGCCCTCGATACCTTCGCCCTTCACTTCTTTCCCGAGGCCCGTTTCACACGCGCTCAACACCACCAACTCTGCCGGCAGCTTGAGATTGTAGATATCGTGCGTCCGCAGAAAGCCGTCCTGCGGATTGCCTTGCTCGTCAACCATCGAGAGCACGATCGCGGAAAGCCCGGCGCGCGTGGTGTCGAGATAGCCGTGCGTGGCGAAGTGAACAAAACGGTACTGGCTCAACTCTCCGCTCGTCGCCACCGATCGATTCGCGCGAAAATCAAGCGCCTTGAAGTTTGCTCCCGCAGGCGCGACGGCGAGAATCTGGTCAGCCTCGTGACGAGTGAAGGGCAAACGACGTATCGAAAGCTGTCCGCCTGGACCACCGGACAAATGTTCGATGATCCGCGTATCGTTTGCCGCGAGCATCGTGCCTTCCTTCGCGGGCGCAGTGCTTCGAAAGCGCGGATCGCTGGCTGAGAAAACCGGATCCGCGATCACGGCGATGCCTTTCGGCGCCGGTTTGCGGTTAGCCAAACTCTGGCGCTGGACCGCCAACGCTGAAGCAGATGGCAGACTGACGACTTCATGGTCCATCACCAGCGGCCGCTTTGGGCCATTTACTGCCAACGCAGCAAACGGCACGTACTGCAACGCGCCGTCGGCAATCACCACCAGCCGTTTTGTTCCCAACTCGGCAACAACGGGCGCAAGTATCAGCCGTCCCAGCTCAGCAGACGCTTGTTGAAACTGCGCATCTGCCTCAGCTATTCGTGCTTGTCGCTCCGCGGGAGTCTCCAGCGACTTAACAACACTGCGGGCCGTCAGCGAGTCATATACCTGCCGCGCATCCTTCTCAATATCTTCTCGCTTTGGGAGTACATAACTCCGTATTGAATCCTGCGTTACGGCCCAAAGATAACTTCGCTCATCGCCAAGCGAATACTCCAGCAACACTGTCTCGGGATCTAGTTGCTGTTGGATTTCTTTCAAGCCCAACGGTTGCGGCTGAGTCAGCGCGGCATACGCCGGACTCGCCTTGCGAATCGCTGTCTGCAGTTGCTGGTAGTCGTCTTCAAGCGCACTGATCTCTTTGTTGAGCGTGTCGATTTCCTGCTGGTTGCCCTTCGCCGCCGTGAGTTGAATCTGGCGTTGCGCTTTGGCATTCAACGACTGCCGGATCTCTCGTTCCTTTTGAACTAAATCCGCGCTGACGCCTTGCAGGACATCTACGTGAGCTTCATTCAACATCTCGGTCAGGCTGCGCGCGCGCCCACGTTCGCTTGCTTGTAGTGCTTCCGCATCGTGACCCTTGCCCGGATCCTTCACATCCTGCTGCATCAGCAGATCGACGTAAAACTCGTACGCCTGTTCTCGAGAGGCGAGGTATGAAGCACGGTGTTGTTGACTGCCCGTTTGAGCACGAACAGTCTCGATCAAAGCGAGTGACTCTTCGATGTTCTTCCTCGCCTCAGCCAAACTTCCGCGTTGCTGTTCCGCACGGGCGCGGCCCTCCAGAGCGTACGCGGAATTGTTCAAATCGCCGAGCCGGCGAAAAACCACGAGCGATTGGTTGAAATAGTCCAGCGCCTCATCGGTACGCCCGAGCACTGTGTAAACATGGCCCAGGTTGCTCAGCGAGACTGCTTCCCGGCGAGCATTTCCGGTAGCACGCAGAAGCTCGAGCGCCTGTTGGTGATATTCGAGCGCCTTTTGCGGCTGGTTCTGCTGCGAGTACAGTATGCCAAACTGATCGAGCGTCTCCGCCTCCTGCATCTTATTGCCGGTTTGCTGCTGGATTGTTTGGGCCTGATTGAGGTAGCTGAGGGCTTTCTCATAATCGCCCAGCCGACGGTACGCGATTCCAATATTACTCAACGTAAACGAGAGCGGGCCCTTGGCTCCTATCGCCTGAAACATGGGAACAGCCTGCTGCAGGTAATCGAGCGCCTTCTGTGGTTCGCCGATTTTGTTGTACGCGTTTCCAATGTTGTTCAGCGTAATCGCTTCGGAGAATCGGTTGCCGAGCGGCTTGTAAAGCGGCAAAGCTCGCAGGAAATACTCGAGTGCCTTCTGCTGATCAGAAGCCTCGCTATAGATGGTGCCGATATTGTTTAGTGCGGAGGCTTCGCTCCCGCCGGTCTCTCGAGCGAGCACCGCGGCGCGCTCGTAATGGGCCAGAGCCTCTTTTACTTCGCCTAAAGCGTTGCTCGCTCCGCCCACAAAACTTTCGATTCCGCTTTCCAACCTCCGATCCTGGACTCGTTGCGAAAGTGAAAGCACTTCTTTGGAATATTTGAGTAAATTGCGGAAATCGCCGAGTTGGGCGAAGCGAACTATCATTAAGCGAAGCGTAAAGGCTTGCCGCAGGGGTTCGCCGCTGTCTGCAAAAAGCTGCGCCGCTTGCAGATACTTCTCGATAGACTCGCGCTTTGCCGCAGAGTTTTCCTGGCTGCCGGTCTTCTCAGCCTCCTCCGCCAGTCGTTGGGCCTGGACCAGTCGCCTGTCCTCGGGCGTCGCTTCGCGCAACCGCACGATACTAATCTCGTAACGGCCTGGAGGAGCTTTGCTGTTCGGCGAACGCACTTCGATTCGATAATCGCCTGATTTGCCTGCGAGGAGTAAAACTGGTTCCGTCCCCCAGTCGTTCGGACCATCAGTTTCGCCAATCTCCTGGCCATCGGGACCGAACAACGCAATGGTCACATCGACACTTTTCTGTTCCACCAAAGCATAAACAAATTGGCCCGCCGTAAGCGCTAGCCGGTAAGCATGAGCTTCGCCGCCTTTGAGCTCGCGTTCTTGCGCGGCAAAAGTCGGGAGCGTTTGTGTGTTTTGCTGATTGGGAGAGGTGCTGGCTTGCGCAAAACTTACGGAAACGAAAAAACTCAGCCATAAAGCCGAGAAGAAGATTCCACGCGAAACATTATTCGAATTCTGACTCATACGCTTACTTAGAACACCGCTCTGGATAACGCGTGAAGAAGTGGGAGCTTTTCCTTCACACGTTATCCTTTCCTCGAGCGGGTCGTTAATTCAGTCTAGTTTTTCCCATAGCCGGCGGAAGATGCGGCTTTCTCCTCCTCCTCCGGTACTACCCCGCCTCCGGTCTGAGCCGTGTAGTCACCACTTTGAGCGGGAATATCTGTGGGCCTTTCAAACTCTGTTTTAGGTGTACTCCAAGTGCCAGTGGCATTGCCTCCACTGACAGCCGTTCCCAAAGTAAGGGTCCAGCCGTCGACGCCGTTGTAGTTAAAGGTACAAGACAGTGTGGTACCCGAAAAAGTGGCCAGGGAGTTCCAGCTGGGGTCATAGAACGTATAAACGCTCGAAGCTTGTCCGATATGGCAGCCGGCGAGCTTTGCTCCATTACTTCCTCCGGTCATGCCGCTGGCGTTCAGGGTCCATATTGGTGGGTTTGGTGGTGTTGGCATTGTTAATCCTCCTTCAAAGGTTTGGTAGGTTCACAATCCTCGGTGATTGTGGGCTGGGCGAAGTGCGATAATGCCGGTTATTAAATCGATTTTCCCGATGGCCTTCTGTTTATTAACGCGAGAACTTCTACGAGAAACCACCATCAACGTCATGCGCTTACTTTCGAAGCACTGCTCGCTGGATAACGCGTGAAGAAGCAGGGCTTTTCTTCACACGTTATCTGTTCGTCGAGCGGTCGTTAATTCAACCTAGCTTTTCCCATAACCGGCGGAAGATGCAGCTCTCTCCTCCTCGGGTACTGTCCCGCCTCCGGTCTGAGCCGTGTAGTCGCCACTTTGAGCGGGGATCTCTTCGGGCCCTGTGTTAGGCGTAGTCCATGCGCCGTTGGCGTTGCCATTTACCACAGCGGTTGCCAAAGTCACGGTCCAGCCGTTGATGCCGTCATAGTTAAAGGAACAAGAGAGTGGGTTCCCCGAAAAAGTGCCCAGGAGGTTCCAGCTGGGGTCGTAGAACGTATAAACGCCCTGGGTATTTTTTGCGATATGGCAGCCGACGAGGTCTGCTCCATTACTTCCTCCGCCGGTATTGTGTACGGTCCATAAAGGTGGTGCTGGTGGTTGTGGCATTGTTAATCCTCCTTAAAAGGTCTAAATGGGTTTCACAATCCTCGATGATTGTGGTTCTGGGCTAAATGCGATAATGCCGCATTATGAAATCAGGTCGCCTTCTGTTCTCTTACGCGAGAACTTTCACGGCAAACCACCATTCAAAGATAAAAAGCGGGAATTCCGATTTAGAGAGGGTACTCCGAAGCAGACTTGTTGTTGAATTCGAGCCGTGCCGTGCTTTGAATGACTGCCATCATATGCCTAGTTACGGGTTCCGTCTAGTTGTCAGTGATGTTCAAGCGGGACGGCGTAGACGAGCAGCTTTCCGGGCGACTTCAAGGTCGTCAGCGTCGCATTTCGCTCGTATGCCGGTTTAGTGACGGAGTGAGTGGTTAGGAAGCTCTGTACGACTTTGTTCTGCACCGGATCGGTGATGAGTCCGCGCGTTTGAGAATTGGCGAACGTCTTTACAGCCTCCAACTCCGGCACCGCATTCTCCGCAAACACCAGCCACAGTTTTTCAGTCCCTTGTTGGGTGTCAAACTTCAACCACGTTTGTTGCGGAATCTGGACCAGTTGCTCAGCAGCCAAAAACGGCGATCCGTTGTTTGCAGTCGACGAAGGGAATACGACGACAAACTCCGGTTGCGCGGATGCGTCGGGAGGACCTTCGTTGAGAACGTACAAATAACCTGATTGCGGGCTGCGGATGTTCACGCGAATCTGG
>JBKPPH010000238.1:0-4965 GCA_046733535.1 Acidobacteriota bacterium
GCTGTATGCTGTAGTCATCACTGCACTGTCGGGAGTTGTCACCGACGTAACTCGACTGAGAGCGTCAAACGCAGTGGTGGTCCAAACAGTCGTTTCCAACAAATACGGACGAAATGGATTCGAAGTCAGATATACCCTGCCGAGCGCGTCGTATTGCTGCTGCGTGGCAATGTAATTCGACCCACCCTCGTATTGCTGCGTCTCGGTAACGCGGCCGAATCCATCGTAAACGACTCTGCTCACCAGGCCCTCGTCAGCATCGACGTCGCGATCGCTTCTGGTGGTAACGATGCGGTTTGTGTCGTCGTACGCGAAGCTCGTTTGATTCTCCACGGCGGTGCCGACGGCTCGTTTGATTTGTGTGGGTCGATCGAGGCTGTCATTGTAAGAACCACTCGCCACGATGCCGTTTGCGTCTTCTGCATTCACCGGTCTACCGAGGTAGTAGTCGAATTGCGCGTAAACGACGTGATTGGCCGCGTTGGTTATCTTCGTTGCGAAAGCGTAACTTGTTTGGCCGCCCAGCGCCGCCGGAGCAGTGTTGCTTTGCGCTTCGCTATCAGGTGCGCCGAAGCGATCCGCGAATTCAAAAATCGTGGCGTAGCCGCGCGCGTCAATGGTTTTTACAACGTTTCCCGCGACATCAAACAGATTGTAGGAATGAAGTTGCGTGCTGGTTGACAGAAGCCACCTCGTAGTGCGGGTGAGATTTCCACGAGTCACGTATGACGTAGTAAAGCCCGAATCAAGACCGGAGATGTTGGACGTCGGTTGCAGCGGCGCATGATTGCTGTCACTCGCATAATTGTCGTACTCAAAAGTGGTGCGTGCCTTCTCCACCGCAGCAGCATCGAACACCTGTACCTGCGTAGGCAGACGGCGAATGTGAATGCTCGTCGTCGTGTAATCAGTGCTGTTGACTGAATTCGTTTTTAGATAGTCCGTATGCGTGCGCCGGACTAAAGCGCCGGCAGCGCCAGTGCCGAAGTCGTACTCGTAGACGTCCGCACGATTGTTAAAGGGAACGGTGTCGTCGTAGGTGAATGTTTGTTTCGAGACTTGATTCGTATCAACCAGAGTATTTCTGGTCTCGCTCAGACGTGGATCGTTTGCCGGCGCAAGGTCGGTACTGCCCGTCCACCAACTCACCGCAGCCCTTTGCTGCCAGGTGTTCGTTACGCGAGTCAACACGGTGGTCCCGTTGCTCGCGAAGTTCTCAGTCTGGTATTCGCGCCCCTGTTTCCAGCCGGCATACTCAGTCGGAGATATTCCAAACGAGCTGCGTGGGCTGCCATAGAAATAATGTTTGCTGCGAGTCAACAAAGTGCCGGAGCTGTTTCGCTGGTCCACCGTCACACAATCTGCGCAAGAACCATCATATTCGGGCCGGGTATACGTCATCCGACTTGCGTAGCTCGCTCCTGTTCCGCCTGACGGATACAACCGGCGCTCAAGCACACGCCGGTAGACTACCCACGAACCCAGATACCCGCCCGCGAATGCGCCGCTTGCATAATCGCTGACACCTGGCCCGTAGTCGTACTCAATGGCGCCGCCTGTAGGTAGGACCACACGGGCCACCTCGCCGTATTGATTGTATTTGAGTTGGTACTGTTGACTGTTCGGCAACGTCACTGAAGAAACGACAGTGGGATTGTGCTGCGTGGTATTTGAACCGTTTAGCTCGGGAAAGAGCGCTTTAGGTGTGAGAGTGCTCGCGTAATCAGCGCGCAACGAGTTGGCGAGCGAAGCGTAATTCACCAGAATCGTTCTCGAGGCGCCGCCGAAGCCTTTGTAAACGATCTGATCCGCGGTTCCTGGTCCGGTGTTGTAAGTGATTGTGACCTGGCGTTTGAGGGAATCGGTGATCGTTGAAACACGATTGTTGCCATCGTAGCTGAACGTTAACTTGTTCCCATTCCGATCTCGCACCCACGACACGAGGCCGTTATCGATGCGGTAGCGCGTACCATCGGCCAGCAGAAAGTATCCGGACGGATAGATCTCACCAGGGTTGGGGCTGATCGGTTGATCGTAAATCGTCGTGTCGGAAATGAAGGTGGCCGCCGAACCGTCAACGGTGATGAAGACGGTCCCACGTGACGGTGGATTCAAGTAATTGCATAACGCGTTACTTGCGGGTTGGCCGCCTGTAAGTTGATCACGAACTTCGTATTCAGTTCCGTCCGGAGCCGTGAACGTTAAGCGCGTAATCGAGTAAGCGAAAACTTTCGTTCCGTCCGCGCATTGCATTTCGTCAAGTCCGGCCTGCCTTCCCGCCATCGAGCCGGGACTGTACTTGCGTTCGTTGTTCTCCCACCAACTTTGTATCGGCAGATATCGGTGAGTAACCCCGCCGCCAAACTGCGGAACAGTTACATCAGAAACCCGCCACTTGCCGGCGATCGGCAACATCACAGGCATTTGCGCTCCGCCGCGTCCCGAAACACCCAACAGCGACAGTTGAAAACTCAAATTGCCGTTATAAAGATTTACGTTATCAAAACCACTGAGCGCGTATGAGCCTGCCGGCGAGCCGGGCTGCAATCCGAGCGGCGTGCTGCCGTCAGTCGCGCTCCTCGTTTGCGCCACAGCGGCCACACTCGACATGCAAGTAAACAGGAGAAGTCTGAGAACGTGACGTGCAATCGTGATTTTCTGATCTTTCATAACGATAGTTCTTGGGCGATTGCACCAGGCGTGAGGTCGGGAGGAGTGCGTGTTCTACTGACGCTGCAGTCAAGCGTAACTAAGGTTTAATGCGGGAGGCCGCAGATTCTATGCCTTGCCCGGAATCGTGTCAACAAATCGCGAGACATCACTTAATGCGACGCGTTCGCTTTTTTGCACGCAGGGAAAGGAAACTTCAGCTCCACTGCGTAAACATTCGTTGTTGCTCGAATCTCGACTGGCGGGGTTTTTATCTCCGAAACGCCACCGCCCGCTTGTTTGACGAGACGATCCAGCTTCGGGCAGTTTTCAAATTCGCCGACATAAGAGTACATACCGCCGAACAAGGATCCGTTTGCTCCCTGCACGATCTTGATCGAGAACCGACCGTGTCGATCTGTGTTGGCGCTTGCGTCATTTCTATCGTCTTTATCCTCGTCAATTCCAGCAGACTCTTTCCTTACGGACTTGAAAGATACCGACTCGTCAGCAACGGGTTTTCCGTCTGAGTAGAGCAATACCCCTTCAACGGTGATCGTCTTCAACTCAATGGGAGGATAGATTTCCAGGTTCTCGATCGTGTCACCAAGACCAATGTTGAAGATCGTCGCCTCTTCCCGCTTGGCCGCGTTCGGATAGTAGAACGTCCCAAAGGGCTCAGTGCTTGTCATCTTTCCATCGTCATTCACGATGATGACGTAGGCGCCCGGTGGAATCTCATCGATTTCGAAAGCGCCGTCATTTTCGGTACAGTCTGCCAGGTATGCTCCTTTCGTACCGTCTGCCGGAACCAGGTCCAGACAGACGTCTTTCATGGGCTGGCCCAAGGGATCATAGATGTGCCCACGGACCACGTTATCTATCTCGAACATAATGTCGAGTCCGGCATGCTTATTGGCTTCGAGGATGATTGGGATCCTCTGCACCGATCCCTCCTTCGCATTCCGATCCAAGCTCGGTGAATAGCCTAACCAAAAGACGCCGACCTTCCAGCCTTTGGGAATTTCCGGCTCGACGAAGTAGCGTCCAGCAGGCAAGTCATAAATCTCGTAGACGCCATGATCATCTGTTTTAAGCTCTTGAGTATGCTTGGTGCCGATGATGCGAATCTTTCGACCGGCAAGACTCTCGCCCGCGTCATGGAGAAATCCTACAGTCCCCGAAATGCGGGTCTTGTTACGAACTTTGTTCAGATTATTCAGGTAGAGAAGGTCATCACCTGCCTCGTCAACGACATTGGACCGGCCGCACAGTACCGCCATCCAGCGAGTGGAACCCTTTTGCCGCGTCAGGTAGAAGAGAAACTTCTTCCCGATGGACTTTTCGTTGAAGGTCCAAATGCAGTCAGCTCCACCTCCCTGACTGAAGATCATTTCATCGCCAACCTTCAATGTTCCTTTGAACACCTTGTCAACACGCATTGAGGTCGATTTGACGCCGTCAACGTAATTCTTCCCATTGGACATTTGGCCCGGCGGAGCCGTCTTTTCTGGTCCTGCTTTTTCAACCGAAACTGCACCGGCGACAACCACCACATCTGAGGAGTTGAAAGCGTCCAGGACCGTCATCGAAGCGCCGCAGGAGCAGGCTTCTGTGGTTCGGGAACTTAGCAGGAAGATGAACAAGAAGAGGGGCAGAAACGAGTATGGTTTCGAGCGTCGGGAGAGCATGAGCTTTCTCCTTGCCAGCAGGATTGATAAGCATTAGACACCGAACGCTGCGTCCGGGTTTCCTTTGCTATCGAGGGAGCGGAGTGAGATGTTCTGCGGGCACGTGAGCTGGATTAGTGATTTCAGTGTCGCCGCGTCGCGAGTATGCGTTGGAACAGGTCGTCCCATTGCGCCGCTATTTGATCCCAGTTGTAGGCAGGTTGACGAGCGTTGTTATAAGCGCGTCTAGCTTGTTCTTCTCTAAACACGCGATCGGAATAAAGCTTTTCCAGCACGAGAGCAATATCGTCAGGATTAACAAACTTTCGCAGCATGCCGAGACCGACATGCTCTCCCTCGCTGCGGATTGGTAACGTCGTGTCTACGTCCATCCAAAGTTCTTCGCAGGCAGTATGTTCAGGCACAATTTGCGGAGCACCGGTGGCTGCATGTTCGAAACTTATCAATCCCCAGCCCTCGCCGCTCGCGGTATTAATGCCAACATCTGCGGCGTTGTACAGCAGATTCAGATATTCGTCATCGACCGCTGGATGGTCCTGCAACCAACCGCCGGTCGATAAGAAGCGATCCTCGATTTCCGCGCGGCGAACCATCTCTCTGATATCCAGACCGTCGACAGTGGCGC
>JBKPPH010000239.1:0-6093 GCA_046733535.1 Acidobacteriota bacterium
GGTGAATATGGATCGTTGCGCGCCAGCATCGTGATCGTGGCGTCACGTTGCTCGAGCACGGAGCGCAGCTTTGTTTCCTGGGCTGAGTTGAAGATGGGACTTCGGTTCTCCTCCACCTCAGCTCCCAGCTTCGTGAAGAAATCGCTGGTCCCCTGCCGCGCCAGTTCGTAGTTGCCGGCGCGAGCGTCGACGATGGCGTTGCCTAAAGAGTTCTGCATGTTACTAACCCGCAGAGCTGCCTGGGCCGTATCGCGCTCGATCCCGCGGCGTCGCGCCATCATGCAAGTCGGTACAAACCCTACCAGGAAGACCAACGCCAGCACAATCGCATAAATCAGCAACCACGTGCGCTTGTTGCCTCTTACAACTCCGGCGCGAACATCATGGCGTTCCTCGCTCATCTATTCCTCCATCCTATGAACAGTTGTAATAACAGCAGAGGGCTGGGGCGACCTTACGCTGCACCTGCAACTGCGTCAAGCAAGTTGTCCGCCACCCAGGCTCAATCGTTTTACA
Source organism: Acidobacteriota bacterium (assembly GCA_046733535.1). Classification (GTDB taxonomy): domain Bacteria; phylum Acidobacteriota; class Blastocatellia; order Pyrinomonadales; family Pyrinomonadaceae; genus PSRF01. The sequence continues at coordinate 517 of JBKPPH010000239.1, forward strand.
AATCTTTCACTGATACCCACGTGCCGCTAAAAGCGGCGGTGCCGCAGAGCGCGTCGATCGATTGGTCGTCGGTGAGGTCGTTGATGCTGGCGCCGGCGTGTTGTTCTGCTACTCCCAATTGCACGCCCGCGCGATCGTGACCCCAACCGTGTGGAATACTGATCACGCCCGGCATCATCTCCTCGGAAATCTCTACCGGGATTTTAATCGAGCCGGTGCGCGAACGTACGTGGACCTGCTGGCCCGCGGTGATATCGCGGTCTGCGGCGTCGTTTGGATTCATCAACAACGTGCAGCGAGGACGTCCTTTGACCAGCCTTTCGCTGTTGTGCATCCACGAATTGTTACTGCGCAACTGGCGCCGGCCGATGAGCAACAGATCGTGTGGGCCATGATTCCCGTTGCTCGCGAGCAATCGCGTTTTTACGCGCTCGATGTCTTTTACAAGAATCTCAGGCGCGACTGCTATGCGCCTGTTATCTGTACGAAGCCGGTTCGGGAAACAGCTCTTCAGTGGGCCAAGATCGGTTCCATGCGGCGACTTCTTAACCTTCGCGAGCGTGAGACCGGAAGAGAACGGATTTAACTTGTTGCCGTAAGGACCGAAGCGTAGCGCAAGATCCACTAATCGTGACGGCGGAAAGAATCGCGCGACAACTGCTCGTTTTGTTTTTGCCAGCAACTGCTCGCGAACCCCTTTCGACTCCATGCGCGTTTGCAGTTCAAGAAAGATCTGCCAGTCGTGACGCGTATTCTCTTGCGGTGCAAAAAGCGGTTGTGAGTATTTCACCGTGTTGTGAATTGCCAACACATGAAACGCGAGATCGTAGTGATCATGCTCGAGCGAAGCAGTGGGCGGCAGAATGATGTTTGCGTGCCGCGTGGTCTCGTTGATGTAAAAGTCGATCGAGGCCATGAACTCCAACTCAGCAAACGCACGATCGAGTTGACGGCCGTTTGGCGTAGACAACACCGGATTGCCGGCGGAAGTGACCACGGCCCTGATCTGATCTTTGCCCGGCGTGAGGATGTCTTCCGCGAGTGCCGCCACCGGCAATTCGCCGCCGAACTCGGCCAGTTTCCTCACGCGGCTATGCCAGCGGCCATAACTCCCTCGCGGCGCCACCGCTTCGGGCGCGCCCACCGCATCAAACGCGGGCTTCGTAAACATCGCGCCACCGGGCCGATCCAAATTGCCTGTAATAATATTGAGCACATTGATCAGCCACTGGCATACGCCGCCGAACTCTTGCGTGCTCACGCCCATTCGTCCGTAGCAAACGGCTGTCTTCGCGTTGGCAAAGTCTCTCGCCAGTTCCCGCACCTGTTCGGCACGCACACCAGTAATCGCCGCTATCTGTTCCGGTGGAAAATCTGCGACCAACTTGCCAACGATCTCTACGCCATCGGTAAACTCGCCGAGCCGATCAGGTCTGACAAGGTTCTCAGCGTAAATGACGTTGAGCAGTGCCAGCAGTAACAACACGTCGGTGCCGGGACGAATAAAGATGTGTTGGTCGGCGATGCGCGCGGTCTCTGTGCGACGCGGATCGATGAGGATAACTCTGCCGCCGCGCGAGCGAATTGCGCGCAGTCGTCCAGCCACATCCGGTGCAGTCATCAAGCTGCCGTTCGAGACAGCGGGATTACCGCCGAGGATCAGCAGGAAATCTGTTCGATCGAGATCGGGAATGGGCAGCAGCAACTGGTGACCGAACATGAAGAACGCTGCGAAATGATGGGCTAACTGATCGACCGAAGTCGCGGAGAAGCGGTTGCGGGTGTGCAGGCTCCGGATGAAGCCTGGAAGGAATAGCAGCGAGCCGTAGTTGTGAACGTTGGGATTGCCGACGTATGTGGCCACGCTGTGGCGCCCGTATTTGGCCTGAATGCGTTTGAGATTGTCTGCGACTTCGTCGAAGGCTTCGTCCCAACCGATCTGTTGCCATCCATGCTCGGTCCGGCGCACCGGATGTTTGAGTCGATCCGGATCGTAGTGGATATCCTGTAGCGCAACTGCTTTCGGGCAGATGTATCCATGACTGAAGACATCCTCTGCATCGCCTTCTATGCGCAGAGTGCCGTTTGCTTGCACGCTGATCGCGACACCACACATCGCCTCGCAGATATTGCAGGTGCGGAAATGGCGCCCGGAGTTTTGTGATGCTTTCATGCGGATTCAGTTTGCGCTGCTGTCACTCATAGAGCATTTCGACGAGTTCGCGCGAATTCACAGCTTCATCAATCCACTTGAATGTACCATGCGACTGCATCTCACGCGCTGCGCGAACAAATCCTCCGAGGGCCGCGCGTGAGAGCCCGCTCCCAACACTGATGCGCTTAGCACCCATCTGCGATAGTTCACTCAGACTGAATTGAACACCTGGCATTGCCATGAGTACGTTGACAGGGCGGCTAACCGAACTGACGACAGAAACAATCTCCTCTTTCTTTGTGAGCCCCGGCGCATACAAAACGTCCGCGCCGGCTTCTTCATAAGCTTGCAGTCGCTTGATCGTGTCGTTGAGATCCGGTTCGCCGACGAGATAGTTTTCAGCGCGCGCTGTTAAGGTGAACGTAAACGGAAGCGCGTGCGCTGCCTCAACTGCTGCACGAATACGTTCCGCCGCAAACTCAATGTCGTAGAGCTGGCGACGATCAGGTTGCTTCACCATGTCTTCGATTGAGCCGCCGACAACGCCAGTCGCCGCTGTTAGTCTGATCGTTTCCGCAACTGCTTCAGGACTATCGCCAAAGCCTCTTCCGAGATCGGCGCTGACAGGCAGATTAGTGGCTGATGCGATCTGGGCCAAATGCGTCAGCGTCTCTTCCTGCGGGACGTCGTTGTCCCGCTGTCCGACGGAAAAAGCGTAACCGGCGCTGGTCGTCGCCAGCGCTTCAAAACCGAGATGGGCCAAAATTCGAGCACTTCCGATGTCCCACGGGTTTGGAATGATAAACGCGGTACTGCGTTCATGGAGCGCACGAAAAGTTTTTCCTTTTTCATCCTGAGTCACGTTAGCACCTCGAGCAAAAGTTTCAGAGAGTATATACCTGTCGGATGATTGGTGCCGACCGAATGGGGCAATAATACTCACTCATTTCTGTTAGTTGAAATTGATTGACAGTGTATTCGCTCATGAGTATAGTGCGTCCACATTTACCTCGATCACTTGATCGATCCGACACATCCTCCCAGACGATCAGAGAATTACTTCCCTCCCTTCTCATGTCGCCGTCGGCAAGTTAGATGTCTCAAACGATTCAACCCTGAGTCGAATTTTGATCTCAGGAGGAGGAGGCGTTTATGAAGATTTTGAAGCGGCGCGTGCTCTTGCTGTGTGTAGGCGCGATTCTAACGCTGGGCCTTTCTCACGCAGTCGCGCAGACGTGTGCAGACATAGAGGCAGGCGGTAATGCGTACGGAAACTTTGACTGCAGACTCACGAGCTCTTGCGGCGGCTGGTGTTATTACAGTTGTTCGTGCAGTAATGTCTTATATGGCTATTCGTGTAAGAACGTACTGGAGCAGTCTGGCTTTGAGTTAGCTTCGGCGCCCGAATGCTAGACGCTCGAAAAGCGAATAAGTCAGTCGTTTGTCACGCTCGAATAACTCTTGTTCGGGAGTTGTTAAAGGACCAAAAAATGATCAGAGGCGTTCTTACGATCGTCTTTTTGTACGTGTGTGTTGCCTTCGGTTTTGTTTTGCCGCGGGCGATGGCAGTGTCATCGTTCGCAGAACAAACGGGAAGCGACGGCGGGTTCAAGGTACGCGAGCCGAATCTGTACGCGCCCAACCTTTACGCCGACAATCTCGATTTCATCGCTACGCTCGAGAAACTCCCCGGGGCGACAAAGAAACGGAGCTCGTGGGAGCTTTCGTATCAACTGTTTTTTATTCCCGAAGACAAGTACTACGAGGCGATTCGGCGTTTACCGAGAGGCGGTTCTAACCCGGCGCCCGAACACTTTGAAGGCAGAATACTGCTCGCCGAAGGTCATAAAAAGAAAACGGGTTTGGCGACGGTGCAGGAGCGAACGATTACTTTATCCGGAGTGGCGTTCAAGCAAAAGATTCCGGATGCTCAGCGGACCAAATTCGCTGTTCTGATGACAAGCTACTCAGTGAAGATCTTCGATGCCGAGTTGAATACCACTGTTTATCGATCGGGAATCTTCCTGACCGACCCGTACGAGGCGCACCCGCAGGATCGACAACAAGCTATCGCTCGCAAGGCGCTCTATTTGAATTTTGGTGTTAACCCGGATGGGACGCTCAACTATTCCCAGGTGGCACGGAAGATTAGCGACTGAGTTGGTAAATGAAGTCGGGTCATGTCAAAGCGATGGATCTCGATCGCAGGCGTCATGTTCTTTCTGATCGCGGTATTCTGTGTTGGCTTCGTCTTCTTCTATAGCAGGGTTCAGCGCTCAGGACCGGATGCGTCTAAGTCGCTTATCAACACGCCGTTTCCGCATGCCAAGCTATTGGATATCTACGGGTCAAAGGTTGACGAAGCGGTCCTCAGACGAGGAAAAGTAATCCTTGTGTTCGTTACGCCCGAGTGCGATGCCTGCCTAACGGAGAGCAAATTTCTTCAAACACTCTTCACAAGACGAAGCGACGTTTCTTTCTATGGACTCATTCCGTTCGGAGCACCGCCAGAGTCTCCAAAGGCGCTCGAGAAGACGTTTCCGTTTCGAGTTTTTTACGACGAAGGCAATTCGTTTGTGTCCACCATGGGAATAGATCGAGTTCCGGTCAAAGTGTTTCTGGAAGATGGAATCATTAAGAAGGGTTGGATTGGAGCAGCCCAGACAGATCAGGCCAGGACGTCGTTTGTCGAGTGGCTTGATGCTCTGCCGTGAGCGCCTTTGAAGATGATATTCAAGATTTGTGGGATGATTTTCAGGATTTACTTCACAATTGCGATTGCGATTGCACTTGCTGGATTCAGCCCATTGTGCGCTCAAACGCCGGAAACGGGCCAGCGCGAGTTGTTAAAGAGAGTGATCGAGGTGCTCAACTCGACGGCGGAGGAGGCGAAGAAATGGGACGACCAGGGAATTGCGGCTCGAACTCAAGCGCAGATTGCCGATCTTCTTTGGGAGTCCAACCGCGAGAACGCAACGACCTATTTAAGGGCCGCATGGGCAGCGACGAGCAAACTCGAGGAGCCAAAGCGTGATCGCTCGCCTGTCGTAAATCCATCTTTGCGCAATTCGATAAGGCGTGATGTGTTGCTGGTCGCAAGGAAACGCGCCCCCGAGTTGGCAGCGATGTGGCTCGAGGAGATGGTCGAAGAGAGCAAATCAGCGGAGAAAAAGGAACGCGGCACGTTCGACGATAGAAGCGCGCGCAGTGCTGTTCTGCTCCAGATGGCGAATGAAGTCGTCGCAAACAATCCGCAAGTGGCAGCGGAATTACTTATTGAAAGCCTGCGCGATGGTGTTTCCTTCAATTTCCAGACCACGCTCACTCGCATTCAACAGCAGGACGCGGCGCTGGCAGAGACTGTTTTTCGAGCTGCGCTCGCGCGCTTGAGAACGGCGGGCATGAGCGATCCGAACGAACTT
>JBKPPH010000240.1:0-7075 GCA_046733535.1 Acidobacteriota bacterium
ATGGTTTCGACCCTAAGGCAGAAGGTTTCTGAAATCGGATGGACCTCCCGCTTTCAGTTTTGTCGCAGGTAACAGCCATTCTGGAGCAGCAAGGCATCCGTTATGTCTTAGTTGGATCATTTGCGAGTTCGATACATGGAATGTATCGCTCGACGGCTGACATAGACATTCTCGCCGACATCAAAGCAGACAAGGTTCGTCCACTCTTCGAAGCTTTGCGAGATAACTTTTACGTGGACGAACAAGCTATGCGCGAGGCGGTCACTCAACGCCGATCATTTAACGCGATCCATTTTGATTCAGTGTTTAAGGTCGACTTTTTTATTCCAAAGTCCGAGTTTGCGGCTGTTCAGCTCGATCGCAGGGAGTTAAGAAGGATCTCACCTGATACCAATGAATGCGTTTACGTAGGCTCGGCTGAGGACACGATTTTGGCCAAACTCCATTGGTATCGAGCCGGAAACGAAACGTCGAATAATCAATGGAATGATGTCGTCGGCATCCTCGGTGTATCGAAACAAAAGTTAGATTTTCAGTACTTGCGCATTTGGTCTGAAAAGCTTGGCCTCACTGATCTGCTGGAAAAAGCAATTGGCGATGTACAAGAAGACTTGCAGATATGAAGATCAACATAATTGGTGGTGGACCGGCGGGGTTGTATTTCGCGATTCTGATGAAGAAGACGAAGGCATCGCATCAGATCAGGATTTATGAGCGTAATGGTCCCGATGATACGTTTGGATGGGGTGTTGTCTTTTCGGGGAAGACGCTTGCGAATCTGCGGGCGGCGGATGAAGAGTCGCATGCTGAAATCACCAAACAATTCGCGGCGTGGGACAATGTCGATGTCGTTCATCGAAAGACGAAGGTTTCCATTCACGGCAATAGCTTTTCGGGAATTGCGCGTCTCCAGTTGCTGAAAATCCTGCGGCGACGAGCGGAGCAACTCGGCGTCGAGATTGAGTTTCGGAAAGAGATTCATAATATCGAATCGTTGCGAAACGACGGCGATATGTTGATAGGGGCCGACGGAGTCAACAGCACCGTGCGGCTGCATTACGTCGAACAGTTGCAGCCTGAACTCGATCTGCGTGCGAATCGATATATCTGGTATGGAACGAATCAGCTATTCCACGGCCTCACGCTGACGTTTCGTGAAAACAGCGCCGGAGTGTTTGCCGCACACTCCTACAAATTCAATCCGACGACGAGCACGTTTATCGTCGAGTGTGATCCGGAGACATGGGAGAAAGCCGGCTTCCAACAAATGAGCAGCGATGACACTCTCGAGTATCTCGGCGAGGTCTTCGCCGCCGATCTTGGTGGGCACAAGCTGCTTTCGAACAACTCAAAGTGGATCAATTTCCTGCTCGTAAAAAACCGGAACTGGTTTTTTGAAAACGTCGTGCTGATCGGGGACGCACTGCACACGGCGCACTTCTCCATCGGCTCGGGAACCAAGCTCGCGATGGAAGATGCTGTTGCGCTCGCTGAGTCGTTTCGCGAGACGACAACGGTGAACGAGGCGTTAGCGCACTTCACCGCAAAACGTCGACCCGTAATCGAAGACTATCAGGCGGCAGCTTTCGAAAGCATGATCTGGTTCGAGAACGCAGCGCGCTACATGAACATGAGTCCGCTGGAGCTTGCGTTCAGCCTCATGACGCGCAGCGGGCGCGTGACGTATGAAGATATAAAACGGCGCGACCCTGAGTTCATCAGGTTGTATGAGACAGGATGACAAGATTTCGCGCGCGCGTGAAGATAGATTTTGTAAATCCTATTAAATCATGTAATTCATTTTCCCCAGGGCGGTGGCTCCAGACGGCGGCGACCATCATCAACAGTCGCAACGCCCGGCTCGTCAAGCTCGACGCGGTCCCATAACTTACACGTAACCGGCCGGTGCGCCTGGTCCAGTGCTTCGCAGTAATTCGTGTACGTGCAACGGCGCACCTCATCACCGCGACCAAGTCTCACCTTCAGAAACCAATCCGGATCGGCCAGCGCCTGGCGAGCCATCCCAACGATATCCGCGTGGCCATCACGCAAGATCTCTTCGGCCTGCTCGAATGTGGATATTCCTCCCGTCGCAACCACCGGCGTCGAAAACCCCGACTCATTCACCGCCCGCTTGATCGCCGCGACGAGCGGAACGCTACGCCCAAACGGACCAACCTCATCCGAAAGCACTGTCGGCATGCACTCATATCCGCTCTGGCCCGTGTACGGATAGACAGCCTGGCCCACCTTCGGCTGTTGTGCATCCTCGAATTTGCCGCCCTTCGAGAGCGACAGGAAATCAAACCCGGCCGCGGCGAATTCGCGCGCATAGTAAATGGCGTCTTCGACTCGACTGCCACCGGCAATCACTTCATCAGCCAGGAACCGCACGCCCACAACGGAATCATCACCGACGCGATTGCGCACAGCGCGATAAACCTCGAGCGGCAAGCGAACGCGATTCTCTCGCGAGCCGCCGTAACCATCCGCACGGTCATTCTGCGCGCTCAAAAAACCTGCCATTGTGTAGGCGTGCGCATAGTGAAGCTCAACTCCATGAAACCCCGCCTCACGCGCACGCGCAGCAGCCGCTGCAAAGATCCCCGGCAGTTCGTGAGGCAAATCGCGAACGTGTTTCAGGTGCATGTCTGTAACACGCTCGCGATAACCAAACTGCAAGGCTTCCAATTCACGCGGCCTCAACACGGCCTCAACAACTTCATCGCCCGCATTCAACAGAAACTCACGCACCTCATCATCCGAAGCCTTCAGCCACGCCTCCCGCTGTGTGGCTTCCGACAACGCACAACGATGATGCTCATCAACCTCCAGAAATCGCTGAAAGAATTTCGCCCGCTCAGGACGGCGCTTGACCGCGAGAAAATCGATGATTTGAATAAACAGCAGCGTCTGCCCTTCACTCGCTTCTCGCACCACGTCGACGAGTTTCCGCAAACCCGGTATAAAACGATCGTCGCCAATGCGAAGCAATGGACCACTCGGAATGTCGCGCACGCCCGTCGCTTCAACCACCAGCACTCCAGGCCGCCCTTCCGCGAAGCGTCCATACCAATCAAGATTCTGCTGCGTCACAAACCCGTCGTCCGTAGCCCGCCACGGCACCATCGCCGGCACCCACGTCCGGCTGCGCGCTTCAAGACCACCGATCGCAATCGGACTGTACAGCCGCGATCGCGCCGCCTCTTCGGCCGACGGCCAACGAGTCTCCAAAATTTTGTGTTTGATCGGACGGGGAAACTTCCACATGTTCTCCAACAGATTACACGGATTACGCGGATATGCGTAATCTGTTAAAGTTACGTGAGGAGGAGCGACTGTTTGTCTGATGAGTTACTGAAGTGGCGCAGCGAGTTTCCGATACTCGATAAGACCGTTTACCTGATCTCGCACAGTCTCGGGGCGATGCCGAAAGCCACCTATGAACGGCTGCACGAGTACGCCGAAACGTGGGCAACTCGCGGCGTGCGCGCCTGGGCCGAAGGATGGTGGGACATGCCGGTCACACTCGGCGATGAGATCGCTCGCATCATCGGCGCCGATCCGGGCACTGTCGTCATGCACCAGAACGTCTCCATCTGCCAATCCCTCGTGCTCTCGTGTCTTGAACCAACGCCGCAGCGAAACAAGATCGTCTACTCGGAACTCAACTTTCCTTCAGTGATGTACGTTTACGAGGCCCACGCTCGAGACGGGAAGCTGAAAATCGAAACTGTAAAATCCGATGACGGTATCACGGTCCCTCTCGAACGAATGCTGGCGGCGATAGACGAGACGACGCTGCTGGTTCCCTTCTCTCACGTTCTGTTCAAGAGCGCTTTTCTTCAAGACGCGCGGGCGATTATCGAGCGCGCACACGAAGTCGGCGCGATGGTCGTGCTCGACACCTATCAATCCGCGGGCACTGTTCCATTCAGCGTCAAAGATCTGAACGCAGACTTTGCTACCGGCGGCTCCGTCAAATGGCTGTGTGGTGGACCAGGCGCAGGCTACCTTTACGTCAGACCCGATTTGCAGGCCACGTTGGAACCCAAAACGACGGGTTGGATGGCCCACGCGGCGCCGTTCGCGTTTGATACGGAATTCCGTTACGCCAGTAACATCACGAGGTTCCTGCACGGCTCGCCCGCAATTCCGGCACTGTACGCAGCGCAATCAGGTTACGAGATCATCAATAAGATCGGTGTCGAGCAAATTCGCGCGAAGAACATGCGCCAAACTGATTACCTGATCGAGCTCGCGGAAGAAGCCGGTTTCAGAGTGACGAGTCCGAAAGATGTCAGGCAGCGCGGCGGGACGATCACGGTGGCACACGAACACGCCGCAGCGATGACAAAAGAGCTCATTCGACGCGAGTTCATCGTCGACTACCGGCCGGGCGCCGGCATTCGCATCTCGCCTCACTTCTACACGACGGACAACGAGTTGGAACTCGTGATTCAAGAAATGAAAAAGATCGGCGACTCGGCAAGCTATCGAGAACATGAGACGGCGGGAGCTGCATTTTAATGTCGAAGAACTACGGCGAGAATGCGCCTCTCTCTTACAACAAATACCTTCGCGTCCAGGATCTGATTAACCTTCAGGACTGCCTTTCGACCCCGGCACATCACGACGAACTGCTGTTCATAACCGTGCATCAGGCGTACGAACTGTGGTTCAAACAGGTCCTGCACGAGCTCGATGCGGCGATCGTGTTGATGGAAGAAGATCACATCCCGTCTGCCACCCGCGCTTTGAAGCGCGTCGTGGAGATCGAAAAATTGCTCGTGAACCAGATTCACATTCTTGAAGGCATGACGCCGATCAGTTTTCTGGCTTTTCGCGATCAGCTCAATCCCGCCAGTGGTTTTCAGTCAATGCAGTTTCGCGAGATCGAATTCTCTTCGGGGTTGAAAGACAAAGGTATCCTTCGAGAATTCTCGAGTGACGAGTTTGCCTTCAAACGCCTGCAAGTGCGAATGAACAATCCTTCGCTGGCTGACTGCTTCTATCGAGTACTTCAGCGTCGTGGTCTTAACGCGCCGACCACGGCGGGAGACGCCGATGCGACGCAACAGAAGAAGGCGTATGACGAACGCACGCGCGCGGTGCTCGAGGTGCTTACTCATTTCGAGGAGCGTTACGAAGAGTTTCAACTCGCCGAAGCGCTGCTCGAGCACGATGAATACTTCTCGCTCTGGCGCTCGCATCACATAAAAATGGTCGAGCGCATGGTCGGCGCGAAGCGCGGCACCGGCGGCTCGGAGGGCATCGGTTATCTCAAGACCACACTCGACAAGAAATTCTTTCCCGAACTTTGGGAAGCACGGACCTATCTCGATCTTACTCACGGCGATGGTGGCTGTCCGTTTGCGCATTAATCACTGAAGTCGCAGGACTGACAATGGAGAAGGACAGAAGATCTGCGCCGCGTGCGCGAGTGAATTTGGCGGCCCGCTGGGAAGGCGTGCTCTCGCGTGAGAATGCAACCGTGACCGATGTCAGCCGCAACGGATGCTTCGTGCTTACCGGCGGCAAGGTTGAGTTAAAAGAGCTCGTGTGGCTGGAGATTCATCTCACCAAACTACAGAGCGTTAACTTCTGGGGTGAAGTCGTTAACGAGGCACCGGAGATCGGTTTTGCGGTGAAGTTCAATTCGAGCACTCCGGAAGACGAGGCAGCGCTCGCGAAGTTTTTGGAAAATATTTTTCAGTCAGAGGCCGGCAAGAAAGCGTAGGCGCTCACATTGTTTCCTGAACGGTTCAACATGGCCGACTACTTCCTCTATCACAATCTCGAGGAAGGCCGGGAGAATAAAGTCTGCCTGTATTTTGAAGAGCGAAGTTGGACCTACGGAGAGGTTGCGCAACTCTCTAACAAAACCGGAAACGCGTTGCGTGAGTTTGGCGCAGACATCGAGGATCGAGTGCTCCTGGTCTTGCCTGATTGTCCGGAGTTTGTGTGGACGTGGTTTGGCGCGGCCCGGATTGGATCGGTGATCACGATGGTCAATCCGCTATTGCCCGTCGGCGATTACGAGTACTACCTGGATTACACGCGCGCGCGAGTTGCGGTCGTTCATGCCCCACTGCTGAAGATGTTTGCCGAAGCTGCGAGAACTGCCCGCTACTTACGCAGCGTGCTCGTGGTGGGCGATACGGCTGAATTACCTGAGACTCAAAACATCCGTTGGGCGCGCTTCAATCAAACCGTAAACGACGCTCCGCGGGAGTGTTTAGCAGCCGACACGCGTCGTGACGACATCGCGATCTGGCTGTTCACGTCGGGCTCGACGGGCCACCCCAAAGGCGCGGTCCATCTTCAGCACGATCTGCCCTTTAACACGGAAGTCTTCGCGAAAGCGACGATGGGCGTTTGCGCTGAAGACCTCACGGTCTCCGTTCCCAAACTCTTTTTCGGATACGCCACCGGCACAAATTTGCTTTTCCCGTTCGCAGTGGGCGGAGCAACGGCGCTCTTCTCAGAACGATCGACTGCGGAAAAGATGTTTGAAGTCATCAAGCGTTATCGACCGACGATTCTCACGACAGTGCCCACGATGATCAATGCGATGCTGAACGTGCCCGGCGCTTCAGCCGAAGATCTTTCGAGCTTGCGATTCTGTTATTCGGCGGGCGAAGCGTTGCCGAAGGAGCTTTACGAACGTTGGATGAACGTCTTCGGCGTGGACATCTGCGATGGCATCGGCTCAGCCGAGATGTTTCACATCTACATCACGAACCGGCCGGGCGACATCAAGCCGGGCAGTCTCGGCCGCATCGTCGACGGTTATGAAGCGAGGATTGTCGATGCTGACGAAAAAGAGGTGGCCACCGGCGAGATGGGAACACTGCGGATCAAAGGCGACTCGGCCGCGCTCTGTTATTGGAACGCACACGAGAAGTCGAAGGAGACTTTCGCAGGCGACTGGTGCACCACCGGCGATCAGTTTCACGTCGATGAAGATGGTTACTACTGGTACCACGGCCGCACAGACGACATGTTGAAAGTTTCAGGCGTGTTCGTCGCGCCGGCGGAGATTGAGAATTGCTTGTTGCAGCATGAGGCGGTA
>JBKPPH010000241.1:0-5544 GCA_046733535.1 Acidobacteriota bacterium
ACAGTCAGTACAGGGAGCGGTAGCGACCTGGTCAACGATTGGAGTCAAAAATCTTTAGGAAATATCGCATGCTGATCACTGACCAGGTCGCTACCGCTCCCTGTACTGACCGTCTCCAAGCCTGACGTCCGACTTTTGAGGAAAGGCTCCGCCGATCTGGGTAAAGAAGTCAGCGAGTATCTGAGGGTCCAAGCGACCCTCAGTACGCAATCCGCTGCAAACATCAATTCCAAACGGCTGCACTTCACGAATAGCTGCGGCAACGTTCGAAGGATTCAGTCCGCCCGCAAGAAACAACGGCACGTCGATCGCTTCTCTTATCTCACGGCTCAAGCGCCAATCGTGTGTTCGACCAGTCCCGCCAAGTTCTTTGATCGCCAGCGACTGATTACCCGAATCCAACAAGACTGCATCGACATACGGAGCAACCGCGATCGCTTCGTCGACAGCTTCAGGACCATTGACGTGTACGACCTGGACCAGCGACACGCCTGGTAAAGCTTCGCGCAGTTCTCGATGACTGCCGTGTGGCAGCCGATCGCAAATCTGAATCGTGTTCACGCGTAGTCGTCTCTGCTGGTCGATGATGGCGGCAGCATCTTCCTTACACGTCAGTAGAAACGAACCGATCGCCGGCGGAACCGTCGCTGCGATCTCTGCAATCAGACCCTCCGGAATCGGTCCCGGTCCACTCGGCATTTCTGACACGAGCCCAATCGCGGAAGCGCCGGCATCAATCGCCATCCACGCCTCTTCAACACTGGCGATGCAGCAAATCTTGACTCGCGGTTTCTTTATCGGCCTCATTTCTTGAACCCTTGAGATTTTTTACAGGATATTTACATGTACAACCGGCAGGCTACTTTGAGCAACCTCACAGCATCATAGGCTGCGTCACTCGGATTCTCGCGCGGTCTCCCCCGCTGTCTGAGCAGCGTTACCAAAGAGATCACACCTGATCTCGCTTCGAACCAAAGTGCGGGTTGTTTTTTGCGGCGATATCGCCGCAGCGTCTCGAAGTGTGCCCGGTGGCTGTGCACACAAATCTGCAAAGGAGATTTCCCATGGACCGCCTGCGTTTCTCTTCCTTAATTCTGCTCGTCTTTCTCGGCGCGGCTTACAGTTCAGCTCAAACCGCGACGCCGAGAGCTGATGGTTGGGTGGTGCTGCCAGTAAGCGAATATACGGCGCTGAGGCGCGCGGCTGCTCCGGCTGAGCCGGAACCTGCTGCGCCTCCCGTCGAAGCAACACTCAGTCGCATCGACTACGATTTGAAAGTCGACGGCGATCTCGCCACGGGCGAGGCGCGGCTCACTGTTGACGTTATCAAGAACGGTTGGGTCCGTGTCGCGATGCCCGACGGCTTGATGGTCCGCGATGCGCAACTCGATGGCCGGCCCGTCAACCTCGTGATGAACACGACGGACAAAGGGCCTGGGCGCGCCGATCTGTTGCTATCGAAAACCGGCCGATCGATATTGACGTTGAAGATCGTCGCGCCGGTTACGACTGTCGCCGGCACAGACATCCTGCATCTTCCGGTTAGCAATTCCGCCATCTCGCACGCAAAAGTCGAACTAACACGACAAGGTATCGACGTGCGCATCACCGGCGGCTTGCTGCTCGAGCATTCGGAGTTTGCCGATGGGAGTCGTTGGGTAGCGAATGGACGCGGCGGTGAACCGCTCACGTTCGCGTGGCGCAGGCGAATTGACGACGCGCGCGCGAGTCAACCGCTCCGGTTGCGCGGTTCGATTACGCAGTTGGTCGGATTGGGAGAAGATGCGACGCAGGTCAACGCCGAGGTCCAGGTTGAAGTTGTGCAGGGATTGGCGAACGACGTGAGCGTGCAACTTCCGGAGCAGTTGACTGTCAATCAGGTTTCGGGAGCGATGGTGGCCGATTGGGACGTTGCTAATAACGAACTCAAGGTGTCGTTCATCGAGCCCGTGCAGAACACCGCGCGCTTCACCTTGACCGGCGAGTTACGGATGCCACGCGCCGGCAAGTTGGAGATTCCGCTGATTCGACTTCCTGCCGCGGAACGCGAGACCGGTGGGGTCGGTGTCGAGGTGCTCGGCGCTGGTGAAATAAAAGAGCGCCGGCCGAACGGCTTGGAAGATGCGGAGGCTGCTGAGTTGGGCCAACTCATCTCGAGCCGGCAATCACCTTCGCTGATCGCGTTCCGGTTGCAACCCGCCGACGGAAAGTCGCTGAGAACTCTTTCACTCGACGTTGCTCGTTACACACCGCAGGCAGTGCTCACTGCAAACATCGAAGAAGCCGAATACAACACGCTGATTGCGGCTGACGGGAAGATGCTGGTCCAATCGCGGTTTGCAGTGCGGAACAACCAACGAAACTTTTTGAAACTCACCCTGCCGCCTACCGCTGTGCTATGGAGCGCGTCGGTAGCCGGTCGTCCCATCAGACCGGGACGCGCGCCAGACGGTTCGCTTTTACTCCCACTCGAAAAAACGCGATCGGGCGAAGAGGCGCCGGCGTTTATGGTCGAAGTCTCTTACCTAGATCGCACAGCGTCGTGGAGCGACAGAGGACGTGCGCGAGTATCGCTCGTCGCCGTCGATCTGCCGATCTCGAAATCGCATCTCTTGTTACACCATCCGCCTCTGTTTCGTTTGACCGCCGCGCCGGGAAACTTTCGCGTCGCGCCTTACACGCCGCCGGAATCTTCTGCGCTGACTTCCGAACCTTCTGCATCGTCGACTGAACAACAGCGCGCGGAAGCGGAAATTGGTTCAGAGCAAGCAGAGATGAAGCAACTCGTCGCGAAGCTTCGCGACACTAAACGCGGCGCACGGCCCTCACGCAACCTTCCGCTGCGCGTCGCGTTTCCCCATTTCGGCCCGTCGATCTTTTTGGTTTCGGAGTTGACGGGCGAGAACCAAACGCCGTCAGTCGAGTTTGAGTTTCAACGTAACAGAAAGAGAGGCGAGCGATGATGAAAACCAATGTGCCTTTTTGTGGCCTGATTATGATTCTGTTCATGAGCATCGTGGCCGTGGGCCAGCGGAACACAACGCTTGACGCTCCGCTACCTGTCAGCGGCCCGCCAAGCACCGTGACGCTTTCGCTCACTGAATACAACCGCCTTGTCGAACTCGCTTCGCGAAAAGCGAAATCGCCCGACGCTGCGCCGCTTCCCTTTGTCCTGCAGCGCGCGGTTTTCAAGCTCCGTGTGGAAAATCAAACGCTCGTCGGCATGGTAGATATCGACGGAGCGTTGCTCGAAAGCGGAGCAGTGAAGACTCCTTTGCTCAGTGGTCTCACGATTCTCGACGCCACGCAGGCGCGCAATCCGTTGCCGCTGTTGCAGGAAGGACCAAGCCACGCCGCTGTTCTGACTGGGCCGGGTCCGTTTGCGGTTTCACTCGGCGTCGCATCGCCTTTGACGATCGAAGCGGGACGCGCTTCGTTTACGTTGCCTGTACCGCTCGTGAGTAGTTCGGTCTTGAGTTTGGATCTACCGGGAAATCACGCCAACGTTCGCGTCGAGCCCGGTCTCGTGACGAGTCGCACGACTGCGAATGGACGCACGCTCGTCGAAGCCGCTCTCGAACCCGGCAAAGCCGCGCGCGTCTGGTGGACCACGAGGGAAATCGCCGCGCCCGTCGCACAACGCGAGGTGCGCTTTCTCTCCGACATCAAGTCTGTCGTCTCTGTCGGCGATTCGCAGTTGCGTGTGACGGCTCTTTGCGATCTGACTGTCATTCAGGGTGAAGCCGCTGAGTTCAAACTGCCGCTGCCGGCGGGATTTGAATTGACGACCGCATCGGGCAACACGCTCGAATCAAGCGACGTTGCGGGTGGTGAACTGACTCTGAGGGTTCACGATCCGGCGCGTCGCAATCATCAATTTCTAATCGCGCTCGAACGAACCAATCGCGAGACGAAAGTGGAGGCGCCGATACTTGCCTTTCCCGGCGCGCAACGCGAAACGGGCGAACTGCTGGTCGAGGGCGTCGGCGCGATGGAAATGACGGCGACTGAATCCGGCGGCCTGCGCCGCATGGACGTTCGTGAAGCCGGCGCGATCACGAGATCGCTGTCTCACTTTCCGTTGCAGGCTGCGTTTCGTTACAACCGTCGCGCTGCTGACACTCCCAAACTGCAACTCGAGTGGCGGCAGTTTCTCGATGCAGACGTGCTCTCGGCAATCGCTGAGCGCGCAACCGTCACGACTCTCACGAACGTGGAAGGACGCGCACTGACTGAAGTGACACTGCGTGTTCGTAATCACGCGCAGCCATTCATGAAGGTCGAATTGCCGGCCGGCGCACAGCTTCTTTCAGCAGAGGTCGAAGGCGAACGAGTGAAGCCGGTGCTGGGTCAGGACGGCAGCCGCGTTCCGCTTTTGCGCGTCGGACTCGATTCATCAAAGGCTTACACTGTGTCGTTTGTGTATTTGAGTTCCGGATTGCGCTTCAGCAAAAACGGAACTTACGACATGGCGCTTCCGCGATTGGACGTTCCCGTCAACTTGTTAACGTGGGAAGTCTCATTGCCTGAGCGGCTCGAAGTGAAACAATTCGGCGGCAATGCGCTCGCGGCTGAACTGCTTCCGCCGGAGATGGCAAACAACGTCCTGATTGATGGCGATGACGCCGGCAACTACGCCTCGAACAACCTGCCGCTCACCAATCTCACTGCACTCGATCCGGGACAGATTGGCGGCATCATCGTCGATCCGATGGGCGCAGTCGTCCCCGGCGCTGAAGTTACTGTCACGAACACGCAGACGGGAGCTAAGTTAATCACGAGGTCTGACGCCGAAGGCCGTTGGGTGATTTCCGGTATGCAACCCGGGGCCGTCAAGGTCGATATCTCGTCGCCCGGCTTTAAGTTCGCGCAATACGATCTCCAGTTGCAAGCATCGGTTCCGTCTCGAATAGGCACGACGCTCGAAGTGGGAGCCGCGGCCGAAACCGTCACCATTACTGACAATAGTTCGTTGACTAACGAGAGCAGAGTCCAGCGCGCCGTAACGCAAAGACAAGTTGCCCAATTGAACATGCCGTCACAGAACGTGTTCAACCTGCAACGCAAAGTGGCCGGGGTTCTGCCAGTGCGAATCGACGTGCCGCGCAGCGGTAAATCGTATCGCTTCGTACGCCCGCTGGTGTTGGATGAGGAGACGAGGATTACGTTTCAGTACAAGTCGAAGTAGATCGCGTTGTGGTACTCACCCGAACTTGGATACGGTCAGTACCGTAACGCGGTAGCGTCGCGTCGACTTTTCGTCTCACCCGTTATAAGGCGCCGCGTACCAGAGCACTGCGAAGAAGTGACAGGTTGTTCCTGCGATCACGAACAGGTGCCAGATGAAGTGGCTGTATCGTCTTTGCCCGGCAAAGAAAGCGAGACCGCCCGTGTAAGCAATGCCACCGGCGAGTATCAAGAGAATTCCGGGCAGAGGCACCAATGTCAGGATGGGTTTGGTGGCGACGACGGCCAGCCAGCCCATGACGACGTACAGTGCGATCGAGACCCATGAATGATGGGTCCCCTTGATCGCTTTGAGCG
>JBKPPH010000242.1:0-55681 GCA_046733535.1 Acidobacteriota bacterium
GAGCCGCAGGCCCACTTGCCCTTCACGCCCTGGAAGCACCTGTCTTAGCGAACCGAATGGGCTGTTAACAAGGTTCTGTCGTGTTTCGACAGCAGCAGCGTTCTGACGATTGAACACGTTGAAAAACTCGAACAATGCCTCGAGCTTGACGCGCTCACTGAGATTGAACTGCTTCCCAACCCGCAAATCGAGATTGACGAAAGGCGGAGCCGTAAACGCGTTCCGACCTGGACCATGATCGATCGTGTTGAACGTGCCATCGCCATCGGGATCTTCGAGCGCAATCGCCTGGCGGCTAAAGTGAAAACCACTCTGCGCACGAAAGATGCCGCTCACCATAAACTGCCGCGGAAGCTCCAACAAACCGTTGAGTTGGAACGTGTGGTCCACCGAAAGGTCCGATGGCCCTTTATCCAGATCAGGTCCATTCACAAACGTGCCTGCCTGCGCGACGAAACGTCCGTTCGCGCGGACGAATGAGCCGCTTTGATTCGTTCTGCCGGTGACGGTCTCAGTCACGGCCGGTGCTATGCCGACGAAACTGTCAGAGGGCAGCGTGTCGATACCCAACTGATTATCAGTCTCGTCTGCGAAAGCATAGTTACCGCTCAACATGAAGCGCCGCGCAAAACGTCTGGTGAAACTGACGACGAAGCCGTTGTACGTACCTTCATACCATGGACCAAACGTTCGGATTGGTCCAGCCGCGAATGGCGGCAGGAACTGCCGGCTCGCAGCGCGTGAAGTAAATGAAATGTTCGCCTCACGAATGCCGAGCAAGTTGTTCATCTGGCGGTGATAGAAATCAGCTTCGATGACGACGTTCTTGATCTCCTGCTGCACACCGATGCTGAAACTGCTCGTAAACGGAGTTTTGAAACTGCGATCGATATCGGTGGGAAACAGTTGTGCGGGAATCGCGTTATGCGAGAGTGCGCCGAAAGGTCCCCAGAAGAAAAAGCCCGGTGCTTTGCCGACCGCGGCCGCGGCCTGAAGCAGATACTGATCGGGAGTCAACCCTGACAATGCCTGGATGTTGCTGATATTGATCACGGCATTCGCGGGAATTGACGCATGCCCAGGAACGACTACGTTATTGAGCCGATCGATGCCGATGAAAAGTCCCGGCGAGAATGGACACGCGATGTTGCCGGCTGAGATCTGCGCATCCGTTAGATTGGGCGAGACGCAGAGCCCGCCCGGAAATAGCGACGCGTTGATTGCCGCTGGCGCGAGCGTCGGAACGCCGAAGAACCCACGCGGATATGAAAACGGCTGGACCACACGTCGATCCGCGCCGCCAAAAGCCGGCACGTCACGAACCAGACCAAGTCGAAACTGATCGTAGAAGATTCCGAAATGCCCGCGTACGACAGTCTTCGAAGCCGCGGCCCATGCGAATCCGACTCGCGGCGAAAAGTTTTCCTTCGTCACGAACTCGGAGTCGTAGTCCCAACGCATGCCGAAGTTCAACGTCAGCTTCGGATAAAATTTCCAATCGTCCTGGAGGAAGAATGCGTTGTAGTTGTTGCGCAGGTGAATCTCATTCGCTGCGGGCGTCAGGCCACCCGCAGTCGTGACGGTAAAGAACCCTGCGTTGACTGGTCCAAACGCGATGAAGTCAGGAACGGTGGCGAAGAGTTGGAGTTGCAGCACTTGTGACTCGTCGCCGTCGACTCTCGTGCGCAGGAAGTTCCAACCAAACTTCAGATTGTGATCGCCGATGAGCTTCGTCGCGTTGGCAGAAGCAGACGTGTACTTCTGATCGAGTCCTGTGCGCGTCAGCGCATTACCGAAGCCGAATGAACCCAGATCGCCGAAGAGGCCACCCGTGTTATTCGAGCTGAACATGTTGAAGGTCGTGCCCACACCTGCTTCCGGATGAGCGGGACGAGTTTCGGACGTATCGCCACGGTAACCGCCGCGTAACGTCAACACCCACGGATTGCTCCGATCGCCGACGAGAACCGTATCGCTGAACCCGAGCAACAGGTGGCGCGCGCCCGTGTCGTTTCTTCTCGACGGCAAATCAGTCGCGTTCGAGAGCGGCAGAAACTCTCGCACGTTCCCGTTTGTGTAGTTCACTGACTGGCTGAGACTGTGGCCGCCGAGTTGTTCGTCAAACTTCAGGAAGCCGCGCGTATCGAAGATGCGAGCGGGATTGTCGAACTGGTTTTCAAAGTTTCGCGCTACCTGTGGCGTCCCCGGAGGGAAAATAAAATTCAGGCGACGGTTTTCCCTGATGCGCTCACCTGAGCCAAAGAAGAACACCTTGTCCTTAACGATTGGACCACCGAGCGCGAGGCTGTAATCCCAGCGTTGTAGAAACGGCGCTTCGTCCTCGGTAGGATCGAGTGAATTCGAAGTGTCGAAGACGTTGTTGCGGAAGAATATCGACGCAAGCCCGTGATACTGATTGCCGCCGCTCTTTGTGATCACGTTGACGATCGCGCCCGAAGCCTGTCCAAACTCGGCGCGGAAGCCTGCTGTCAGAACCTGAAACTCGGCAATCGTCTCCTGATTGAACTGCGACGCTGCGCCACCGTTGACCGTGTCTTTATTCGGCTGGCCGTCGATAAGAAAATTATTGTTGCCGGCACGTTCTCCCAGGACCGGTGTTGCATTGTCGCTGCCCACGTTCGCCTGCCGGTTTATCACCACGCCCGGCACAAGCTGCAGCAGGTCGAGATAGTTGCGACCATTGGTTGGCATCAATCTGATCTGCTGTGGCGTGATCGTGGTGCCAGTTGCGGAGGTGGTTGGATTCAGCAGTTGCGCATACTCGACGACGTCGACCTGCTCTGAAACCGCGCCCACTTCGAGTGGAATATCGAGCGTCAAGGTTCGATTGACTGTGAGCTCGACGTTGTCGAATGTGCGCGCGGCGAATCCGGTGTGAGAGATGGATAACGTGTAGATTCCCGCCGGCAGCGCGGTGACCCTGTAGAAGCCGTTTGCATCACTCGTTGCAGTACGTTCGATACCGAGCGACGGCGACTTCACGACCACCTGAGCGCCGGCGACGACACTACCCTGCGCATCCTTGATCGTGCCTTCGATTGTCGAGACGGTCGTTTGGGCGAACGCGGTCGCAGCGGTGAGCAAACAACAAAGGACCACTAACAACGAGCTACCTCGATTGCTTTTCATGATTCCGCCTCCTTCAGGAGAGTCATTGGGAAACGCGGCTAGTCCGTATGTAAATCTGTGGGCGCTATATAACATCGACCGTTGCAGCCTGTCAATGCTAGTACAACATGTGTTGCACGAAGCAGAACGTGCGTGATATCTTCTCGCGCGCTATGCAGGGTTCCTCGAGCACCGTCGAGTCACAAAAACCCGGCGCTACTGCGATCAGGATCGATGGCGTCGAGATCCGCCTCGTTCGTCTGCCGTTAGTGGAACCCTTCGAAACCAGCTTTGGAAAAATCGATTCCCGACTCATCTTTTTGTTGTGTCTCAAGGCAGACGGATTGAAAGGCTGGGGCGAGGTGGTCGCGTCCGAAGAGCCGCGCTACAGCTACGAAACCGTTCGCACTGCGTTTCACGTGATTCGTGACTTCTTTGGACCAGCAGTGTTGTCTGACCCCATCCTTGACCTCGACGATCTCGCAAAACGCCTCGCGCCCTTCCGCGGACATAACATGGCGAAGGCGGGTCTCGAACTGGCGTTCATGGACTTAGTGGCCCAGACGAAGCAACAGTCACTGTCGGCGTTGATTGGCGGTGAACGGAAACGCGTAGCAGTAGGCGTGAGTCTTGGGATTCAACCCACCCTGGCGAAGCTACTCGAGCGCGTCGATCGATACCTCAAACTCGGATACCAGCGAATTAAATTGAAGATTAAACCGGGCTGGGACCTCGATGTCGTCGCGCGAGTGCGAGAAGCTCATCCGGACATCCTGCTGTCAGTAGACGCGAATTCAGCTTACACTCTCGACGATCAGCATCACTTGAAGAAGCTCGACGATTTCAACCTCTTGATGATCGAGCAGCCGCTGCAAAACGACGATCTGGTGGACCATGCAAAGTTGCAGAAGGTCTTGAACACTCCGCTCTGTCTCGACGAGAGTATTATCAGCCAGCGACACGCCAGGACGGCCCTCGAGTTGGAGAGTTGTAGAATAATAAACATCAAGGTGGGCCGGGTGGGCGGTTATTCACAGGCGCTCGGCATTCACGACTTATGTCTGTCGCGGAATGTGCCGGTCTGGTGCGGTGGCATGCTCGAGTCAGGCATAGGCCGCGCGCACAACATCGCACTCGCGAGCCTGGCCGGCTTTACGTTGCCCGGTGATATTTCCGCCAGTTCGCGCTATTTTGAGCGCGATCTTATTTCGCCTGGTGTTGTTGTGGCCGCTGACGGCACGGTCGCCGTTCCCGATGATCCGGGCCTGGGTTTCGAAGTTGACTTGAGCTTTATTGAGAGTCGGACTGAAACTCGGGTGTACCTCTCCCTATGAATCTGAGCTCGGTTCTCACACGAAGGAGCAAGTATGGCAGCGGGAAATTCGCTCAACGATGGTGACGGTAATGGCTCCGAGTCTTCCCTGACCTCGCTTGAAGTGCGCTTTGCTAAATCACCGTTGAGTGGTTCTCGACGTCGCTTAATCAGAGAAATCCTGGACAACCACGAACAGACCTTCTTCCTCTCGTCGCGCGAAATGGCTAAACGTTACAAGGTAGACGCCGCCACGATCGTGCGTTCAGTCCAGGCACTCGGCTATGAACGCTTCGCGGATTTCGCCGCCGACCTTCGCCGTCACTTCGTCAAACACATCACGCCTTACACAGTGCTGAAAGCGGCAACACAGGAGAAACGCAGTGTCACCGATCAGGTGCAGCATTGTTTGGAACGAGACGTGGAGAGTCTTAGTGTTCTTCGTTCGAGCCTGGAGGCGAAACGTGCCGTGGAACTTGCGAGGCGAATTCATGGTGCGCGACGCATTCTGGTAGTCGGTGTCGATCTGGCAGCGTCTCTCGCGTGGTTTCTGGCCTATGGTCTAACACCGCTCGGTTTTGACGCTGAGGCGCCGGTGGGCAGCACAGGCAATCTGCAACACAAAATCGATCTGCTGACGGAAAAGGACCTGTTGGTGGCGATCAGTTTCGGGAGATGTCTTCGAGAGACGGTGGAAGCTGTTCAGCGAGCCCACGCGCGCGGTGTTCCCACGTTTGGTATTACTGACAGCAGCACCACGCCCATCGCTCTACACTGTGATGACTCCCTCGTTGCGTCCACGAGCAGTCCTTCTTTCACAGGCTCTTATGTAGCGCCGATGGCTCTATTGAATACCATCATCGTCGCGTGTGCTCACCTGCGTCCGAAACGAGCGCTGGCAATGTTGAGCCGCACGGAACAGGAGTATCGCACCGGCACGCGCTGGTACCAGGATCCCGTGCGACGAAAAGGTACTAACAACATCAAGAAGAAATAAGCGGCCTCTTCGAAACGTCGGTGATTAGTTATCGCGATCTCAGCGGCGTCGTAAGCGGCACTATCCAGCGTGCAGGTAACAAACTCACTTCTTCTTTAGCGAGGTCTACGTTCGGATCGATTAGCAACTGCGGTTCGCGCCCGTTAAGAGAAACCATTACACGAGCCCGCACTTCAACGTTCTCGTAACCTGCCAGTCTCTTCTCTTCCGCAAGATGATGCCCGAAGAGCAGGACGAGGTCCGGCTTAGTTATTACCTTCGTCACCTGATGAGATTCCAGGTAATCTTCCGGCTTGATGGTCCAGGTTTGCCCACTCTCGGGATGTGTAACGGTAAACACCGCGTCGCCGCCCTTGGTTCTCAGCTTCATGTGCCACGAAAAATTATGTCCTTCTTCGGTCCAACTTACGTCGCCGGGATAAAAGTAATGGCGAAGCGGGAACAGAAGCTGCACGGCAAGGTAAGCCGCCAACATTCCGGCAACTAACTTCTGCGACGCGGATAGAGACGAGCAACTGTGAGGTTTCACGGCGGCCGCATCGATCGACGCTTCTCCTGGCGACATGAACGCTCGAACAAACCGTCGCAGCAGATCGGGCGGAAAGAAAATCAAGAGCGCGCCCAGCATCAACCACGGAAAGATGCCGATCTCGAATATCACGGCGTTGATCAGATGGAACACAACTGCCGCTGCAAATGCGAAGAGGCGCGTGCGTCGCCACAGCAGTAGCGGCACCACCAGGAGATCGATCAGCAACCCGCCGATCACGAAACTGTAAACTACCCACTCGGCCGCGAAGATTCGTCCGAACCCGGGCACGCGGGCCAAAGGGCTTAACCATATCCGCATCGGCTCGCCGCCATATATCCAATCGTGATTGAGTTTGGCAAGCCCGCCGTAAAGATATGGTATGCCGGCTTGTGCTCGTAGCAGCCACAGGGTCCACGCCGGCACTACAGCCGAGCGGATTTTTCGACGCAGCAATGCATCCACCGACACAGCCCGTTCGGCCGGAAGGAAACACATGAGAAAACTGATCAGGCAGACCAGATAGAAGTGATTCAGATAACGCGTTTGGTCCAGCAGAAAAGAGTAAGTGAAAGCAACAAAAAGGACGGGCGCGGCAATGCGGTAAAGGAACCCCACCATCACACACGCAGCCGCCACACCGAGCACGAAGAAGTGAATGTACATCCCGCGCCCGGGCCAGGGCTTCACCCAACTGAATCCGTAATAAGTAAACGTGACAGCAGGCTCAAGGAAGTAACGCGCGATCCAGCCGTGAGTGAAGTAGCGATAAACTTCCCAAAGGATGATGCCCCCGAAGAGGATGCGGAAGAAAACCAGGAACGAGATATCGACTGGATTGAAGAGAGCGGCGCAAAGCGCTCGCAACGAATTTGCTTTCGCGCCGGTGGAAGCTACAACAACGGGCGCCGCGCTTTGCACTTCCTGCGTTGGAACTGTTTGCATTATCCGTAGGCTTTTCCGTTGCACTTCAGTGTAGAGACCTCGCCGCGAGCAGGGAATGATACAAGCTCCCGGGTTTCTCATGCAGTTTTTTATTGCCGTCCGGTCGCTTCGGATGGTAGTCTCATCACCGTCCCGGAGCTCTCGATCCTCAACCGTCAAGATCTACATTTTCCCTAAAGGAGATACTTATGATCCCCCTTCGCCCAGTTACCGTCGTGCTGATCTCGGTGATGTTATCGTTCCTGCCTGTCCTGCAGAGTCCTGCGGCAACAGACGTCACTTCCACCAGTTCATGGTTCACGACAAATAACATTGTCAGCGGCGACGTCTTTGGTCTTCCCATATCGATGAGTGGTGACACCGTTGTAATCGGCGACTCTGACGATTCGCACGACGGACCGTGGTCGGGAGCCGCTTATGTGTTTGTAAAAGATGGCGCCGGCTGGGTCCAGCAACAGAAGCTACTTCCGACGACTCCTGCAGACAATCAGCAGTTTGGCATCTCGGTTGGAATCGAGGGTGATACGATTGTCGTGGGCTGTCCCGGAGAAGGAGATATATTTGACCCTCTCACGGGAGCAGCCTACATCTTTGTCAGGGACGGCTCCAGCTGGGTGCTTCATCAGAAATTGCTGCTTCCGCAGCGGCGAGCCGGTGACGCGTTTGGCACTGCGGTTGGAATCAGCGGTGATTCGATCGTCGTGACAGCGCGCGGGGGCGCTGATGAAAACTTTCTTCCGGGAACTGCATCGGTGTTCACGCGAGATCAGACCGGGATTTGGTCGCTGCAGCAGAAGGTCAGGGCAAGTGATCAGATTCGGGATCAAATGTATGGCATGTCCGCCGCCATCAGCGGTGACACTGTTATGGTGGGAAGCGAATACGTTGATCCGAGTCATGGCGCGGGAGTTGGCGCAGTGTATGTGTACGAGCGGGTCGGAACCGTGTGGCGCCAGACGAAGAAACTCACGGCGTCTACCTGGAGAGCAGGCTATGAATTTGGTCGATACCTCGCGATCGATGGGAACATAGCCGTCATCGGCGCTTATCACGAAGAGCACGGCCCAAACACGCGCGGTTCGGTGTACGTCTTCGTCAGAGACCACGGTGAGTGGGGACAGAAACAGAAACTGTTTGTCAAAGAAGATTTGGGAGAGTGGGACGACTTTGGAGTTTCGGTTGCGATTCACGGTTCAACCATCATCGCGGGAAACAACGGCGCCGATGGACAACGCGGCGCAGCTTACGTGTTCACAGCCGACGACAAGTTGAACTGGTCGCAACAGACCAAGCTCGTCGCAGGTGATGGATTGATCGAGGAAGTTTTCGGAAGCTCACTCGCGACGAATGGTTCAGACGTGTTGGTTAGCGCCCCTCGAAAGGCGATCAATGGGCCTTCCTGCGGCGCCGTTTACTACACCAGCATCGCGGCGCAGTAAAATGTCGCCGGCGGGCTTGCCTCAAAAGTCGGACGTCGGGCTTGGAGACAGTCAGTACAGGGAGCGGTAGCGACCTGGTCAGTGATCAGCATGCGATATTTTTTAAGAATTTTGATTCCAATTATGGACCAGGTCGCTCCGCCTTCTGTACTGACTGTCTCCAAGAATGATTTAGGAGTTTCCAGGCAAAGCCGTCGCCGGCATTGCTTTCAGATTGGAGGCCTCATGTCGGAAGAGAACAAAGAATTACTCCGTCGCTGGTTTGAGGAAGTTTGGAACAAGGGACGCGCCGAAGCGATCGATGAGATGTTTGATGAGAACGGCATCGCCCACGGCTTGGCGGACGATCCGTCGAACCCGATCAAGGGTCCGACGCAGTTTAGACCGTTTCACACAACCTTCCGCGAAGCCTTCCCGAACATGTCGATCGTTATCGAGGACATGGTCGCGGAAGGTGACAAAGTCGCTGCGCGTTGCTCCGTACGCGGCAAGCATGAAGGAGAGTTAATGGGCAGAGCGGCGACTCAAGCTCCGGTCGAGTTTACCGGGATGACGATTGTGCGGATAGACAACGGAAAGATCGTCGAGGCCTGGAACAACTTCGACTTCATGACGATGTACAAGCAGTGCGGGCACATTTCGTAATCGCAAGCCCGTCCCAAAAGTTTTAGCCACAAAAAGGCACAAAGGCACTTCGCGTTTTGTGCCTTTTGTGCTTCTTTGGGCCGGACTTTACCAAAACATTACCCCACCTTTACAGCAAGTTTATGACTGCAAACTGCCGGCTCCACTAAGTTGTCCCTGTTTTAGATGAAAGCAGAAAGGACAATTTTGATGAAGCATTGTTTTTCTAAGTTCGGCAGAAACCTGAAGGCCTTCGCATTAATAGGACTCATGTCGCTGACGGTTCTCGCCGGCCCACGGCCTTTCCACCTGGTGGAACACGGTCAGTTGACAGTAACTCCACGCGATACAAGCGGCACCGTGTTGGACGTCGTTGCTGAAGGCGTCGGCTCGGCGACGCATCTCGGTGTGATTACGGTGCACCGCACTGCAACTCTTACCGCGACAGCTACGCCGGGCGTCTTTGATTTCAACGGAGAAGCCACGCTGACCGCTGCCTCGGGTGAAACGCTCACCTCAACTATTACCGGCACTCTGAACGCCGTAGTGGGCCATGCGGATTTGGTTTACCAGTGGACAGGCGGAACGGGCCGTTTTGAGCATGCAACTGGCACCACGTTCTGGTCCGTCGATGTTGCCAATGGAGAGTATGATGCACTCGCTAACGGGCAGATCGACTATTAAGGTTGTAGGCTTTTAGCCGCAGATTAACGCGGGTGGCGCAGATTAGGACTGCGTCATCCGCGTTTGCAGTTAGTAGCACGCAAACGGCTGGTCACGAATTTTCCGCCATTCACCACCGCCT
Source organism: Acidobacteriota bacterium (assembly GCA_046733535.1). GTDB lineage: Bacteria > Acidobacteriota > Blastocatellia > Pyrinomonadales > Pyrinomonadaceae > PSRF01. The sequence continues at coordinate 9,781 of JBKPPH010000242.1, forward strand.
TCCCACCTTACAAACCTTGATTACGGCTGACTCGAGAGTGTTCTGGTAAGTTCTGGTAAAGGAGGGAAGCCATGTTTACTCGACGTCGAGCGCCTTTCAGGATTTTCTATTCACTTCTACTCATAGTCGCCGTACTCAGTTGTTCGGCAGCCACGCGCAACGCGCAGGTCTCATCTGCCGAAACAGTGATCCCGCTTGAAGGTCTCGACCCGGTGATGCTTTCGCAGGGCAAAGAGGTCCAGGGGGACATGAAGTACAAAGTAACGCGAGGCCGGTTCCAATATCTGTTTGCGAGCGCCGAGAACAAGGCGATTTTCGAGAAGGAGCCGTCGCGGTACGAGATCCAGTTGAATGGCCATTGCGCACGAATGGGCGCACCCACTACCGGAAATCCTGACCTCTACTACGTCCACAACGGCCGCATCTACATCTTCGGATCGGAGGAATGCCAAACACTTTTCAAGGCCGCTCCGGAGAAGTATCTGGAAGTACCCGCTGCACCCAAAGCACCGCCTACGGCGGAGATGATTAAACGAGGACAACAACTCGTCGCAAAAGCAGTTGCGGCTTTGGGCGGGGGTTCAAAACTGGACCAGCTTGTCAGCTTTCAAAAGACAGAGCTGAGAGGAAATCAGGCCAAGAATATTTTGACACTCGCATTCCCTGAATCAGTGCGGCAGGAGATCGTCAGACCGAATTTCACTCTCGCCTCGGTCATCACTCCCGCCGAGTCGTTCATCGTCGTAAACAACGCCGCCCGGCCGATGCCGGAAGACAGCCGCTCGGCAATCTCGAAGGATCTTTACCACGAGTTAATCCTTCTGTTCCGCGCCAGGACTCGACCCGATTTCAAAGCCTCGCTCGCCGGACATGAGGCACCGGAACACGTCGACATTGAACTGCCGGACTTCACCACAACGATCGGAATCGATCCCGGAACGGGCCGCGTCGTTAGTCAGTCATACAGAGGACGCGGGCCCGGCGGTGTGGTGGGCCAGATCATCATCAACTATTCCGACTTCCGAACGGTTGAGGGGTTGTCGTTGCCATTCAAAATAGATGCGACCTTCGATGGTCAACCCTTCCCTGCCCTGTCGGCGACAGTCGAAGCCATGACCATCAACGGTCAAATCGATCCGTCCAGCTTCAAGAAACCATCGAAACAATAAACGAGGCGAGGACGATGTTGCACTCTGAAGAACATCATTGGGCGACCGGCAAAGCGATCGTGCTGCTTGCGCTGCTCTTGTTGACGCCGCAGACAGCAGCGCTGGCGCAAACGTCTGACTGGGCGCAATGGGGTGGTCCACACCGTAACTTCAAATCAGACGCAAAAGGTCTGGCGACAACCTGGCCTGCCACTGGACCAAAGCGATTGTGGCAAAGAGAGATGGGCGAAGGATACTCCGGTATCGCGGTGGAACGCGGAATGCTCTTCACCATGTACCGGAAAGGCGAAAATGAAATCGCCATTGCTCTGGACGCGACGACCGGCAAAACTGTCTGGGAATACAGCTACGCCGCACCCTTCTCGCCCGAGTATGACATGTCAAATGGGCCAGGCCCTCACGCCACACCTTTGGTTAGCGGCGACTTCGTTTTCACTTCCGGCGCGACCGGTAAGTTGCATTGTCTGGACAAGAAGAGCGGCAAACTTCTGTGGTCACATGATCTACTCAGCGAGTTTCACGGCACGCTGCGCGTCAATGGCTACTCGTGTAGTCCCCTCGCGTACAAAGACAAGATCGTGATGCTGGTCGGTGGATCGTCCAGTTCGCTCATTGCTTTCAATCAGAAAGATGGTTCAGTGGCCTGGAAGAAGCATGACTTCAAGAATTCCACATCGTCTCCGATCATAATCAACGTCGACGGGCAGGATCAACTCGTTGCTTTCATGTACGGCGACATCGTAGGCGTCGATCCCAATAACGGCGACTTGTTATGGAGTCACCCGCATCCGGTGGAGTTCGGCTTGAACACGAGCACACCTGTTTGGGGGCCAGACAATTTACTTTTCGTTTCGAGTGGGTACGGCGGCGGCAGCCGTGTCGTAAAACTCAGCCGCACTGGAGACAAGACGAAGGTCGAGGAGGTGTGGGCGCATAGCCTGATGCGAATTCATTTTTCAAATGCGATTCGCGTCGGCGATTTGATCTACGGATCGAGCGGCGACTTTGGACCAGCGCCTTTCACCGCCGTCGACGTCAAGACAGGGAAAGTTGTCTGGCGCCATCGCAGCTTTCCGAGGGCTTCATTCCTGTTTGCAGACGACCGTTTCATCATTCTCGACGAAGATGGCAATTTGTTACTTGCGAGTGCAACGCCTGAAGGTTTGACGGTGACGTCGAAAGTGGAGCTGCTCAGTAATAAATCCTGGACCGCGCCTTCGCTAGCGGGCACGCGGCTCTACGTGCGCGACAGGAAAAACATCATGGCGTTAGAGCTTGGGCCACAATGACCTCACTCGATTCGCAGTGGCGCCTTGTTGCTGACTTTCCCGTGCACCGTCACGCTGACATTCAACTCGCCCGCGCCGGCAAGTGTGTCAGGCACGCGAACGGTCACCTGCGACAACCAGCTAAAGTTCTTCGCTTGACCGATCGCCTCCACCGGCAACCCCAACACATGCTGCTGTGTATCCTCCGCCTGGACCATCACGAAGTTTAGATCGGCCGGCGTGAGCGCAACACCTACGAGAAAGAGCGTGATTCTCGTGTGACCATCAGCAGCGAAATTGCGCTTTGTGAGAACCTGGAAAGGCTCACTCTGTGTGGTCACCGAATCCAGAGCGACGGCGCGTCCAGTATTGTTCGTTACGAGTAACTGCGGAACCGGCGGTTCGTTTCCGGCACGTCGCTGGCCGAAAGACAGGTTGTCGATAACGACCGGCGGTGTCGGCTCCGGGAAGTCCAAAGAGACAATCAAATACACGATCGGCTGATCGGAAACAAAGCCGACGAAAGTCGAATTGTCAGACTGGTTCATGGTGACGCTCTCGCCCGTCGAGGTTGAAACGATCATCGGCGTGCTGAACTGGTCGCATCCGACTGCGGTCGTGCCGGGCGGGAGGAAAATGATGAGGCGTGTGAATTCGAGCAGAGTGTCTCCCACCAGGACTTTGCTTCCCTGCTGAGTACCGATTCGAACTGAATGTGGGTTCGCGTTCAGGAAATTAACCCCATCAACCTCGAAAATGGGATCGACGGTAGAGAGCGATTCGAAGTCAAGGGTATGTAGATTCTGGGAGGCGGCGTTGAAGGCCGCCCGATCGCGGAAGACTGCCGCGTTGGCCCGACCGGTCGAGGCGCAATAGACCAGGGCAAGGAGGACGCTCAATCCACACAGTTTTACGATTGAACTTAACATGGGAGGCTGCGGTCGTGGCACAGTTTACTCCTGGCCCGGTCATTCTCAAAGAAATTTTGCGCTTCATCGAAGCCGGAAGGGTCGTTGTAGAATCTCGTGGACCTTGAAAATGTCGCGAACAAAACCGACCTACTACCTGCCGCCGCTACTGTTTGGAATCGCGCTATTTCTGAGTGCCGGCTTGCTGTTTTGGATTCAGCCGCTGATTGCCAAGACTCTGTTACCGTTTTTGGGAGGGACTCCAGCAGTCTGGAATACGTGTCTACTCTTTTTTCAGACGATGCTGCTAATGGGATACGTTTATGCGCTCGTCTCGTCCAAATGGCTCAGCCTGCGATTGCAGGGGGCGGTGCACGTGCTTCTAATACTGGTGATTGCGGTCTACGTTTTCCGATCTGCGGTCCACACACCGGTTCTTAGCGGTTTACACCGGGCAGACCCGACGCGATGGCTTCTCGAGAGTCTGCTGTTTTCAGTTGGTCCGCCATTCTTCATACTTTCGGCGAGTAGTCCGTTACTGCAAGTTTGGTTTTCAAAGTTACGACATCAGCTCGCAGTTGATCCGTATTTTCTGTTTGCAGCCGGCAATGCAGGCAGTCTCATAGCACTCATAGCGTTTCCGCTGTTGTTGGAGCCAAACCTCGGTTTGCCTGAGCAGTACCGGTTATGGCGCGTAGGTTTTGCAGTTTTAATTGCGTTGATGTGTGTGATTGCGCTGGCCTTAAAACCCCTGCATGCCACGCCTCACAAGGAACTCCAAAGTTCGACAGTTGTGAGCGATCAGAAGTTGCCGGTGTTACGCCGTCTTCGTTGGCTGGCACTGTCGTTTGTTCCTTCGAGCTTGATGGTAGGAGTTACAACCTACATCACTAGCGATGTAGCCGCGGTGCCGCTGCTTTGGGTCATACCGTTAGCACTTTATCTGCTCACCTTTATTCTGGCGTTTACGAAGAGGCAATTTGCATCATCACTGAATCGTCTCATGATCGTGGGTGCTCTTGTCGTCACGCTGATCCTCGCCTCTGGCGCAACAGAACCTGCGTGGGCGTTGATCCTGGCCAATCTTGCCTTTTTCTTTGTGGCGGCAATGACCTGTCATGGGCAACTGGCGAACGATAGACCGTCAGTCCCTCATCTCGCGGAATACTATTTATGGATTGCGGTCGGTGGTGCGCTAGGCGGCTGTTTCAATGTGTTGATTGCGCCGCTCCTGTTCACCTCGGTGGTTGAGTATCCGTTGGCGATAGTAATAGCATGCCTGCTGCAATGCGGCCCCAAGACTGACAACGATCAGAGCCGGTTTGACCTGCACGATGTGATCTATCCCGCAGGACTTTATCTCCTTACCGTAAGCCTGGCAATACTGGTCACCTACTTACGTGTCAGCTCTTCCACCATCAGGTTGGTCATCGTTTTAGGTGCCCCGTTAATTATCATTAACCATTTTTTCCGCCACCGACCGGCACGCTTTGCGTTGGGCCTTTGTGCAATCCTGCTCGCGAGTGTTTATTACACGGGCGCTACAGACCGCACGGTCCACGTTGTCCGCAATTTCTTCGGGACAACTCGCGTGACCACTGACTCAACGGGACGGATTAATAGTTTGTACAGCGGCAACACTGTCCACGGCAGGCAGTTTGTGGATCAGTCGCGCCGATGCGAGCCGCTTTCTTACCATCATGAGAATGGCCCGTTGGGCCAGGTGATGGCCGTCTTCAATGCCGCTCCGGCAAACACGCGTGTCGCGGTGATCGGGCTCGGAGTTGGCGCAATGGCTTCGTACTCCAAACCTGATCAGGAGTGGACGTTCTACGAAATCAATCCCGATGTCATCAACATTGCCCACGCTCCACACTTTACGTACCTGCAGAACTGCGCAAGGGCTTCAGTGAACATCGTTGAAGGCGATGCGAGATTGAATTTACAAACCGCTGAGGCAGGCCATTACGGATTGATCGTCCTCGACGCTTTTAGCTCCGATGCAATCCCGGTCCATCTTGTCACTCAGCAAGCGCTTGATCTTTACCTGGCGAAACTTGCCGAGGGTGGGATGTTGGCGTTTCATATTTCCAACCGAAGCCTGGATTTGAAACCGATCCTTGCGGACCTGGCAGACAGCAGGAACCTGGTATGCATCGGCTTTGACGATTTGAAGCCGGGTCCGTTCGAGGGCAAGGATCCGTCTCAGTGGGTGGTGATGGCCCGTGCGTCACCGGAGATTAGTAATCTCTCTATTAACTCCCAATGGAAGCCGCTCAATGGCACAAACGGAGCGCGAGTGTGGACTGATGACTTTTCGAATATCGTTCGCGCAATCAGGTGGCAATGACGCTTGCGCGCCTGAATAACACTACGATCGAGGACGGCCGAAGAACAAGACATAGCCGTCCGCATCTTTGAGTTCGAAGCCGCGAAGGCCGTCGTGCGTGTCCTTGACCGGTTTCGAGAACTGAACGCCGCGCGACAAGTACTCGGCAGCGAGTGCATCCGGATCGGGCACGTTCACGTACGCGTCCCAGCGCGCAGCCGCGTCCCTTGTATAGTTCGGGACTGGTGCGACCTCGACTGCCTTCAGCATGATCATGGCGCCACCGCGAGAGACGATGCCAAAGAATGGATCGTCACTGGGTTCGGCGAAGACGACGTCAAAATCAAGCAGGTCCCGGTAGAAGGCCAGGGAAGCTGGTACGTCCGTCGCGATGAAGAACGGTGCGATGCCATTAATTGCAGGCCGGCTCATAGGTGCTCCTTGTTCGTAGCGCGACACCGGATCATCAAGGATTCTGAACGCGGTAGTGCAGTTGGACCACGCCATCGTCGAAGCGTTCGGTGGACAGCACCTCCAGAGGCGCGAGACGGTGACGCCGCGCTATCAATGGAATACCGTCTCCAATAAATACCGGGATCACGCTGATGACGAACTCGTCGATCGCGTGCTCATCGAGAAACGACGCGATCAAGTCGCCGCCGCCCATCAACCACAAATTCTTCCCGGGTTGCTCTCGAAGACGGCTCACAAATGGGCCAATCGCGTCGCTCACGAACTCCACACTTGACGGGGCGTCTGCCGGCGGCGCGTGCCGGGAAAAAACTATGTACCGATCCTTCGAGTCAAATTTCCCTCCCAGGCGCAAGCCTTCCTCATAGGTCTTTCGACCCATCAGCATCGTGTCGACCGACCGCATGAAAGCATTGATGCCATAGAAACCTTTGGGAGCAGGGCGGGACGTCAGCCAATCGAGATCACCGTCAGGACGCGCGATGTAGCCGTCTGCGCTGGCGGCGATGTGGACGATGACGTTTCGGCGCTTCGTCATGAGTACACTCTCCCTTTCCGGAAGGAAGCATATTCGACGCGGCTTTATTGGCCAAGTAAAATAACCGAGACGCCCAACGCTTTCTTCCCAGCGAACGCGGCACCCCTTCGGAGCAACTAGAATGAAGTTTGTTTTACTCGCGCTGCTGTTGCTGGCCTGTGGTGCGGTCGCCACGAAAGCGCAGTCGTGCATCACACAAGACGACGTGAAGCAGATGCTTGCTCGCGTTGAGTCACCGCCGCCGGCGAGCCCGGACAAGAAGCTCAGAGAAGAGCTGCTCAAAATGTCTGCTAAGCAACGCGAGTTGCTGATGCAAGTCGTCGAGAAGGACCAGGCAAAGCAATCAGAGCGACAGAAACTACACAAGGTCTACGAAGAGCACACGGTCAAGCTCTGTCAAATATTGAAGACACACGGTTGGCCCACCGCGAAGCTCGTTGATAAGGACGGCGTCTTCGCCGCGTTCCAGATTCTAAAAAACGGCGGCACGTACGAGCTGCAACGTGACTTACTGCCGGTAATCGTCGCCGTCATAAAAAAAGATCCGAGTCAGAAGTCGGAGTTTGCCGGGCTGTTTGATCGACTGCGCGTCACTGCCGGGATGAAACAACTCTTCGGCACACAGGCTGTCAGCACGGGCGGGTTTCTGGTCCTTTATCCGATTGACGACGAAACAAAAGTAGATGCACGACGTGCGGAGTTTGGCTTGGCGCCACTCGATCGGTACGTCAGAGAACTCGAACGCACTTACGGCAAGCCGCTCGTCAAAGCCCGGCAGCCGCCCAGCAGCCAACTCTCAAAGCAATTAACAGAGTCCGTTACCAAGGCGATCGACTCCACGCAACTCAATCCGAATGAAGTCGACCCCGGCGACGTTATCAAAACGGAAACGAACCTCGTGAGTCTTAACGTCAGCGTCTTCAACAACAAGTCGAAGATGTTTGTCGGTTCACTTACGAAAGAAGATTTCCGCGTGTTGGAAAACGGCGCCGAACAAACCGTCACCTACTTTGCTTCGACTGACGTGCCGTTCGATCTCGTGTTACTCGTTGACCTGTCGGGATCGACCAAGGACAAACGCGACCTGATCAAGCAATCGACGCTGCGGTTTATCGAGGCAGCGCGTCCGACCGACCGGCTTGCGATCGTGACCTTCTCCGATACGGCAACCGTCATCTCCCCGCTGACGTTAGACCGCGCGCAACTCGCCGCGAGTGTCACCAATATGGAAGGGTTCGGCGGATCGAATGTGTGGGACGCAGTGAAATTCACGCTCGATGACGTGATCGGACCAAAGTCGCTGGAACGACGCCGCGCGGTCGTCCTGATGAGCGACGGCGTCGACGGAGCGTTGATGCGTTTTGGTCCATTGCGCGGTTCGAAGACGACCTTCGCCGACCTGCTCGAACAAGTGCGGCAGACTGATACTCTCATCGTGCCGATTTTTCTCGATACAGAGGAGCATTATGGTAACTCATTCCTGAAGGACGAGTACGAGAATGCGCGCCGGACGCTTAATCTGCTCGCGCAGGAGAGTGGCGGTTCTTATTACCAGGCACGTAAACTATCGGACCTCAACGGTGTGTACGAGCAAGTGATCAACGATCTCGGCAAGGTTTACAGTTTGGGATACAAACCAACGAATGCGACGCGCGACAGTAGTTGGCGCTGGGTCCAGGTCTCGATCATCAACCGCGCGGATCTCGTAGCGCGCACGCGCCCCGGCTATTACGCACAGTGAGTCAAAACATCATTCCTGCCAATCTCCCGAAAGAGATGCAGTCGCATCATTATCCGATCCTCTACAAGGCGTTTTCTTGCGAACTGAACGTCAACAGCAGTATAAACGACGGGCGGCCACGCAGTGCCGCCCCTACATCCGAACTCAGCGATTGAAAGCGACAATGATGTCGAGCCTTAAACTTTTTCTGTTATCTACAGCGCTTTGTCTCCTCTTTCCCGCCATCGTATTCAGCCAGACGAAACCCGAGCCGTCGAGCAGCGGCGCGCAGGACGTCATCAAGTTCGAGACATCCCTGGTCCAAACTGACGTGATGGTCTTCGACAAGAACGGACGCTTCGTCGATGGTCTGAAACCCGAACAGTTTCAGTTGAAGATCAACAACACGCCGCGGGAAATTTCCTTCTTCGAAATCATCCGCTCCGGCGGTTTCACTGGCCAACGTGAGGAAGCGAAGTCTGCCGAGCCAAACTCAAACAAGCCAACCAAGCCCAACGCACCTAAAGCATCGCGGCGATCAGTCATATTCTTCGTCGACGATTTGCACCTCGCTCCAGACAGTCTCGTACGGACACGGACTGCCTTGCTTGACTTCATTGATCGCGGCATCGAGCAAAACGATTTAGTCGCCATCACTTCCCCCAGCGGGCAGATCGGGTTTCTCCAACAGTTCACCGACGACAAGGATGCATTGCGTTCAGCCGTTGCGCGTCTGAACTATCGCGCCAACACAAAACTCGACATGGAAAAACCTCCGATGTCGGAGTACATCGCCACGAAAATCCGCGAAGGCGATCCACAGGCGATGTCCTACTACGTCCAGGAGATGATGAAGCAGAACTGTTTCTACGCAGATTCGAAAGAACCGATCTGCACAGTGTCTCCGCAGTCTGCCAAAACTCTGGTCATGCAACGCGCGAATCAGATGGTGGTGGAGGCTGCGCCGGCGACCGATAACACATTGCGACTGCTGGAAGGACTGATGCGCACCGCCGCCCAGTTGCCCGGACGCAAACTGGTGTTTGTAATTTCCGATGGCTTTTATCTGAACGATCGCAAAACAGGCGCGATCGATCGGATCAGGAAAGTAACTGACGCAGCCGGCCGCGCAGGCGTTGTGATCTACACACTCGATGCGCGTGGAATCGTCAGCGATTCGATCGACATCACCAATAACAAACCAATCGAACCCGGCGGTCTGTTGAATAGCGCTACGCTCGGAGAAATCTCGGCATCGCAGGACGGCCTTAACGCGCTCGCCAAGGACACTGGCGGCCAGGCGTTCCGCAATACAAATCAGCCTATGTCGAAGTGGGTTGAAAAAGTCATTGATGAAACGTCGAGTTACTATCTGCTTGCGTGGAAACCTGACAATGACGAGCAGAAACGCGGTAAGTTCAAAAACATCGAGGTCAGCATCATCGACCGGCCTGATCTCAAGGTGCGGGTGCGCGGCAGCTACTTCAAATCAGCCGCGCTGCCGTTGCTCACGACGAAGAAAAAGCAAGACAAGGATCCGGCCAAAGCGCGCGACAACGACATGCGTCTGGTGATCGATGCGCCGGTTTCGCAAAGCGAGATACCGACCGAAGTAGATTTGCGCTTCAGTCAAATGCCGGGCATCGGCACTCGCGTGATCGTTACTATCTCAATCGACGATGCGGCCCTGACGTTTGATCCTACTGAAGGAAAACTCGCGGCTGACGTGGATATCGGCGGAATCCTGTATGACGACAAAGGCAAACCGATCGACAGCTTCGTCGGACGTTTGCGCATCTTCCCTCGAAGCTCGATTCCCGCTGCTGCGACGACCCAACAAGAGAAGCGATCGATCTACCGGTTCAGCACGCTCGTGCCCGGTGGTCTCTACCAGGTCCGGGTCGGTATCCGTGATTTGAAGAGCAGTCGCCTCGGTAGTGCGATGGACTGGATTAAAGTTCCAAAGATGTAGTTCCAGTTTCCCTGCTCGTAAATCAGCACCCAGCGAAATGGCAGGGCTCGAACAGAGTCCTCGCACCTCGTCATCCGCATTGACGGTAATTTCGACTTCTAGTAAATTGTCGCCGCTCTACCACAGGAAGTACACACGATCGGAACTGTGCCGTGCGGTGCACTGGGCCGGTCATGTGGTGGGTATGGTCATACGCCCTTTGATCACTCCTATCCTTCCTCTTTCTCACAACGTGAACGTTTCACGTCATAAAGGAGACAAGCATGAAACGAATCAACATGTTTCTTTTTGCTGCGTTGTTAATTACCGCCGTGGCTGCTACCGCCATGCTGTGGCCCACGTTGGCCGCCGCGCCTGGACCATCAGCCTCGGGCCATGGAACTGTTCTGCTGCAGAATACCAAGGGTAAAACGGTCAGACGACAGTTTTCCTTCAGTGCGAGGATCACGTCAGATGGCTCTGTTAGCGGAAGCGGCATACTGCACAACCCGTCGTTTGATCCGAAGTATGATGTCCATTTCGACATCACCTGTCTTCAAATCGACGGAAACCGGGCCAGCTTCGGCGCTTCAATCAGGAAGACAAGCGATCCGGTTTTCAACGATGAGTTTGACGCAGCTTTCTTTACCGTTTTTGACAATGGTGAACCCGGCGCCGGCAACGATACGATCAGTGAAGTTTTCTTCGACAACGTGGTCGAGCCGAGTGCTTGCCAGTTTATTGGTGCTGATGATTTCCCACAGATACCAATCGAATCCGGCAACGTACAGGTAAATCCGTAGCCGCTTTTTCGAGCTGCAAGGTTTCAGTAACAAGGACACTAAATCGAAAAAGAAAAGGCTCGTGAGATCACGAGCCTTTTTCTTTGTCTACAAGGGAGCCGGGTTCTTCAGTTTCCCCACACTCGCACCCAATCAACCTGCATCTGCTGCGGAAATACAGTCGTGCCGTCAGGACTGCCGACAAAGTTTCCGCCTACAGCAACGTTGAGGATGATGAAGAATGATCCCTGGAACTCAGACGTACTATTGATTCCTCCTGAGATGTTCGCCTCCGCATACTGCACCCGATCGACGTACCACTTGATCGCAGTTGACGTGCGCGAAATCGCGTAAGTATGGAATCCCGCGGAGAGCGAAGTTGACGAATTGAAAGTTCCTCCAAACGACGCATGGTTGCCATTCGCATCGGCCCAGTGAATCGTGCCGAAGTTTACAAATGGGTTCTGGCCCTGAATCTCCATGATGTCGATCTCTCCGCACGACGGCCAGCCAACCGTACTGATGCTGTTGCCGAGCATCCAGAAAGCGGGCCAGATTCCCTGACCCTGAGGCGCGTCGATGCGGGCTTCGACCCAGGTGTTTATGCCGAACGATTGTTTGCCCTGCGTTTTCAGACGCGCCGACGTGTACGCGCTTCCACCAAAACTCTCTCGCCGCGCCTCGATGACGAGCGATCCATTCGAGATTCGTGCGTTCTCTGGTCTGCTGGTGTAGTTCTGTAGCTCGTTGTTACCAAAGCCGCCGTTGCCCAAATCGAAGCCCCAGTTCGCGGTGCTGATTGTCGAACCATTGAACTCATCGGACCACACGAGCCGCGAAAAGCCCGGCGGCGCTCCTGACGGAGTCGGAGTGCCGACGGCGCCCCACGTAAACTGCTCCCACGTACTTGCGGCTGTACGGTCGCACACGAGTGCTGCACCGCGATTGAGGTCAGCCGAAACGAAACGGTTGAGCGCTCTTCCTTTGAGCGTGAAGGCGCCACCTGCAAGATCCGACCACGTAAATTGCTCCCATGTCCCGATGCTCGCCCGATCCGCGACGAGTGGAGCAAAAGTAGCACGAGCTTGATCGGCGGATACGTACAGACCTGTTCCAACCGATCTGAAAGCGATAAAACCGCCGCCGGCATCAACCACTTGAAACTGTTCCCAGGCGTCGACTGCTGAGCGATCTGCAACCAGCGGCGCCCACGTGCCGCGGTTCTGATCCGCCGACACAAAAAGTCCGTTTGCAGACGCGCGTATCCAGATGGTCTGGCCCACTGGGGCGGCGGCCTGAGCGGTGATAGTCAACAAAAATGTAGTCAATACGAGAAACGAGATCCGGGTAAAGAATCGGCTGTGACGATCGTTTGGCTTTGCCATATTTCCTCCTAGTTGTGCTGCGCCCAATTGAACGTCGATGTAGTAGGGGAATGGAGTGTCCAGGTTGACGTGCTGAGCGTCACGTGAGAACCAAACTTGGGAGGCCTGAATCTAGCTGCGGATGATACCACGGAGGGCCGCCCCCACAATCACTTCAGCTGCCTTAAAAATAAATTGACTGAAAACCCCCGCTCGGCGGTGTTATCTCAAGGGAAGAAAACTGAAACCCGTCAGTTAAGAAAAGTGGAACTTAAGCGTTAACAAGGTGGAATACTTGTAGCCGCCCCAAATAACACCACGCGACCGGAGGGCATCATGTTGAAGGTACACGCCAAAAAGTTGGACGCCGTTGAGGTCCTTTGCCTTGAAGGGCAGATTATTAATGGTGATACAGAGGTTCTACGCAGCGCTGTGCAGTCAGCGTCCGGCGCCGGCGATATCGTTCTCGACCTGAGAAACGTCAGCGTCGTGGATGCTCACGGCCTTGGCGTGTTGTTACAACTGCGCGAAGAGGTGCTCGCAAAAGGAATTCACTTCGAACTAATAAACGTGCGCAAATCTTTGTACAGGTTATTCGAAATCACGCGGCTCAATACTGTTTTCGAGATCAGTTCTGAAGTGCAATTCCTTCCTGAGATCACGTATTCGCAACGACTACCCGTCGCTGCCTAACCGACAAACAAACCGCCCAAAGCACCAAAGGCACAAATCGGCTTTTGCCGAATTTTGTGCTTTTTGTGCTGCTTTGTGGCGGCCCAGCTTTTTCTGCTAGACTCCGCTCACACCAAAATCGTTCTAATGTTTGTCGCATTGAGCAAATTTACAATCGCCAATGACATGGCGGAAGAGATCAAGGAGGCGTTTGTGAATCGTCCCCGCCTGGTAGAAGACGCGCCGGGCTTTCTCCGGCTGGAAGTCATCAGTCCAGTCGATGATCCGCAGGAGGTCTGGTTATTGACTTACTGGGAAAACGAGCAGAGTTTCACCACCTGGCACCATAGCCATTTGTATCGCGACTCACACCGCGGCATCCCCAAAGGACTGAAACTCGTCCCCCGCAGCGTCCAACTCCGTTTTTTCAATCACGTCTCATCATAAGTAAAGGTCAACCGCCCATGCAGTTGAGCGAGAAGGAGGTTGGACAAAAAATAAACGCGCAACGCGCTGCTCTGGCAGAGGCGATCACCGCGCGCCATTACGAGTTGCAGCCCGAGCTTGTTTCGCGCTACGGTCAGGCCGGTCGTGAAAGATGCCTCGAGGATGCACGGTATCATCTCTCGTATCTGGCTGAAGCGCTTAGTGCATCGAGTCCAGCCCTGTTCGCCGATTATGTGAGCTGGGCCAAGGTGATGCTCTCGGCGCGCGGCATCCCCGCTAGCGACCTGACAAAAAATTTCGAATGCATGGGGGAAGTGCTCGAAGGCAATCTTCCCTCCGAGGCCGGCGCACCCGTTCGCCAGTTTATCGATGCCGGATTGAAACGCTTGCCCGAGTTCCCTACCGAGCTTCCGACGCTCATCGATGACGGTCCACATTCCGAACTGGCACAGAAATATCTGGCTCTGCTGCTGCGAGCTGAACGACATGCGGCGGCGCGATTAGTGCTCGACTCAGTCGACGCGGGCGTTAGCCCAAAGGACATTTATCTCCACGTTTTTCAGCGCACTCAGCGAGAGATTGGACGGCTTTGGCAGATGAATAAAATCAGCGTGGCACACGAGCATTATTGCACTGCGTCCACACAGTTCATCATGTCTCAACTCTACCCGCACATCTTCCGCACGGAACGCGTGGGCCGCACGATGGTCGCGACGAGTGTCGCCGGCGAGCTGCATGAACTCGGCGTGCGAATGGTGGCTGATTTCTTCGAGATGGAAGGTTGGGATACGTACTATCTGGGCGCCAACGCTCCCGCTACCAGCGTCGTGCAAGCTGTGATCGAGCGTAAGGCAGAGGTGCTCGGAATTTCAGCCAGTATGACGTTTCACCTGCGCGCAGTGGAGGGCTTGATCACACTCGCCCGTAAGACCGCAGGGTGGGGCGACACGAAGATCATGGTCGGCGGTTATCCGTTCCACCTCGATCCGAATTTATGGCGGCAAGTCGGAGCAGATCTCTATGCTGGTGACGCTCAGCAAGCCATCAACCTGGTGGACCGAGTTTACGCCGGAGGGTCCGTGCAATGAGTGATCAGGATAATCGTTCGCACGAGTTTGGTGATGTAGAAAGCGAGCGCTACAACGAACTCACGCTGCTGAATAATGAGTTGATGACACTGCAGCGGGAGTTGGTTAAGCGAACGATCGACCTGGAGAAATTGAATGAACAGAAGAACGAGTTCATTGGAATGGCTGCGCACGACTTGCGCAATCCGCTCCAGGTGATCGACGGTTACAGCGCGCTGTTGCTGCGCGAAGCTTTGGGTCCACTCACGCCGCAGCAACGCGAGATGGTCTCGGCTATCAGTCGCAACAGCGATTTCATGCTGAGACTGATCACCGATCTGCTTCAGATCTCACGCATCGAGTCTGGGAAACTACAGTTAGAGCTGCAACTCGCCGACATGGTTGAGCTGCTCCGCAAGAACGTTCAACTGAACCGGCTGCTGGCCCAACAAAAAGACATCGAGCTGAACCTCGATTGTAACGAAGAACAGCTCATGCTCCTGATGGACACTCAGAAGATCGAGCAGGTCCTGAATAATCTGCTCCAGAACGCGATCAAGTTTTCATATCCGCGTACGGTTGTGACTGTCGAGCTGGACCGTACAGAGCGTGGCGCATTGATCTCCATCAAGGACCAAGGTCAGGGAATACCGGCGGCGGAGATGGACCGGCTCTTCAAGCCATTCGAAAAGATGAGCGTGCGCAGTACCCGAGGCGAACCGAGCACGGGTTTAGGTCTGGCTATCGCGAAAAGAATCGTGCTTGGCCATCAAGGCGAGATCTGGGCCGAAAGCGAACCCGGCAAAGGATCGACGTTTTACGTGCTACTACCATAATTGCGCCCAATACCCGCCCGCGCCTCACCCTGCGAGCGAGAAAACATTTTGTTAGACTGAATCAGAGAAATCATTCTCTAATACCTAACTATGTCTACAACCAGGAGGAACTATGATCGAGACCGCGGAACGAATCGAAGATCGGCTGGCCGACTTCACCCGCGATAAAAGAATTTTGCTCTTATCACTGATGGCAGTAGTTGTTGGCGCGTTGAGCGCCGTGGTAGCCAAAGCACTCGTTTGGTTGATCGCCGTCTTCACAAATCTTACCTTCTTTCAACGCTTCTCTTCAGACTTCATTTCGCCCACCAATCATCACCTCGGATTACTCGTAATCTTCGCGCCCGTGGTCGGAGGTTTAATTATCGGACTGATGGCGCGCTACGGCTCGGAGAAGATTCGCGGTCATGGCATTCCTGAAGCACTCGAAGCGATTCTTTTCGGCCGCAGCCGCATGAGCGTGAAAGTCGCCGTGTTGAAGCCAATCTCGTCCGCGATTTCAATCGGAACGGGTGGTCCATTCGGCGCCGAGGGACCCATCATCATGACTGGCGGCGCGATTGGATCGATCTTCGCACAGATGTTTCACCTGTCGGCGGCTGAGCGCAAGACGCTGCTCGTTGCGGGAGCTGCGGGAGGCATGTCGGCGATCTTCAACGCACCCGTAGCCGCTGTATTGCTGGCAGTCGAACTGCTTCTTTTCGAATGGCGCCCGCGTTCATTCATTCCGGTGGCGATTGCGGCCGCGGTCGCTGCCGTGGTGCGCGTACCACTACTCGGGTCAGGCGCAATCTTTCCGGTTACCACTCACGCACCACTCGGCGCCGAAGGATTAATGATCGCGTTTCTGGTCGGCATCAGCGCCGGAGTCGCGTCGGGCGCGCTCACGTCTCTGGTCTATTTCTGTGAAGACCTCTTCAGCAAGCTTCCCATTCACTGGATGTGGTGGCCCGCTATCGGCGGCTTGTTCGTCGGCATCGGCGGCTGGCTCGATCCGCGTGTGCTCGGCGTCGGCTACGACACCATTCACGCCTTGTTAAGAGGCGAGCTGGTGGGCCCGGTTGTGATTGGACTGCTGATCGGAAAAGCAGTGGTTTGGTCCATATCGTTGGGATCGGGAACGTCGGGCGGTGTGCTGGCGCCACTGTTGATCATCGGGGGTGCGTTGGGGGCCATCGAAGGAAGATTCATCTCACTGGGAGACCCCGGTCTATGGGCCATGATCAGTATGGCGGCAATGATGGGTGGAACTATGCGCTCGCCTCTGACGGCGATGATCTTCACTCTCGAATTGACTCACGATCTGAACCTCTTGCCTGCCCTGCTGATCTCGTGCATCGCCGCACACGCGTTGACCGTGTTGTGGCTACGCCGCTCGATTCTGACTGAGAAGGTGGCGCGTCGCGGTTTTCACGTTACGCGCGAATACAGTGTCGATCCACTTGCAGTATTGCGAGTTGGCGAAGTTATGGACGCGAAGCCGCCGACTGTACCTGAACAAATGAAAGTAAGTGAACTTTCCGATCTGATCGCCAACGGGCATCCGGAGCTCTCGCATCGTCAGGGAACACTCATCGTCGACGATGAAGGTCAACTCGCCGGTATCATTACGCGCGGTGATCTCCTGCGATCGATCGAGAAGGCGCCGGACGCACGCACGGTCCTCGAAGCCGGGACACGGAATTTAATCGTGGCCTTTCCGGATGAAATACTTTACGAGGCAATCGACAAGATGGTGCGTCACGACATCGGGCGTTTGCCGGTCGTACGGCGCGACAATCCGCGACACCTGCTCGGCTATTTGGGCAGAGCAAGTGTGATGACGGCCAGACTGCGGCGTCACGAAGAAGAGCACCAGCGCGAACCTGGCTGGCTCCTGCATTTTCGGCCGCAGATTAACGCAGATTAGCGCAAATCAGATCCATTTCATCTGCGTTAATCTGCGGCTTAACTTTCACTCCGAGCGTAGCGCCACGAGAGGATCGACTCGCGTGGCGCGGCGCGCCGGAATGTAACAAGCCACCAGCGCTACCACGACGAGAGCAACACCCGTTATCGCGAGCGTCAACGGATCGCGTGTCGGCAACGAAGGAATGAGCGAGATCAACAGTCTCGATACGCCGTACGCACCCGCGAGACCCAACAGCGCCCCACTCAACACCAGGATCGCGCCTTTGCCCAATACCAGGCGCAGCACGTCGTGAGTCTGCGCGCCGAGCGCCATGCGGATTCCGAGTTCTCCAGTACGTTGCACGACCGTGTACGCGACAACACCATAAATCCCAATCGCCGCGAGCAGTACACCAACTGCCGCGAACGCTCCGAGCAAGCTTCCCAACAACGAGATGCTGCCCAGTCCCTGATCGACCGCAGCTCGTGCCGTGCGAATACGGTAAACGGGTAGATTCGGATCGAGCCCGGCAACCGAGCTGCTCAAACTGTTAGCGATCGCTTCTGAACTCGAGGAAGTACGCAGCAGCAGCATCAGATAATCCGGAGCAGCTTGCGCCGTGGGAACAAACGCTTGATAACGTGTGTACGGTTCGCCAAGGTCACCCGGAAAGGCGATGTCGTTAACTACGCCGACGATCTGAAAATATTCTTTCTTCAAACCAGAATTGCTCACGCGTTTTCCCAGCGGACTTTCATTCGGCCAAAACGTCCGCGCGGTTGTTTCGTTGATGACGATGACGTCCGGGTGATCGGCCACGTCGCTCGTGTTGAAGGTGCGTCCTTGCTTCAGGTGTGCGCCGATCGTCTCGAAGTAGTGAATGCTTGCCGGTTCATAAAACATCTCCGGTTGCTGTTCCGGCGGCGGCTCAGGCCGGCCCTCGACCACAAATGAACTACTGCTGTTGAAACCAAACACCGGATGCGAACCACTAATCGCAACGTGTTCCACACCAGGCAACGTGCTGAGCCGGTTTTCGAGTTCGTTCAGGAATGCCACGCGTTGCTTGGCCTCTTTGTACTTGTCTCCGCGCAAAGTCATCTGCGCCGTTACCAGTCCATCAACACGCCAGCCTGGATCGGCATTGATGAAACGCTGCAAGCCACGGAGGAACAGTCCCGCGGCCGCGAGCAACACCATCGCAAAGGCCACCTCGCCGACGATGAGCAGGTGTCGCAAACGGTGCTGCGATCGCCCGGCAGTCGATCCGCGCGAGTTCTCTCGCAACGCCTGGTTCACATCCGCACGCGATGCGAGCCACGCAGGCACAGTCCCAAAGACCACACCCGTCAAAACTGAGACCAGCAGAGCGAAGCCGAACACTTTGTAATCGAGTTGAACACTCGCGCCCGGCAACTCGGTGAAGAGACGATTGCTGATGAAACGCACGCCGATGAGCGCGATGACCAGACTGATCGCGCCACCGATCAAAGCGACGACGATACTTTCGGTAAGCGATTGTCGCAGCAGTCGCATTCGGCCTGCACCGAGTGCGGCGCGAACAGCCATCTCGCGCGATCGCGCTGCCGTGCGAACCAGTTGAAGGTTCGCGATGTTTGCGCACGCGATCAGCAACACAAAACCTGCGAGTCCAAACGTGAACCACATGACGGTTCTACCGATGCTGTCAGACATCGATCGCTGAAGCGGCTCGAGTCGCACGCTGTCGCCTTCGTTCGAAGAATTCTGCTTGCCGATGTTGGCGGCGAGAGCAATCATGCTTTGCTCCGCCTGCTGAATCGTGACGCCCGGCTTGAGCCGGCCAGCCTCTGAGAGAAAGTTGCTACCGCGAACCGCCTTTTCTTCCTTCGTGAACGCGAGTGGCTGGTAGATATCGAATGGTCCCCAAAGGAGCGGATGGTCGAAGCCCGGAGGCATCACGCCGACTACCTCGACTGTCTTTCCGTCGAGCTGGATTTTGCTGCCGACGATGTTTGGATCGCTGCCAAAACGGCGCGTCCAAAAACGATCGGTCAGCACGATCACGTTGTCAGCGCCGGGCTCGAACTCTTCCGGTTTGAAAACGCGGCCGTGCGCCGGCGCGACTCCCATGAGGGGAAAGAAGTCGGCAGTAGCAGCGAGACTGAGCAGGCGCTCTGCCGTGTGCCCCTCTTCGGTCAGGTTACGGCTGGTAAAGTTGAAAGCCGCCAACTTCTCGAAAACGGTGTTCTGGTCGTGCTGATCGAAGAAGTTCGCGGGGGAATGAGGCCAATTTTGAGAGTGCGGCGACGTGCGCCACACTCTGATCAACCGTTCCGACTGCGGGTACGGCAACGAGCGAAACAGGAACGTGTTCAGCACACTGAACATCGCTGTATTGACGCCGATTCCCAGCGCGAGCGTGAGCGCGGCCACTACGGTAAAACCCTTGTGCTTCATCAGCATGCGCAGGCTGTAGCGCACATCCTGTGATACGGAGGTCATAGGTTTTCTCCTTCGTTAGTGACTAATTACTATGAGGACACCTTCGAAGCAAGTCTTGTGGCAGGAATCCGGAGCAGGAGGACAGGATTACAGGATGGAGTCCCGCAATCCTGTCAAGACGAATGGTAGGCAGTTACTGCTTCTTGCTGGATTCAGTCTCTTTTAGTTTGGCGTGGGCGCGTTCGTAATTGGCTTTGTAGATCGCGGCGTTCGGGTCGTTGTTTTGCTGACCAAGCACGCGCGCTTTGTCGTAAAGCGGTTCTGCGAGATCGATTCGCCCGCCTCGTTCGTAGGCTTCCGCAAGACTGTCGTAGACGTTCGCAGACGCGGGATAACGTTCGACGTTCGCCTTGAACACTGCGATCGCTTCGTCCGGTTTACTATCGAAGAGAAACTGATAACCCATTTGATTGATCAGGCCCTCCGGCACCGGAATCGTATAGCCGAATCTCTCGCTGAGTTTCTTGTAATGCTCGTCAGCGCCTTTCAAGCCGCCGATCACCGCGCCGCTCTTCGGATCTCTGGCACCTTGCCAGCCGTCATATATCTTTCGCAATCCAGCGTAATGACTGCGAAGCACCACTGACCCATGGTCCTCATCGTCCATGCGCTCAGCTTGCCACTCGAAACCCTTAATGTTGGTCTTCGCAAGCAGCGCTCTGAAGCTGTCGAAGCTCTCACCGATTGCGCCCGGCTCGTTGCCGAGTGACACAAACAGCGTCACTTTCATTTCCTTCTGCTTCGCCAGGAAATCTTCTGCACGCTTCAGCGCTTCGCCGTTCTCCCATTGCAGCGAAGGACTGACTGCAACGTAGGAATTGAAGAGTCCGGGTTTACTGATCATCGCGTGGATCGCGAATAGACCACCGAGGGAATGGCCCGCGAGAATGCGATACGGCTGAACTCGATACTGCTTCTCGATCTCCGGGATGAGCTCAGTCTCAAAGAACTTCAGAAAATTGTCTGCACCGCCACTCGTTGGAAATTGCAGCTCGCCGGCAGGGTTCTTGTTGGTTGACTTCACGGGTGTCAGATCTCGAGTACGGTCGGTGTTCGTTACGCCGACCACGATCAAGTCTGAGATACGACCGTTGCGGGTAAGGAATTCAATGGTACTCGCCGTGTGACCCATGTGTGCGTCGCCGTCTGTCATGTACAGTACCGGATAGCTCACCTTGTTCGTTTCATATCCCGCCGGAGTACGCACCAACACAGTCCTCTCTTCGCCGAGAACTGCTGACTTGAGTTTGAGTGTCTTCACTGTGCCTGTGGCGGGTTGTGCAATTGCCGCGGCGGAAATCAGCAAGAGAACGGCCAGGGCGGAGAGCAAACGGGGTAGTTGTGATTTCATCGCTGAACTCCAAAGGTGGATCGATGTTGCCAGTACTGTGACAACGCAGTCAGGGAGGCGCAGATGTTACTAGGATTTGTTCGATTCATCCAATGAAATGGGACAACACCGCCGAAAGCTGACGCGACCGGGACTATTCCGGTGACGAACCACGATTTAATCAAGATTCTTATCCTGTCATCTTTAAATAAAAAAGTGCGGCGCGAGTTTCGAACTCGCGCCGCCTAAAGGGCGATCAAAAGCTTGCTTCCCCTAATCACCCTTCAGTTTTGGACGAACCTCTGCGATGCATGGCGTTAACCTCATTTCGGAACTCCATCCAACGAGAGCAGGTAAGAAATCAGAGCTTCAAGGTCGCTTGCGGAAAGCTGCGACGTTTTACCGTGCGTGTCTTTGATTACTCTCACGTTATTCGCCGCGAGCGCGGGGTTGATTTGACCACCGACAATCAGCGGCGCGAGGTTGTCGCTGCCGAGACGGTCTATTAACGGCCGCCCGTTTGGACCATTTACAAACGGACTATCGAGACTCACATAAATTGGACCCATGCCGTCGCCGGCAAAACCACCGCTGTGATCCGCGACTGTAATGGGCACCTCGGTCGGAAGATTATTCACGCCGCGACGCTGATCCGTTCTCACTGTGCGGAAGTTGAAACCTCTCTCGCCGGGCAGTAGCAACGGCGAATCAGGCGGCAACAACAACTCGCGCAACGTATGCGCAAACCCGTAGTGCAACCAGCGCGGCACGCTGTCCCACAGAGCGCGCAGGTGCTTGGTGTTGCGACTACTAAAATTCTGCGGTGTACCGACGTCCTGCGGTGGTGCAAAACGAGTGAAGAAATAATCGTTGGCCGGCCGGAAGAATGGGCCATCACCGTCGACGGTCGACTCGCTGATCACTCCCGGCTCGTGGATGTTGAAGTCCTGGAAGGTGTCGTCGACGACTCCATTCGTGAACTTGTTGCCGTTGTGATGACAATCAGCGCAGCCGGCCCCGCCTTGTGCGACCTTCGTGGAGAAGATCTGTTTACCGCGAGCAATCTTTGCCGCCTGATCGCTTGAGGGAAACTGGGCCAACGGATTCGGCAACAGTCTTCGCTCGTTCTGCGACCAGAGGATCTGTAGATAAGCCATGTCAAAGTAGCCGACCTTGAAGGCTTTTCCACTCAGATCCGAACGACCAATCGCAAGCGAGTTCTCTTCAGTTTTCTGTAAGACGAACTCCTCGCGCGCCTTCATGCGATCGACCTGGTTCGCCTGTGGAAAGAGCGGGGTCGGGGCTCGCTCGCCCAGAAGAACTTCGCCATTGCACGCCGAGGCGTACGCCATGAAGTCGTTGTTCAGACCTTCATACCATTCAGGCCAGTTATCGGAGATGTCCTTGTTCTGCGGGCAGACCTTCACGCCGCCGACAGCATTCGCCGCAACGTTCCACTGGCAACCATCGTGGCGCCCGTCCCAATGACAGAAGCCGCATGATTTGTGACCGTCGTCGGAGTACGCGGATGAAAAGAACCAGCGGAAGCCTTTCTCTTCGTCAGTCGCAAACAGACCCTGACCGTTGCCGCCCTTTTCCGGATCCGGTGTTGAAGGTGTAACTCCGACGGGCAGGAACCCCTGGCGCTGTAGGTTTCCGTTCGCATCGACACCAAGAAACGACACGTCTTCAGTCTGCAAATTGGCGACATAAATCGTGCGGCCGTCCGGTGAAGCCTCGACACCCTGCGGCGTGATGCCGCCGGTAAACTCGATGTCGAGCGGCGTGAGCAATTGTGAAGGATCAGTTGTGTTCTGATTGATCCGGAATACCTGGACCTTCTCGGAGTTCGTCATCGTGACGAACAGTAGACCGCCTCTGATCGTCATCTGTTCCGGACCGCTGCCTTTGATTATCTTTTGCGCGTCGGTGTGGTCGTGCAGGTCGACGAACTGTCCCGGTGTGACGAGCTGCGAGACATCGCGACCTTCGTCGACGTATCGAAAAACGAAGAGATTCGTAGTGGTGTCGAAGATGTTCAACTCACTACCGAGATCGTCGAACGTCGTCGCCTTCGTCGCGTCAGACATGACCGGCAGATAGCCGAGCGGCTGGCCGTTGTTACGAATCGCGGTTCCGTTCCCGTCTTTCGTCGGCACTCCGTGACCGCTTTCCGGCTCGTTCAGTCGCGTGTTCGTTTCCTGGCCGGATACGATTCCCCAGCGTCCTGCGATCTTTACGTCTGTCGAGAGTCCTCCGACCGGCAACACTTTGACGAGCGTGTTTGCATCACCTTCAACGTTGATGGCGGCGATGGTATGGCCCAACGTGTTGGCGACGTAAAGAGTCTTACCGTCGGCACTGAGATCGAGGTCACGCGGGTTCGTTCGCTCGAGAGTTGTGTTTCCCGTCGGCACCTCGGCGATTTGTGTAAAGAACGGTCCGGCGTCGACACGGAACACGTGGACCGAGTCTTTGAATCTATCGGTGACATACAGCCGCGTACCGTTCGCATTGAACAGCGCTTTTTCGGCGTAGAAGCCAGTTTCAAAGTTGCCGATTACGGAATCGTTCGTGGTGTCGATCACACTGGCAAAGTTTGCATACTGGTTGAGGATGACAGCGTATTGGACCGGATAGATACTGTTATTCAGCGGCGAGAGACTAACGGCGATCGGTCGCAGACCGCGAGTAACGCCACTCGGCCGGAGATCGATCCAGTTCATAACGCGATGATTTGAAGTGTCGACGACGGCCACGCGCCAGTCCGGATGTCCTTCCCTTCCCGGGAGGGTTACGTACAGTTTGCGGCCGTCCGCGGTCAGTGCCATCGCGCGCGGTTGACTACGGAATGGCTGTTTGATGTTGGGCCATACCTGGCTACCACTCTTCACGATCGGGTTATTGGGATCGATACGCGTTCCCGGATCGGGACGGCCGTCGATATAACTCGCCCCATACATGATCTTCGTGAAGCGCTGCATGCCGCCGCGCTCACCCGCGGGCTCCGCGCCGACGATGTTCTTCACGGGATCGCTGGTTGGACCTGTAATGATGCGGCCGCGGCTGTCTGTTTTAACTGCGGTGGTGAAGATTCGCAGTTCCAGCGGTGATTCGCCGGAAGTACTGAGGATTCGTGGTTGGAAATTAGGTGAGAGTATGAGGCTGCTTGCACTTGCGCTTGCAGGAAAATTAATCCGAATTACAAGTCCGGCCGCAATGAGGCCGAGACCCAATGTGAATAGTAATAACCTGCGCCTCCGCATCCTTCCCTCCCGTGATGATGTTCTTATGAATGGTGCCGCGTGTCAGGGAGACTGTTCGACCAGACACACAGTGCAGGCAGGGTTAGGAAAAATACGTGACGTGAGGAAAGTTCTAGCGGATGTAATGATTACGTAACATTAAGGCCGGGTCTTCTTCGGCTTGGTTGGCGTCGGAGTCGGACTCGGCGCGGGTGTGGGGCTAGGCGTTGGAGTCGGTGTCGGCGTTGGTGTCGGCGTTGGTGTTGGCGTTGGTGTTGGAGTCGGACTTGATTCGCCGTCGGGAACGCTGGTGATGGCGATACCGGCATCAACACGGAATGGCACGTCTCCGCCGATGCTTACCGACAAACGTTCGACATGGCGAGCGAGGTCTTTATTCGCCAACGAGGGATACATTGCACGGACCAGCGCTGCCTCCCCGGCGACGATTGGCGCCGCCATCGACGTCCCGCTCCACGTACCGTATTGACCATTTGGCACGGTACTCAGAATCGCCTGTCCGGGCGCCGCGACTTGAATCCATGAACCGCGACTGGAGAAAGAGGCGAGCGTGTCGTCGATAGTCGATGCTGCCACAGCGATGAGGCCGTCGACGTTTTCCGCTGCCGGGTACTGCTTGGTCGTATCGCCGCCGTTTCCGGCAGCAGCAACCACTACGAGATAAGGATTTGATGAGACAGGAAAATCCTGATCGCTGCTCGAGCCGCCACAAGCTTTCGCCAGCAGACCACCTATCAAACGCGTTTGCCGGAGGGTGGACAAACTGAGATTGATCACGTCGGCGCCGTCCGCGGTGCGCGGATCGCCGTCCGGATCGACAGCGTAGGCGAGCGCTTCCGCCAACACCCAGATGTTTCCCATGCCGTGTGAATCAAGCACTCGCACCGGGATGATCTTGGCTTCGGGCGCAACTAACGCCACCAGCCCGGCGACATGTGTGCCGTGTCCGTAGGGGCCGGTTTGCTGGTCACCCACTTCGGTCGGGTCGTTATCATTGTCAACGAAGTCCCAGCCCGGCAGCAGGTGTCCGGCGAGTGCCGGATGCGTTGTATCGACGCCCGTGTCGAGTATCGCGACTTTGACGGGACCGTTTGGCCCGGCACCTTTTGTCACTTGATGGGCCAAAGACAACTCGATCTTTTGTGGCGCCCATTGCGCAACGAACGTTCCGTAATCGCCGCCAACACTCCATGTGTTGCCGACGCTCCACGTATTGCCGCCGCCGACAGGCGGTTTCGCGATGAAATTGGGTTCGACGAAAACGACGCGAGAATCACTGGAGAGCGCGTTTACCCGATCGGTGACCGAAGCGTTATCGGTGATACGCAGTCTGTAAATTGGGCGAGTGCCGAACTGATCGAGCGGAACCGGATCGAGTGAATATCGGGCTGCAATGGCGGGCAGATCGCCGGCGGATGCGAGTTTTACGACGACCTCGCCCGCCACGAACTCTTCGGAGTCGTTGGCGTTCGCGACGCTGCTTCTCCGGATGTCCAGGAGCAGACAGACAGCCAGAAGCAGTAAAGCCAAAACGGTCAGAACTCGACGCACAAGCAGCCCTCTTACGAGCAGAATTCTGAATGGGGGAAAGAAACTGTCGGAGAGACGAACCTAAAATACCCAAAACGGCGCCCGTTGCCAACATTGCAGGACGAGATGAGGCCTTGCCTCAAAAGTCCGACGCCGGGCTTGGACACAGTCAGTACAGGGAGCGGTAGCGACCTGGTCAGCGATCAGCATGCAATATTTCTAAAGATTCTTGACTCCACTCGTGGACCAGGTCGCCACCGCTCCCTGTACAGACTGTATCCAAGAATGATTTCAGACGTTCAAGCTGTAACATGATCACCAACGGCCGACCACCACGAACGGCGCCCAGAAAAACGGATGCGACCGTTGCTGGAGCAACTTCAGTTGCGCCGCACGCAACGCCGCCGCGGGCGACTTAGTCTCGGCAAGTTCACGATAAAACTCCGCCATCAACTCCGTCGTCGCCTCATCGTCAACGGTCCACAGGCTCATCATCACTGTCGGTGATCCGGCAGATAAAAACCCTCGCGCCAGCCCCATGAGCTCATCCCCGGGGGCAACCGCATTCATCCCCGTTTCACACGCGCTCAGCGTTACGAGCCCGCAATCAAGTTTCAACCCATAAGCGTCGCGCGCCGTGAACCATCCGTCGCCGAGCCGGAGTGAAGAGAACAACGGGTTGTCAGAACGAAACTGCGCGTGGCAAGCGAGGTGAAGCACGTCAACGTCGCTCGAGTTTTTGCGCAACACGTCAGTCGTGGCGGCTGCATCAGAAAATCGTTTTACTTCCGCGTACACGCCGTCAAGCGCGTGTAGCTCCTCACGTACACCGGGAATCTGTTCGTCAGCAACTCCCAACAGCAACGCACTTCGGAACTGATGCCGCGGACGGTTGAGACATTCCTGCAAAACCACAGCGCTGGGTGCGAAGGAAACTTCCCTTCGCTCGATCAAATAACTCTTGCCGTCGTGCAATGCCTGGAACGGCAGGTAGTGGAGCGCGCGGTGCGGCACAATCACGAGGTGACGGTCACCGATCTTCGCTTCGATGGTTCGTAGCAGTCGATCGTAGAGAGAACGTAAGTGCTTTCGCGTACGTTCGACGAGTGCCGGCAGGTGATTTCGAACTTGCGTTGACCCGTAGCGCAGCGTATCGATCTGAAAACGACAGCGTTCGATGTTGGCGACGACCTCAGCTTCATTTCCGAGATCGCGAGCGACCTCGACGCCCTGATCCGTAGCGATGAACGCAACGAGCTTGTCGTCGATTGTCGTGTACTCAACCAGCGCGCGATTGGCGCCGAGCGCAGCCTGTAGCTTAGCGATCGTAAAGTAATCTTTTTCGTGCCTGGCTTTTTCGCCTCTTGCGCCACGATGTTGGAGTTCGCGCGTAATCTCCACCAGCTTGCGTTCGCGTTTGAGAAGTTCGCGCTCGAGCTCTGAATTCGCTTCCCGGGTCTGCACTGTGCCCCGAACGGAAGAATGCATCTGGTTGTAGAGATAGTTCAGCTCTTCGCTCAATTTGCTGATTTGCTCTTGCAGGTGCGCTTCAAAATCATCGCGCGCCTCGGTGGCGAACGTGATACGTCCTGCCAACGCATCCGCAAGCGCTCGCGATCTGGCCTGTTCCACGAAACCCAACGCTTCGACGACTCGCGTGTCGCCTTCGACGAGACAGAGTTTTGCCAGTTCGTGATAGGGAGACGTCCGGTTCGAGAAGAATGCGGTGCGAAATTCCTCGCCGGGGATTGGCGCACGCAGCTCTTCCGTCAACTCGATTGCTTTCTTGAACGTCTCTTCAGCAAGCTTCAAATCTCCCTGCTGCAAAGCCAGTGAACCAAGCGAGCTAAAACAACGCTCTGCGATTTGCGGTTGTCCGTGTGCTTCTGCTTCGTACAGCGTTTGTTCGAGCAGCTTACGCGCTGCGTCGAGATTTCCGAGCGCGCGATCCGCTTCGCCGCGCAACCAACGCGCGAGCAGCAGTCGCTGCCAGCTTCCGGACATCAACAACGGCGGCTCAGCTTGACCCGCCATCATTCGCGCGCCTTCAAACTTTCCTTCGCGGTAGAGTAGTTGGGCGTGCGTGAACTGGACCAACGCGGCGCCCACCGGATTTTGCTCAGCCGCGTAAAGTCGTTGTGCTTGCTGGAGCGAGCGCTGCGCGTCTTTCGCATCGCCCAACAGCATCAGTGCACGGCCGCGATAAGCCTGTGCCCGGGCCTGTTCGGCACGCATGCCGTGCTGCGCGAAGATCGGGATCACGCGGTCGTAGATTTCGAGCGCCTCGGTCGCGAGATTGAGTTCGAGATAAGCGTCGGCGATTTCATGCTCGGCAAGGACTGCCTGGATCGTGAGCCCGAGTGAGGTGTAGCGCCGGCGCGATCGTTCGAGGTAGTCGAGTGCGCGATCGTAGCGACCTTGCAGGAGGGCAAAAAGGCCGATGTTGCCTTCGATCCCTGCAAGCGTGACGGGCTGTTCAGATGCTTCTGCTTGCTTGAGCGCCTGCTCGAACAAGTCTTCGGCGGATTTGAACTTGTGCAGCAGCGCGTGCGTGTTGGCGAGGCAGTTATTCACCGTCGCGAGCTGTTTCTGATCGTTGAGCATGACGAACCGTTCGCGCGCTGCGGTTTGAAATAACTCGGCGTCGTGGTAGCGATCACGGCGAAAGTGCAGATTACCGATGTTGTGCTCGATCTTGCCGGCGGCTTGCAGGTCGTTGTAGGCGAGGAAAATTTCGCGCGCATGAAGACCGCACTCGATGGCTTCCTCGTAACGTCCCAGCATCGAAAGAGCGATCAGCTTGCTGACCTGTGTCGCTGCGGCCGTATGAATTTTGCCGATGCTGAGAAACCGGCGTTCGGCCTCTTCGAGCTCGGCGATCGCCGGTAGCATTTGTCCATCGATGAGGGCTTTGAGTCCGGCGGCCCACGCCGCGAGGGCCTTGATTTCAGGGTTCGGCCGAATCTGCGCGAGACGTTGCAGTGAGGCCGCGGCGCCGAGCGCTTGTGAAGGATGGCTACTCCATCCGTCCAGACAGATGTCTTTCAAACAGTAGGCCAGCTCCAGGTCCGCGAGGGTAGAGTTCTCCCAAAGCAATGCTTCCTGGATCACATTGCTGGAATTGACGAGAAGCGCTGCCAGTTCCGTGTGCTGCATTGGTCGGTTAGTGTTTGAGTTCCAGTTCCGGAATCTCAATCTCAACATCCGGCATTCTTACCCTGAGCGAATAGTTGCCCACCGGGATCGCGGGAAGCGTGAATTCACACAGCTCATTTAGACTCGTTTCTGCGGACCCAGTCGTACCTGAAATCTCGACCACACCGCCGTCACAAGTGTCTCGCAGGAGTTGTCCAGTGACGATGCATTCTTCGTTCTGGATCGTGATGCGCAGATCCAAATCGGTTTCTTGCGCCGAATAGACTAACTGGCGCGAGGCCTTATGAAGTGAGCGCATCCCAAAAGCCGGACCCGCGCTGCGACTATCAAACATCAACGTCGCAACAATACGCCGCAAGGACGACGGCGCTCCTGCCGGGAAAATGTTGATGGCCGACAGCAAGACGTCGCGAGGAGCGTCCGGCGCCGTGTCGCTCTTCATCGTGAAGATCAACTGCTGCAAGCGCCGCAGTCTTTCATCACACGCGGAACAGGTTTTGACGTGAGACATCGCAGCGTCGAGCGCTTTCGATGTCAAGCGGTTGTCTGCGATATCCGCCAGGGTTTCCAGCGAGACGTGTTGTTCGGTATTCATAGCCAACTCTCTGGCAGCCGATTCAACAGAGCGTACCGCGTATCAGAAAATACACAAACGGCGCAAACTTCACATGGGCAGTTTGTGCCTTTTTGTGAGGCAAAACACCTATTTCTTCAACGTGCGGAGCAATTTCGCGAGGCAACGTGCTCGCGTCGGGCCGATACTTCCCTCGGGAATCCCCAGTGCAGCCGCGATTTCCGCATACGAGGGCGGCTCCACGCGATAAAAAAGCATCTGCAGCAGGTTCCGGCAGCGCTCGTCCAACGACGAAAGAGCATTGCGAACCCGGTGTTGCTCTTCGAGCATGAACAACTGTTCGTCGGGCAGCGGCGCTTCATCCGGGATCGCTGCAGCGTCGGACAGTTCGGTATCCGTGCCGGGGTTAGTTCGCGCTTTCGAGATCGTTCGCCAGGTCTTGCGGCGCGCAGTTGTAACCAGCCACGCTTGTAGTCTTTCCGGTTCCTCGATGTCGTTCAGTTTCTCGAAGAGCGTTGTGAAAACGTCCTGAAAGATCTCCGCCGCGTGGTCTTCGTCGAGTCCGGCACGAAGCGGAATCGCGTATATGAGCCGTTGATAACGGCGTATCAGTTTATCCCACGCGAGCTGATCACCGCGTCGGCAGGCTGACACCAACTCCAGATCACTGTCCGTCATTTGTATCAGGGATTTCGGGCTAAGCCCAGAATAGGCGGTCGGTAGGAGGTTGTCTAGATGTCAGCAGGACCACAACCAAAAAGCACAAAACGCCTCGTGGAATAGCAAAGGCGTTTTATGCTTCTTTGTGGTTTAGTGTTGGGCGTCAGTGGTCGATGCCACGACCAGTCTTCTGCTGTAACTCTTCAATGCGCTTTGATGCCTCGGCCTTGGTGAGATTCGGATCGATCTCTTCACCAGCTTCCTCGGCAAGCGTCTGAAGGTACGAACGCTGCGCGCCCGTCATCTCCTCATCACCCGTTACCCAATCGTCCGGGTCCTTGATTGTGTTTGAAGTTTCCCGGTCTGTTATCCCTGCTTGACTCATAGCTAAACTCCTCAGCCGAAACGATGCCAACTGTGTTTCACGGAGTTGTTTCAGAAGTGCAACAGTATTTCAACTGTAGGCACGGGTTTTATTTGCCAACCGAAAATTGCTCGGCTACGTTCCCGAAGTGTCCTCAGTTGGCTTTATTCCGCGCTCAGAATCTGAACTGGAACAACTGCGCGCGGCGTATCAAAGCCTCAACGACCTCCTCAAAAACCTGACTGCTGCGGAAGCCTGCCTGAAAAATCTGGATTTAAAAATGACGGGCGACCACTTGAAAGTCGCTCAATGGAACGCGCGCGAAGCAAGGAAAAAGATAGAAGCCATCGGTCGCGAAAAAGCCACAAAGGAGCACAGCGCCCCGTCATAAAAATCGTGTGCTCTTATGAATTGGCCTTTACTTTCACAATCCGCGACATCACCGACAGCACGCCGAGATGGTAGGCATTGTGATCGGCAATCAACAGTGCTTCACGCAAGATCGTCTGGCCCTCGCCGTGCGGTATCTTCGCGTACAGATCGGTGTATTCACTCTCAACGAGCTCTTCCATCGCTCGCAGATCCTTGCGAAACTCATCGACCGTATTCTGCCACAACTCTTGCGTTCCCAACTCGTCCGGCTTGGGCCAGTAACCCTTCGGGAACTCAGGCGAGACGTGATTTGGATCGCGGCTGAACTCGAGTATGTCCCATTGCGCAATGCGCAGGTGTTCGAGCACTTGCCAGGGAGTGTACGGTAGTCCCTCGATCTGGCGATTGCACAGGTCCGGCGGAAAACTATTGACGAGATCGTCAAATGATAAATGGGCGCCGCCGCCTCTCAGCAGATAGAGTACGTGCTTTCGTAACGAATTATCCTTTTGCTCCTGCGCCATGATGAATGCCCTCTCTGGTCTATTACGTTTCTGCCTCTTCCGCTTCGTCAACTTCTTCGACTGCCGGCTTGCGCAGACGTGTCATAACTCTCGCATACAAACCGTAAATGCGCTCGGACTCTTTCGCTAACAAAGGTGAGCCACTCGCCAAGATCAGCACATACAGCGCGGCGAACGGCTGCAACACCGCGAGCAAACCACCGGCGATCGCAAGGTTCACAATGATGATCGAAAACTCGCCGCGCGCCAGGAGGGTGAACCCGGTATTCAGCGAACCCACCGGATGTAGTTTCGAAGCTCTACCCACAATCAGTCCGGCGATCACGACGCCGACTAGCGACAGGAGGGCTGCGCCTACTGCAAGCCAGGCCGCACCACCGAGGCTGAACGGATCGATCGACAGTCCGAAGCTGAAGAAGAAGATCGCGCCGAAGAAATCACGGAACGGAACGATCAGACGTTCCATGCGCTCACTGTGTTCAGTCTCACCAAGTATCAAACCCAACAGCAGCGCGCCAATCGATTCCGCGACGTGGATCGTCTCGCCAAGTCCCGCAAGCAGAAACAGACACGCGAAGACGACGATCACGAACACTTCGTTTGACGAAATACGAAAGAGCCGGTTCAAAACCGGTGTGGCCCACTTTCCCACCGCCAGCAGCGCGACGATGAAACCGAGCGCGATGCCGCCCGAGGAAGCGACTCCCGCAAACGAACTCGCCCCACTCAAAATGATTCCGGAGATGAGCGAGAGATACACGGCGAGAAATATGTCCTCGAACATCGTGATGCCGAGTATCAATTCCGTTTCAGGATTCGCCGTGCGGCGGTAGTCAAAGAGAATTTTGGCGACAATGGCGCTCGACGAAACAGTCGTCAAACCGGCAATGATGAGTGTTTCGCGTAAAGGAAAGCCCGTCAGGTATCCGTAGGAAAATCCGATCGTGAAATTGATGCCGATATAGAGCGAACCGCCGGCGAGAATCGAACGGCCCGCTTGAATCAATTTCGTGACGCTCGACTCGAGCCCGAGATAAAAAAGCAGGAAGAGCACGCCGATGCGTCCCATGAAGGAGATCAGCGATTCAGTTTCGATAAAGCGGAAATCGAAAACTCCGATCTGAGGCGCGTGTGGTCCAACCACCATTCCGATCACAATCAAAAATGGAACGTTGGAGAAACCCAGTTTAGCAGCCAGACCGACCGCCAACGCGATGAGCCCGAGCGCCAGACCGATCTCCAAAATCAGGTGATCCATCGTTTACTCCGTCCTTCCACGGACCAGCAAACGCTTCACCGCACTGATCGTGCGGCGGTCCCCGGCGAGGATCAGAGTCGCACCTTCGTTCAAAACAGTATCGGCTTCGGGGTTGAGTCTTTTCTGACTGTCGGGTTCGATAATCGAGACGATAGACGCGCCCGTTGCTGTGCGAACCTGAAGATCGCGAATGGTTCTTCCGATACATGCTGCGCCGGGCTCGATCGTGAACCATTCCAACACGAGGTCTTCGAGAATTACTTCCGCGGTCGGCAGACTCCTCGGCACATACGTCAAACCGCCGACGATTCCTGCTATCTGTCGTGCTTCCCCGTCGGAAAGTCTCAAGACGGAGGCCGGCCGATCCATGCTCTTACGCGAAAAGTGATAAAGCTCCCTCGTGCCATCGTCATGAATCACGATGACCAATCTGTCTCCGCTCAGAGTCTCGATTTGAAACTTGCGGCCGACGCCAGGCAGAGTTGATTCGCTGATAAGAGACATGATCGAAATCCTTTCCGAGTTGATAATCGGTAGGTTAGCACATGGAAGATGATTACAGGATTTACGACTTGCAAGAAGAACACGAGTGTGATTGGATGCGCAGCAATCCAGTCGATCTCGCCAAAGCAGGAGGATGTTCATGCAAATGTTCCTCGAGCGCGGGTTCATGCGCAACACGGTTGTTTTGTTGTCACTTGTCGTAGTCGCGTCGCTCACTCCGTCGCCACAGCAGGCCGCCTCGCAGTCGTTCACCGTCGAACAGATCAAAGGCTATCCATTTCCGAACGAACTGACCGGGTCGGCAACGGGCTCGCGGATCGCGTGGGCTTTCAACGAACGTGGCGCGCGTAACGTTTGGGTTGCGGAAGGACCTGAGTTCAAGGCGCGAAAGTTGACGAACTACAACTCCGATGATGGACAGGAGCTGACGAGTCTTTCCATTTCCGCTGACGGCAAGTACGTGGTGTACGTTCGTGGCGGAGATCACGGTTCAAACTTCGACAGTTCAGTCGGCGTCAATCCGGCAATCGGCGCGACACAAATGAAGGTTCAGATCTGGAGCGCTCCGTTTGCGGGTGGCGAGCCAAAGCTGTTGGGCGAAGGTGACGAGCCCGTGATCTCACCAAAGAGTGACAAGGCGGTCTTCATTAAAGATCGCGCCATCTGGTCGGCGGCGCTCGATGGCTCGACACCAGCCAAGCGGTTCTTCTACGCACGCGGGGAGTGCGCCTCGCCTGAGTGGTCGCCTGATGGCGCGCGACTCGCCTTCGTTTCAAATCGCGGTGATCACTCTTTCATCGGCGTCTACACAAACGAGTCAACTCCGATTGTCTACCTCGCGCCCTCGACTTCGCGCGACTCGAGCCCGCGCTGGTCACCTGACGCAAAGCGAATCGCGTTTGTGCGACGCCCCGGCA
The DNA here is from genome assembly GCA_046733535.1 of Acidobacteriota bacterium. Lineage (GTDB taxonomy): Bacteria > Acidobacteriota > Blastocatellia > Pyrinomonadales > Pyrinomonadaceae > PSRF01. Next base: position 44,133 of record JBKPPH010000242.1, read on the forward strand.
ACGGCGGCGCGCCCGAACCAGTTCTCGAACGACGCCCACAGGCCTGGTCCATCTGGACCGCCGACGCAACCACCGGCGATGGACAGCAACTCTGGAAGAGTCCATTTACGTTGCGCGGCTCTCCGCCAACTACCCAGGGTGAAACAAATCTGCACTGGGCCGCGGCCGGTCGCATCGTCTTTCTCTCTTATCTCGACGGCTGGCCGCATCTTTACTCGATTGCGGAAAACGGCGGCGAGCCGCTGTTGCTGACGCCCGGCAACTACATGGCCGAATACATCTCGATCAGCAATGATCGCCGTTACCTCGTGTTTGCCGGAAACGCGGGCACTGACGTCGACGATATCGATCGGCGTCACATCGTGAAGGTGCCGGTCGATCGCGCCGAACCTGTCGTCCTCACTTCTGGCAAAGGACTCGAGTGGACACCGTTCGTCACCGGCGATGGGAAGTACATCGCGTACATCGGCGCGACTGCACAACGTCCACCACTGCCGGCGGTCATGCCTTCGTCCGGCGGCAAACCAATGACGCTTGCAGAAGATCGCATACCCAACGATTTCCCGGCAGCGCAACTCGTCGCGCCGAAGAAGGTGGTCTACAAGGCGCCCGACGGTGTTGAAGTTCACGCGCAGTTGTTCGAACCGAAAGGCGGTGCGGCGAAGAAGCCGGCAATCATTTACGTTCACGGTGGACCACCGCGACAGATGCTTCTCGGCTGGCACTATTCTGACTACTACACAAACGCATACGCGTTGAATCAGTACCTCGCGAGTCGCGGTTATCTCGTGTTGTCGGTCAATTACCGTTTGGGAATCGGGTACGGTCACGACTTCCACCGGCCGTTGAATGCGGGCGTGCAGGGCGCGTCTGAGTATCAGGACGTCAAAGCGGGGGCTGAGTATTTGCAAACGCTGGCCCAGGTGGATGCGAAGCGAATCGGGATTTACGGCGGTTCGTACGGAGGATTTCTAACGGCGCTGGCGTTGGCTCGCGACTCGCAACTCTTCGCGGCCGGAGTGGATATTCACGGTGTGCACAATTGGACCTCGGAACGCGCCGGGCCGTTGCTCGAGAATCGTTATGAAAAGCCCCCGGACGTGCAGCACGCACTCGACGTCGCGTGGGAGTCGTCACCAGTCTCTGCGATCTCGAACTGGAAATCGCCGGTGCTGTTGATTCACGGCGACGACGATCGCAACGTCCGCTTCAGTCAAACCACTGACCTGGTAAGACGATTGGAAAAGGCCGGCGTGACGTACGAGGAGTTAGTCATACCCGACGACACGCATCACTTCATGCGCCACGCGAACCTCGTAAAGGTCGACGCCGCAGTGGCGGCTTTCTTCGATCGCGTGTTCGGGATGAATCGCGGCAGTGAATGATTAGCCGCATGTTCCATTAGACATGATTTACATGGTAAGGTGCATGTCATGAGCGACCGCAAATATCGACAGCGCGGCTACATGGATAGCGCCCGGGAGTCACCTCGCGAGCCGCAGCGACCGAAGCCGCAGTCGAAGCCTATCGATCGTGAAGGACCACGCTCGCCAAAGATGATGGCATTTGGCGAGACGGTGAAGTGCTCCGCGTGCGGTGCAAAGGCGCCGACGAACATCACTCTCGAAAGCAATTGTCCAAAGTGCAATGCACCCCTCCACACCTGTCGTCAGTGCACTTATTTTGATCCGGGCTCGCGGTTCGAATGTAGTAGTAAATCAATCGCAGCACGAATTGTGAACAAGAACGCACGCAACACGTGCGAACTGTTCATACCGCGAACTGTAGTCGAGCGCGAAACATCTTCCGGCGCACCGACCGATGCTCGCCAGGCGTTCGCGAAGTTGTTCAAAAAGTAGCCACACAAAGAGGCCCCTAAAGCACAAAATGTTTTGAAAAAAGTTTTGTGGTTTAGGTGCCTCTTTGTGGCTTAACCTTTGTGCGCTCAGTGAATCACAATTCCGACTCCGATGCGGAAGTTATGTTGCGTGCTGTCAAACAGTCTCGTCGGGTTGTAGTCCACTTGAATAACCCTGATATCAACTCGATTGCTCGCGCGAATGTCGAGGCCGCCTCCAAACGCCGCGGCAAAACCTGTTTCCGTTAGCGTGTCATTTATTGGACATGGGCTCGGCGCGATGGCGATGCACACGTCGTTGCTGACGTTCACGCGATTGCGAGCCTGCGCCGCACCCACGAGCGCATGCGCGAACGGCTTAAAGGTCGATTCGGAAGAGTTGTCTTTGATCTGAACGCCTCCGAGAAAGTTATACAGACGCGAATCAATATCAATTGCATTCGCGGTTGAGCCAAACGGAAATGAGCGGCTCTTGAAGTGCCCCGAAAAATCAAACTTCAACCCAAAATACCTTGAGATGTTACCTGTAACCGAGGTGTTGAATCCGTTGAAGCCCTCGCGTTCGTCAAAGATGTCGTCCAGGTCGGGGTCTTCATCGCTGATGCCGGTATCGACCCGGTTGTGCGAATAGCCGGCGAAGAATTCGAACTTTTTGTAATCGTCTTGCGCTGCGGCGATCGAGGCGCAGGCAACGATGATCGTTCCAATCAGGATTGTCTTAAGCATGAGTATTCTCCTCTAGTGTTGTCTGGCTGAGCAGGTTAGCTCACGTTAGTCGTCTCATTGGAAACTCCTGTTACAGGAAGACGACTGTCACAAAGCGAGCCAGAAAGTTAGGACCAGGTGGTTGGGAGAGGGTAATACACCTGCTCAGACGAGCCTTTTTTGGATTAGGTTGCCCTTTCTGACGGGAAGATAAGTCGTTCAAGTAATTGGCTGTGAAACTCATCAAACTGTCATACGCAAGCTGAAGAAATAGTGCCGGGCGTTTGATACTGGCAGCATGAGACACACCAATAATACAACCACTCTGTTTTGGATCGCCGCGTTGCTGTTGGCGTTCGGAGTATGCGAAAAGACGACTGCGGCGCAGGCCAAGGATACACCTCCCGTCGTTATCGATGGCAAAGCTGCACCGCCGGTTCCGAAGGTGGCTCCGAAGCCACAATCGAAATCAGATCCTTACAATCCGACAGCGATTCTCCGCTCAGCCAAAACCATCTACGTCAAATCGTCGTCGCTGCTCGTCGGCGAAGCCGTAATCGAAACGAAACTACGCAAGCGGTCCGAGTTTCAGCAGCTCGGGTTAGTGATCACACGCGATCCGAACGAAGCGGATCTGGTGCTCGAACTCAAGCACGATCTCTTCACGATGTACGTTTATACGGCGATCGATCCAAGCACAAGTATCGTCGTTGCGAGCGGAAAACTCAGCTCACTCGGTGGAACCGTGGCGGGAAAAGTGGCAAAGAGATTTTTGAAACAGATGGTCAAGGCGCGGATCACGTAACATTTACGCCTCGCCATTGCCTTTATCGGGGCTTGTACGTTAGATTTCCCGTGCTGCGACTCGCCACGCACGCGCGCCTCTGGCCCAAAGGATCTCATGACCAACGTAAAGTGTTTCCGCTGTGGAGTGCTGAACGTCGTCGCTGACGAAATGTGCAGCGCTTGCGGAATCGAACTAAGCCCTTATGGATTACCGCAACCGGAACCTGCCGCCGATCCCAACGCTCGCAGTGTCACGACCATTACGTCGATCCCGCCATTCAACGGAGTCGGCGACGTACTTGGACCAGCCTTGAGCCTGTTCTTCAAAAACATCTGGGTGATTTCCAAGATCGTTTTCGTCGTCGTTGCACCCTTTGAAATCTTTAAAGCTCTCAGTATCGGAAAAGAGACGAACCAGGATTGGTCGTTAACCGTTGGAGTGTTTGCCCTCGGACTCGTGTGCAAGGCTTTGATCGCACCAGCCTTGATTTATACCCTCATGAAACTGCTGCAAACCGGCGCGACTTCGGAGGTCAACGAAGCCTATCGGTGGGGTTTGAGTAGACTCGCCAAACTCAGCGTCTGCGCTCTAATGGCGTGGGGGCTTCAAGCCCTCGGCTTTGCAATGTTAATCATTCCTGGAATCGTTCTCACCCTCGCATTCGAGTTGGTTTATCCAATGGCCGTGCTCGAGCAGTACTCGCCGTGGGAGACAATCAAGCGCAGCTATAACCTCACTAAAGGACATCGCTGGAATATCCTGCTCGCTGGAATCGTGATGGGTTTCGTTACAGGACTGATCGGTATGCCGGCGTCTGCAATATCCGGAGTTCTCCTGGTTCAAGGCGTGACGTTTTGGCCGATACACGCGTCCGCTGCCATTATCACTGACATAGCGGAGCAGTCCACCACTGTTCTCTCCCTCGTGATCTACCTCAGCATCCTGCGCACTTTGGATTGAGAGCGCGCTCGGTAATAGAATAAGCCGCAATGTATTCCGCCCAGATCACTCGCGCCAACCCCACCTGCATCATTCTGCTGATTGATCAATCAGGCTCGATGGCGGATCCGTTTAGCGGCGACTCGACGCGGAAGAAGTGCGACTTCGTCGCCGAAGCCGTCAATCACACGCTTCACGATCTTGTGATTCGTTGCACTAAAACCGAGGAAGTCAGAAATTATTACTACGTATCTGTCATAGGTTATGGACGGCACGTGGGAACGTGTTTTTCCGGCCCGCTCGGCGCGCGAAACCTCGTGCCGATTGCGGAGGTCGCCGATTATCCGTTGCAAGTGAAGAGCAGTTACAAGAGAGTTTCAGACGGCGCGGGCGGATGGGTCGAGATCCCTGTGCGTTACCCTGTCTGGATCCATCCGGCGTCTGACGGGAAAACGCCGATGTGTGAAGGGCTGGCGAAAGTGAAAGACATCCTGGAGAGCTGGCTCATGGAACACCCGCGCGGATTTCCTCCGACCGTGCTGCATCTCACCGACGGTGAATCAAGCGACGGCGATCCCGAAGAAATCGGACGGCAAATCATGTCGTTGCGAACAGATGATGGCCCGGTGCTGCTCTTTAATTGTCACATCTCTTCGCGACGAGCTTCGAAGATCGAGTATCCGCCCGAGGAACGATCTCTGCCCGATGGGTTCGCGCGCTCGCTGTTTCAGATTTCGAGTCGCTTGCCGGCCAATTTCCTGTCGGCCGCTGCTCAACTCGGCGTTCACGCGCTCGAGGGTTCGAGAGGGTTTGTCTTCAACGGCGATCCATCGTCGATCGTGCAGTTCTACGAAATCGGTACCAGCCTGACGGGCATGACGCCTTATCGATGGATGGATGATAGTAGAACGGAGCTGGCTTGAGTTCTGTCAAACAGAGCGTGATGTGGGAACTGCAAACGCGGCAGTTGCTGCTGCCGAAGTTGGGCCATGACGCTTTTGAGTGCGAAGACGCGATCGCGCTCGATGTTGACAGGTGCCGGTTTGCGGTGACGGACGGCGCTACCGAAGCATTCGACGCCCGCAATTGGGCCGAGAGACTCGTACAACAGTGGGTAAAAAACGAGTCGATACTAAGGGCCGAAGAATTTCGCGAATGGGTGGCGGCAGAAGGACGGGAACTTCACGACTCGTGGAATGGTCTAAGCCTGTCGTGGTATTCCGAAGAGAAAGCGCGCACAGGATCGTTTGCAGCTTTTGCCGGCGTGGAGCTCGATCTCGAGACCGAGACTCCGTCATGGCGGGCGATAGCGCTGGGCGATACTTGTCTACTGCATTGCCGCCGCGGAGCGTTGCTGAAGAGTCTCCCTCTCTCCGATTCGGAAACTTTCAACAGCAACCCGGTGCTCGTCGCTTCGGATTCGTCTCTGCACGAAAACATGATGCAGTCGCTCGTGATCGATTCCGGCAGTTGCGAAAGCGGAGACGTGTTGCTGCTGATGTCGGACGGCGTGGCCGCGTGGTACCTGCAGCGACTCGAAACCAACGATCTCGATGCAGATGAATTCATCACTTCAAAACAAGACGAAGAGTTGCGCGGGTTCTTTGATGAAGAACGATTGGCTGGCAGAATAAGAAACGACGACATCGCCCTCGTCCGGATCGAGATTACGCAGCGGAGAATCAGCTAGTGGTAGTTTCTCCTTCGCAACCCGGAGCTAACCCGAGATACTGGCCCTCTGCCCGGTACTTCACTGAAGCCATACAGTGCCCGTCCGTCTGCTTCGCGCATCCTGTATTGCGCACCACGCTGCCCGCGGTCGATCGTCTCGGAATGCCGCTCGTGACCTCGGGACAGTTTGCCTACGTCTACAAACTCAAGTCGATGAATGGCAGCGGCGATTTTGCGGTGCGCTGTTTTCGTGGTTATCTCGGCGACCGAGATCAGCGGTATCGAGCCATTCAGGAACATCTGAAGAACGCTCCAGTCTCCTACCTGTCGCATTTCACTTACGCGCCTGAAGGCATACTCGTCGGCGGCCAGCGCTTCCCGATCCTGTTCATGAACTGGATCGAGGGACCGACTTTGGATCTCTACATCAACGAGATGCTGCACCGCCCCGACGTTCTACGGCACCTTGGTGAAGAATGGCTGCGACTGATCGCCACGTTGCGCGCGTCAGGCATTGCTCACGGCGACTTGCAGCATGGCAACATCATCGTCGAGCACGGACAGTTGCGTTTAGTCGATCACGACGGAATCTTTGTCAGTCGAATGGCGGGTTGGACCGCGAGCGAGGTTGGTCATCAACACTACCAGCACCCGCGCCGTGATGCGCTGCACTTCGACGCGAATCTCGACAGTTTCTCTTCAATCGTGATCTATCTGTCGTTGCTCGCGCTCGCCGAACGTCCGGATCTCTGGCAGGAACATCACGATGAGAACCTGCTCTTTACCAAGGCAGACTTCATCGATCCGGCGTCATCGAGTCTTTTCACGAAGATCCGAGAACTCGGACCAGAGCATCGCAGGCTCGCGGATGTGCTCGCGAGTGCCGCAACTGGGCAACCAATGGACGTGCCTTGTCTCCTCGATCTCGTGAAGACGACCTCTACGCTTCCAACGTGGATGACTGCGCCGGCGGATCTCGATGCGACCACGAAAACTCGTGAAGTCATCTCGACGGAACTGCCCGCCGATAGAAGAAGCGCTCGTTGGATTCGCTGGCAGGAAAGAAGCCGCGGAAGTTCGGTTCCTTCAACACCGGGCTCGCCGATGATAACAAGCATTTTCAGTGGCGCACCAACATCACCGATGTTCGGCGTTCGCCATGCAGGCGTATCGACACAAACTACGCCCGCTATCCGCGATCCGAATGATGTCTGGGGTAACACAATCTTCTTCTCAAAAGAGTTTTTACGAAAGTACTTTCTGCTGTGGTACTGGGCCGCATACCTGCTGCTTAATTTCTTAGGTATGCACTTCTTTGTCGCGCTTTTTGTCGCTCTCACCTGTCTGACTATCGGGTGTTTGACTTACGGATGTGTCCGCGCATTTGACGAGTCACTCACGGCGCGTGGAGCGGGCGTCGGCGGGCGCGGGCAGCAGCCGTCGATCGCGGCGCCCCCACCTCCGCCGCAGAGATCTTCGGGTTCATGGAGTCCACACGTAACGTTGCCGGCACCGTCGTTCAGCAGCAGTGGTTCGGAACCTTTTGTCGGCAACCTTGTGCTGGGTATTTATCACGCCGAAGACTGTAACTGGGTCGATCACATCTCGACTAAAAACCGCGTTAACTTTTCGAGCGCCTCGGAAGCAATCTCACACGGGTTCAAACCCTGCCAGGTCTGCTCGCCTGCGTAACTTCAATGATCGAATGGTGGGCACAACAAATCGAACGTGCGGATCAATTGGCCGCGGAAGCCAGCGGGTCGAGAGAATTGCTGGCGTTCTATGCGCAATTACTTCGAGCGCAAACTGAGATTTACGATTCATTTCGCAGCCGCAAAGACTGGCTTCCTTCCGGAGACATCGAGCATGACGTGCCGGCCATTCTGAATGCGCTTCCCGCGCTCCTGAAGACAGTAGAAACCCACGGGCCTGAAAGTCTCTCCGCTGAAGCTCGCGAGTTATCGGAGACGAGGGATGAAGCCATCAGTGAAATGCTCATCACTCACTGGCGCAACCCGTCGGATATACAATTCTTCGCAAAAGCCTTTTTGCAGCCGTATGGCCGTTGGTTGGTGGAAACGGGAACCGCGATTCCGAGACGCGGACTTCCGCACACCGAACGTCGTTGCCCGTTATGTGGAGGAAACCCGCAGGTCACTTTCCTGAAAAGCAAAGAAGCGAATGCCGAAAGCGGGAATCGCGATCTCATCTGCGCGACATGTCTTTCAACGTGGGAATTTCGGCGAGTCGTCTGCGCGAACTGCGGCGAAGAGCGGCCGGCGAAGCTCGGATACTTTCATACGCCGGAATACGACCACGTTCGAATTGAAGCGTGCGACACCTGCAAGTCTTACATCAAGGGTGTGGACCTGACCCGGTTGGGTTTTGCCGTTCCCCTCGTTGATGAGGTCGCGGCGGCGCCACTCGACGTGTGGGCGCGTGAGCATGGCTACGCGAAGATCGAATTGAATCTCGTTGGTCTATAATTGTGGCTGTTTTAGCCGCGGCCCTAATCGGCGTTGACAATTGCCGCCGATGTGCATAATCTTCATCCGGTAAATTCCCCTATAACCTCCTCTTAGATTCAGAGATGGGAGACTCGCCTTGTCTTGTCCTTCACTGATATCTACTCGCAGGGTTCACCGGCAGACTTCTGCCCGAAACCCACCCATTCGTTCTTACCTTTGCAATCCGAAAAATAATGCGACGTGCGTAGCCACGATCGGAGGGTCGTATCATGGATGTCTCCAGAAGAACGTTTATTAAAACCACTGTCATCGGAGGCGCGGGTGTAACGGTCTTTGGTTTCAATCTGGCGCCGGTGTATGCGCAAACCCAGGGACTCAAGATCGCGCGTACGACGGAGACGCGCAGCACTTGCCCGTACTGCTCGGTCAGTTGCGGCGTGATCATTCACACGCTCGGCGATAAAGCGAAAAATGCGACGCCCGAGGTCGTGCACGTCGAAGGAGATCCCGATCACCCGATCAATCGGGGCACCCTCTGTCCGAAGGGCGCTTCGCTCGAGCAGGACATTGCAAACGAACGTCGTCTGCTGAAACCACAAGTGCGACGTCCAGGTTCGGATCGCTGGGAAGACATCTCGTGGGACGATGCGACCAATGAGATTGCACGTTGGGTGAAGAAGACTCGCGACGAAACGTTCATCGAGAAGGACAAGAACGGCTACACAGTCAATCGTCTCGAAACCATCGGCTGGACCGGCGGCTGCACTGATACCAACGAGCTGAACTACCTCGCAGTCAAAACAATGCGCAGCATGGGGCTCTGCTACTTCGAAACGCAGGCCCGAGTTTGACACGGTCCAACGGTCTCCAGTTTGGGGCCCACCTTTGGACGCGGCGCAATGACGAATGGCTGGATCGACATCAAGAACACCGACATGATGTTGATCATGGGCGGCAATCCGGCCGAGAACCATCCCTGTGGCTTCAAGTGGCCAGTCGAAGCGAAAAAAACCCGCAACGCGAAAATGATCGTGGTCGATCCACGGTTCACGCGTACAGCCTCGGTCGCGGATCTCTTTCTGCAAATCCGCGCCGGAACGGACATCGCCTTTTTGGGCGGCGTAATCAACTACGCGATTCAGAATGATCGCCTCGCGAAAGACTATCTCATCAACTACACGAACGCGGCCTTCGTCGTTAAGGACGGATTCAAACTTCCCGAAGATGGTTTGTTCTCCGGCTTCGACGGCGGCGCTTTGACGTACGACAAGGCTACCTGGAACTACGAAGAAGGCGGTAACGTTGGGCCGTCAACCGGCGGTCAGTCGGCCACCGCGGGTGCTTCAAGCAAAGTCTCGAGCGAAACTACCGGCGCTCAAAAGAAGTCTGGCGAAGAACCGGCGAAAAATTTTGAGCAGCGCTCTCAGCCGGTAGCTTCACAACCGTCCACGCCATCAGCAGGCAGCAGCGCCCAGGGCGGTGGTCACCAGGCCGCTGGTGGACCGGGCGCATCAGGACAGGGCGGGCCGAAACCGCCGCCGATGCTGCCGCCGAACGTTGCTTACGATGTTTCACTGCAACATCCGCGCTCCGTCTTCCAGCTTCTGAAGAAGCAGTATTCGCGCTACACACCGGAGATGGTCGAGCGCATTACGGGCATTCCGAGAGATCAATTCCTTAAAGCTGCCGATCTGTTCACTTCCATTCGCAAGAACGGAGACATGAAGAAAGCGGCGACGATCATTTACGCCGTTGGCTGGACGCAGCACACTGTAGGCACGCAGATCATTCGCACGGCCGCGATCCTGCAGCTCCTGCTCGGCAATGTTGGGCGCGCAGGCGGCGGCGTGAATGCGCTGCGCGGTCACTCCAACATTCAGGGCGCCACTGACATGGGCGGCGTCTTCGACATCTTCCCCGGCTATCTGAAAATACCACAGCCCTCGGACACGGATCTTGCCACGTTTCTCAAACGCACGACTCCGACTCCTTCCAAGCCGGCGGAATGGGATTCCTACAACTATTGGTCCAACACGCCAAGGTTCATGGTGTCGTTCCTGAAGGCGATGTATGGCGACTCGGCGAAGAAGGAAAACGACTACAACTATCACTTTTTGCCGAAGATCGATCGCAAGTTCTCGTGGACTGAAATGTGGGACGAGATGTACGCAGGCAAAGTGAAAGGCCTGTTTGCCTTCGGCATGAACGGCGTCGCGATTGGTCCCAACTCGCACAAGAACATCGAGGCGCTAAAGAAGGCTGACTTCCTCGTCGTCTGCGATATCTATCCCGAAGAGACAGCCGACTTTTGGCAGTCGCCGGGCATTACCAAAGACGATATGAAGAAGATCAATACTACTGTCTATCGTCTCCCGGGCTGCGGCTTCGCTGAAAAAGACGGCACGTTCGTTAACTCCGCGCGCTGGTTGCAGTGGAAGTATGTCGCTGTGCCACCGCCGGGGAACGCGAAAGTCGATCAGGAAATTCTCGCGCGCATCTTTTTGAAAGTGCGAGAACTCTATCAGGCCGAGGGTGGAAAGTTTCCGGATCCCATCCTGAACCTCTCATGGGCTTACACCACTCCGTGGAATCCTTCCCTCTCGGAAGTCGCGAAGGAGATCAACGGCAGAGCTCTCGCTGATCTCACGGATGACACGCAGCCCGGAATCACGATCAAGGCCGGACAACAAGTCCCCGGATTCGCGTGGCTGCGCGATGACGGCACGACTGCGTGCGGCAACTGGCTCTATTCCGGTTCATGGACCGAAGCCGGAGCGTTAATGCAGAGGCGCGGTACTGACGATCCTTCGGGTCTAGGGATCTATCAGAACTGGGCCTGGTCATGGCCCGCAAACCGGCGCGTGATGTACAACCGCGCATCGTGCGATCCGTCGGGCAAGCCGTGGGACATGGAACGCAGGCAAGTCTGGTGGAGTGAAGCGCAACAGAAATGGGTCGGCAATGACGTACCCGATTTCAAAGCCGATTCGAAACCCTCCGATCACATGGGACCGTTCATCATGAACCCGGAAGGCGTGGGCCGCATCTTTGCTCCGCTCGCAGCTTTCGCAGATGGTCCATTCCCGGAACATTACGAACCCGTTGAGAGTCCGATCGCGAA
>JBKPPH010000243.1:0-12649 GCA_046733535.1 Acidobacteriota bacterium
TTACACTTGCTGTAGCCGCAATCGCGGCAGAAGTCGCAGCCGCTTGCATGCTCGAGTTGGCCGTGGCATTCGGGGCAGATGCCGATCATGTTGGACATGATGGCGCCGGTGACCGGTTTTTGGGTGTGAAATTGTGATTGCTGCTTGCTCACTGCGCGGGCGGAGTCCGGAAGATCCTGCACGCGGCGCACCGTGATCATGATGCACTCAGCGACAGCTTGTTCAGGTGAAGTGAGAAGGCGTTCGTTGAACCACACGGCGTGCGTGCCAGTTACCTTGTTCAAACTGTACGCGACCTCAGCCGCATCGAAACCACCTCGCAGCATCTTCGACGCCAACAAGCCCACACCGCCGCTGATCGGACCAGTCGCAAAAACCTCCTGAATCATCTTCCCGTCGTGGTTGACGGTGACGTAGAGGTTCTGGCCGTCGAACGGAATCTGCCACGTCGCGCCGCGCAACTCGCGCGGACGTTCGATTCGAATCGCGGTTACGGCGGGCACAGCAATCGTTTCCGTGTGTTCACGAGCCTGCGCTTCCTGGCGCGCGGATGCGTCGTCAGCCGCTTTTGCCTCCGCGGCACTCACACTGTCATCAATTGGTTCCACGACTGCTTCCGGATTACACGCAATCTCACCTTTTGGTTCTTCCGCCTTCATCGACGTCAGCACCTGATTATCTCGCGAACCATCGCGATAGTAACTGACGGCTTTGCAACCAAGTTGCCGGCCGAGGCGATAAAGCGCGTCGACTGACTCCACCGTGTCGTCAACCGCACCATTGCATGTCTTCGACACACTGTTATCGACGTTGCGCTGAGCAGCCGCGAGCACATGAACGTGCTGCTCAGCGCTTATGTTCATCGCCGAGATAAAATGCGGCGGCAGTTCACGTTCGTGTTCCACAACGTAAGCTGCAGCCGCATCTATCGAATCCTGATCCAACTGGTCAACGTCAATACCAAGCGCTTGCGCCGCGAGGGTGTGCACGTAAGTTCGTGTCCCCAACGTGTCTTTGCGAACGTAAGCCCATGAAAAATTCGGCTCGATACCGGAAGACGTTTCCGCCACCAGCGAGATCGTTCCAGTTGGCGCGATAGTCGTTACTTCATAATTGCGCGGCGTGAGCGGGACGTCTTTCGGAATCCCAATCTGGTTGTAAAGAAAATCCGTGTAAGCCTCGCGGTTAGGTTCAAACTCAGGGAACGGGCCCTTTTCCGCTCCGAGGCGATTGCTCTCCATCCACGACTCACGACGAACAAATCCCATCACTTCGTCCATCAGATCGATCGACGCCGGTGAACCATAAGTGATGTTCAAGTTGAGACAGAGATCGGCGAAACCCATGATGCCGAGGCCCACAGGTCGCGTGCGATGGACCACGTCGTTGATCTCCGGCAGCGGCCAGGCACATGTATCGATCACATTGTCGAGGAAACGCGTGCACAGATGCGTCACTTCGCGCAGCCGGTCCCAGTCGATCCGCTTTGCCGGATCAAAAAACTTCGCGAGATCGATTGAACCGAGGTTGCATGAATTCGAGAAGTGGAGAAACTGCTCGCCGCATGGATTGCACGAGTAGATCGGCCCCATCGACTTCATCATGTGATTGTGCCGGTTCACCTCATCGATAAATGCAATACCCGGCTCAGCATACTTGTGTGCACTGGCGATAATCCGGTTCCAAATATCGGGAGCGAAGATCATTCCCGGGCGTGGCGGCTCTTCGATCGTGCAGGCGGAAAGATCAGCAGCCAGAAACGCCTGCCGATCACAAAAACTTACAGTCGATCCATCTTGCCGGCGATAGAGAACGTAGTCGCCATCGCGAACCGGATCGTAAATGGATTCCGTCCATGGTTCGCCGTTGAACTCTAACTGAAACCACTCCTCGTTATCGACAGCTTTCAAAAACTTGTCAGTAACGTTGACTGAGATATTGAAGTTAGTGAGCGAGTGCTGATCGTTCTTAGCGTGAATGAATCGAAGCACGTCGGGATGCGTGACGCGCATCATGCCCATGTTTGCACCGCGTCGTACACCGCCCTGCTTCACCACGTCAGTCACTTGATTGACGATGTTCATGAACGACACTGGACCAGACGCAACGCCCATCGCCGAACTCACCGACGCTCCATGCGGCCGCAGGAACTCATAAGTCATTCCCGTTCCGCCACCAGTTTGGTGGATCGTCGCAGCAGCCTTGGCGTGGTCCATGATTCCCTGAAGCGAGTCGGGAACTTCCAAAACAAAGCAGGCTGCAAGCTGTCCATTCGCCTTACCGGCATTGACCAGACACGGAGTGTTCGGAATAAACTCGCGCGCGAGCATCACCTCGCTCATCGCCGCAAAAAACTTGTCGCGCTTCTCCCCTGTTTCAGCAGCCGAAACATGTCCAACTACGCGGCGCACGATATCCGCCCACTCCTCGAGCGGACGCCCTTTCAAATCCTTCAGCGAATACCGCTTGCTAACGACTTTTCTGGCATTGATCCCAAGCTGCTGCGATTTTCGACGCGGGGAAACCACGGGAGACCCGGACGGGGTGTTTCCAACTTTTTTGCCGATAGTGGCGCTCATTGATCTTCTGCCTTTCGCGTTTCAAAAACGGGGGTGCCAAGCGTATTTCTACGCACCGCTTAATTTAGACTGTGTCTTGGGTGCTGCGGTTGGTTCTAATTATACAAAAAGCAGCGGGCGGGAATATACGCCTTTAAGGCCGAGGTGTCAATATATATTGTGGTCGTCCTTGTTTTAGGTGCTATAGAGTGTACTTGGCCGCGGATTTACAAGGATTTGATGCGGATTTATTTTGACCCGGTGCCGGTGTTCGATAACAGCAGCTCGTAATTGCCGATATCGCGATTATGACTGTCGAGCGCGGCAAACGTGTCTGACGTTTCTTCGAGCATCTGCTTGGTCATCGCAATCGAGTCGCTTAGCTGCTCGAAATCCAACGAGGAAACACGTTCCGGAGTGGGTAACGTGACGACCTGGTCGTTCACCAGTCCGAAAAAGTTTTCGATTGATTGCAGTTGACCTTCGACTAACTTCACCGAACGTTCGATGTCATTGAAAGCAGCAACGCGGCGTTTCAGTATTTCAACGTTCGCCTGCTGAATACGTCTTTCACGATCATCCTTCGCGGCCTGGACCGATCTCTCTGCCTGGACCAACTGGTTCTGCACGGCCTGGCGGTTGATCGATCGCAAGTGGTGCTTACGACGGCGATACACATCGAGCAGATCGACAAAGTCTTCCCAACGTTGATCGAGACTCTGGATGTTGTGAGGAATCTGTTTGGTGCCGGTAAACTTCTTGTAGTTGGAATAGATCTGGTTCTTCATCCAGCGCAAGTATTCGACAGCTTCACGCTCGCGCGGATCGAACAATTTAATTTGAGCTTCACGTTGTTGCTCGCGTAATTTCAGCAGACGCTGCTTCTCACGACGATCAACCAGCCGGCGATAAATTGTACTTGCAGGTACGGTCGCAAGGTAAAGTGTCTCTGTCGCTAAAGCAGCAACAAGCGGCGTGACGTCCTGCACGTAAGCAGCAGCAACTGCAAAGCCTGCCATGCCCCAAAAGTTTATGGGTTCCTTGAAGGCCTCTTTCAGATACTTCAGGTCAATCTTGGGTAATTCCATAGGAACAACTACGGCCAGGACTACTCGAATTATATTTACTTAGCTGGTGCGGCCACCGCCGGTGCCGTTTTGACCGCCGGTTGTGGTTTCACCTTCAGCAGGAAGCGCTTGCGGCGTCGGGGCGTTGGCGCCCGTGCCCAGCAAACCCATGTCGCGCTTATAAGCGAGCAACTTGTCTGCCAACTGCATGTCTAGCGCCTCACGCTCGATCTCCTGCATCTGCGTATCGACTGAAGCAGCGCCCAACTGCATCTTGGCTTCGGCTGCCGCCGCACGCCGGTCGATCTTGTCGCGCATCTCGTTGAACGTCGACGCATCATCGCCGAGTTGAAACGATTCCATCGTCTGCGCAAGCTGTTCCTGAAGTTTCGCCTGCTTCGACTGGTTTATCAACTGCATCGCTTCAGCAGTGCGGCGCTGCATCTGAAGCACGTAATTATCGCGCGCTTTAAGTGCCTGCTTCGATGCCAGGTTCGCGTGCTCCAGTTGCTGCGACGTCTTTTGCAAATCGAGCTGCGCCTGTTGCAATTGCCCGATATATGCAGTCGCGATATCGTCGCGACCCATCTTCACCGAAGCGCGAATTTTGGAGTCCAGCTCGACTACTTGTGTGTCCAGTCGCTCCTTGTTTTTGGCGAGAAGTTTCTCAGTGGCCATCACCTGCGCCACGGAGTTGTTCAACTCCGGTACGCGGTCACGCATGTCACGGATAGTCTGCTGAAGAATGAGTTCCGGGTCTTCAGTCTTCTCGATTATTCCTCCGAAGAGGGCGCGCACTGAGCGCTTCATCCTTGTCCAGAGTCCCATTCCCTCTCATCCTCCGACAACCAAATATAAAATCCCAAAACGATAATGCCGGCTTCCATTTATCGCCTATTTCGCCCAGCTACGACCGTTCTGATGTACGTCATGTACGTTCCGGTGGTTTCAATTCAGGCGAAAACTGCCTTCGGAGTATAACAGCACTATTAAAAGCCTTCCAGAAAGCCCGTCACTTTGATACTGACGTTTATTTAATTCTTGCCTGGCTTGCTTCCGAAGTCAGGATCCGCTCCCCGATCGGGTCAGTAGCGTAACGCGGTAGCGTCGGGTGAGTCTCTGGCATGCGATATTCCTGAGTACTGATGCACGACGTGCGACCCGACGCTACCGCGTTACGGTACTGACCCGATCCAAGAATGATTTTTGAACCCTACAGAAATCCCAGGGCACTACCATCACTTGCGAGAAGAACGTCCGATATCACGCCGGAACTGCATTCCCGGCCAATGAATCTTTTCGAGCGATTCGTAACAACAACCCAATGCCGTCGCAAGGTCAGCCGCTGCGGCTGTAACACCCAGAACTCTGCCTCCAGTTGCCGCAAATCTTCCGTGTGCGTCGCGCGAAGTACCAGCATGAAAGACGTGGACAGTATTTTGATCAACTTCGTCCAGGCCCTCGATAACCGCACCCGATTCGTATTTTCCGGGATAACCTTTGTTGGCCGCGACCACACACGCGGAAGCACCTTCCCTCCAGTCCACATACAAGCTGCCGAGTGTCTCGTTGTAAATCGAATCGAAAATTGAAAGTAAATCCGTCTTTAAGCGGACGAGGATCGCCTGTGTCTCAGGATCTCCAAAACGGACGTTGTATTCGAGCAGCTTTGGTCCATCTTTAGTCAGCATCAAACCCAAAAACAGAATTCCCTTGAACGCAAACCCCTCAGCACGCGCCCCTGCCAGCGTGGGCTCCACGATCTCACGCACAACTCCGTGTTCAAGGCTTCTTTCCAACACGGAGGCGCCGGTGATCGTTCCCATTCCGCCGGTGTTTGGACCAGTATCGTTCTCGCCAATGCGCTTATGA
Source organism: Acidobacteriota bacterium (assembly GCA_046733535.1). GTDB lineage: Bacteria > Acidobacteriota > Blastocatellia > Pyrinomonadales > Pyrinomonadaceae > PSRF01. Next base: position 5,498 of record JBKPPH010000243.1, read on the forward strand.
TCGCGCGCGGCGGGCATCAGCACGTAGTCACGGCCGTCAGTAAAAAGCAACAGCGAAGCTTCGGTCCCGACTAAACATTCTTCGATCACGAGGCTTCCGGCTGCGTCCTTGCCTGCGACGTGATGAACCATGAGATCTTCAATCGCCTTTTCCGCCTCAGATCGGTTCTCTGCCACGACCACGCCCTTGCCTGCCGCTAAACCATCCGCCTTTATGACGACCGGTACTTCAGCAGAACCGAATTCGCCGCTGCTGAGATACTCGAGGGCGTGGGCAGGCGATTCCGCCACGCGATAAGCAGCCGTGGGAATGCGATGCCGCGCCATCAAGTCTTTTGCAAAGATCTTGCTTGCTTCGAGTCGTGCTGCGGAAGCGTTCGGGCCAACGATCGGCAACGACCGGGCGGCAAACAGATCCACGATTCCGTCTGCCAGCGGCGCCTCCGGTCCCACAAACGTGAGGTCAATCTTTTCAGTCTCGACAAACTCCGCCAAGCCCCGATGATCATCGACGCGAATATTGACGATTTGGGCGATCTGCCCAATGCCCGCATTGCCTGGAGCACAGAAGATTTGAACGGGTTCAGTTGAAGTGTTCCGAATCGCCCAGACTATGGCGTGCTCACGCCCGCCCGAGCCGATCACCAGTATTTTTCTCATTTTTTCAGTAGCAAGCCTTCATTCAAAACAAAGATAACTTGTTTTTGCAGGATTTACCTTGACACAATTTTGCCATAGTTATATACAAATCAGACCAACAGCGGCCGCTTGCGGCTGAAAGTCTTTTACCTCATTGGTGCAAGCTGAAGAGCGTACTGTATTCACGTTAATCTTTTTAGCCCGCCCCGGCATCAGGTTTCTAGGTTAAGCGTACCCGAGGGGAGTAGATCATGGCACAGACGGAAGTCGCCCACGCATTAGAAATGAGTCTCGACACGGAATATCAGGATCGCCCAATCAGATGCGTGGATTGTAACGAGAACTTTATTTGGACCGCGGGCGAGCAGGTGTTCTTCCACGACAAAGGCCTCAAAAACGAACCCAAGCGATGCAAGCCTTGCAAGCAGGCTAAGAACGAACGCTTAGCCGCCATCGCCGCCGCGCAATCGTCGGGAGTGCGACAACGTATCGAAGTCTCGGTGCAGTGCGCGCAATGCGGACAACAGACAACGGTTCCGTTTTATCCCTCCCAGGGACGGCCGGTTTACTGTCGCTCATGCTTCCTCGCCGGTAAAGTTTCGAACGGTGACGGCACTCAAAACTGATTCACCCGCCAACGTGCACGATTGGTCGTCGCTCGGAATCTCTCTCTGCCTGTCGTAATACCTCGTGTGTGACTGGAGCAGTATCGCCTTCTCCAAACGCAATATACTTCAGCAAGTACGAGATCGGATTGCCCTCACTCCAACCAAAGTAAACGTGCGGCAGTTTGCCCATTTCGTCTCGCAGGTAAAGTAGAAACGCGGCGATGGCATTCGGCACCGCCGGCGACTCTGTTCGCAGTATGCGATAGCCGTCGACTGACTCACCGCGAATACATAAAGTCCCTGCAAATTCAGAAGCGTCACCCGCTGTAACTTCGAAGAACAAGATAGGCTCGCCGGGAGGAATATGATTGTCGGTCCGCTTCTCTTCCTCTTTTTGCGCGTACTCGTCGGCGTCTCCTTTGTCTTTGCGGTTCGCGATAATTCGAATCGTGCCCTTCGCCGCATCCTTGATGAACTGGCGCGCTTGATCGTCCAATTCAATCTGTTGAACTCGCAGTTCGGTCGAGCGGTACACTCTTGAAAATAACGAAGCGAGAATGATCGTCAGAATAAAGAACGAAGCGATCTTGATTCCTTCCGGTCGCTCGTGAATGTTCTGAATGGTCGTGTACACGAAGACCAACGCGATGGCGGCATAGGCGTGCCACTGTTTCTGTTTTTTGCGCGCTGCGAGTGTCACCGCAATCGCGGCGGATGTCATCAAGACTAGTACACCGGTAGCGTAAGCTCCGCCCTGCTGGTCCACGTCTGCACTAAAGATAATTGTGACGGCGAACGCAATGACGATTATGACAATCACTAACGGTCGTGCCGCTCTGGCCCACTCCGGCGCCATCCCGTATCGCGGCAAATATCGAGGCACGATACTTAACAATCCCGCCATCGCAGAAGCGCCGGCGAACCAGAGAATGAGGACCGTGCTGAGGTCGTAAACTGTTCCAAAGATGTTTCCAAAGAATAGGTGTGCGAGGTACGCGATTGCACGCCCATTCGCTTCGCCGCCCTCGGCAAACTTTTCCGCCGGAATCAGGATAGACGTTACGAAGCTACTGCTGATCAGCAGCACGCTCATGATCAAGGCTGCCGAGCGAAGCAACTTCTTCGTGTTGCGAATGCGACCGCGAATCAGTCGCCGAGTTTTTGCCTCCTCTCGAACGCCGATGCGAGTGGATTGAATGTTTGCCCACTCGTCGTCACTCAGATCCGCCTGTCCCTTGACGAGCGGCATCACCGCCACACCGGTCTCAAAACCCGAAAGCCCGAGCGCGAGTTTAGGAAACAGCATCAATGAGACGCCCACAATGAGCCACGCATTTCCGTTCACGCGCGGGTGTTGGAAAAGCGCTTGTTTCCATTCAGGAAAGTGATATGGATGAGTAAAAAGCTGGTACAGGCCGAACGTGATGACGATCGAGTTCAAAAACAGGTAAACCGCGACGAGCGTGACCGCGATGCCAATCGCCTCTTTGAACCCACGTAGAAAAATAATGCCGAGCACGGCAATGAGGGCGAGTGTTACTCCGATCTGGTGTTTCAGTAGTTGCGGAGTAAACGGATTTTCGATGATGTGGGCCGTGGCGTCGGCAGCCGAAAGCGTGATCGTGATGATGAAGTCAGTGGCAACGAACCCAAGCAACACGAGCACGAAGAGCTTGCCTTTCCAGCGTGAAAGCTGGTGTTCCAGCATCGAAATCGAACCTTCGCCGTGCGGACTCTCTTCGGCAACGCGATTGTAAATGGGCAACGCGCCGAAGAGTGTGAGCAGAACAAGAATCAGTGTTGCTATCGGAGAAAGAGCTTGGGCGGCGAGGAATGCGATGCCTGGTTGGTAGCCAAGAGTCGAGAAATAGTCGACGCCTGTCAAACACATCACCTGCCACCAGGGATGTTGCCGGTGAGGAGTAGCGTGTTCTGAATCTTTTTGTGCGGAGCCCTTAAATAACCAGAGCTTAAAACGCCGGCCTGCGATTCTTCTCGTCGAACGATTGAGCATTGCTGCCCTTCCCTTTGGCCTACGAGGTTAGCTGACGGGCTCGAAGTGGAAGTGTTCGTCGCGAGCAATTGTGCTCAACGATTAGCCCCGTGTTTCGTCCTGGCGAAACGCTGGTTCCCCCGTGTTGCGAAAGCAACTTCGGCAGACATTAATTTCAATGACCGAATGTTAGACATGATTACAGTATTTAACAAGATGAAATCCTTAGCCGCCCACGTGCACGATCGGTCTCTGCTCCGGATCCTTCTCCGCTTGGCGCAGCACCTCGTGTGTTACCGGCGCCGTGTCGCCTTCGCCGAACGCAATGTATTTCAGCAAGTAAGAAACCGGGTTTCCTTCACTCCAACCAAAGTAAACGTGTGGCAACTTTCCGGTTTCGTTTCTGAGAAAGAGTAAAAACGCGGCGATCGCGTTCGGCACTGCCGGCGACTGGGTTCGCAAAATTTTGAACCCATCCACTGTCTCGCCCTTAATTCTCAGCACGCCCGAAAACTCCGACGCATCTCCCGGTGTGACTTCGAAGAAGAGTATGGGCTCGCCTGCCGGGATATGATTGTCGATCCGCTTTTCCTTCTCTTTTGCTTCATACTCGAGCGCGTCGCCGCGGTCGCACCGGTTCGTAATGATGCGCACCGTGCCCTTCGCCGCCGTGCGAATGAACTCACGGGCCGTGTCGTCAAGTTCGATCTTCTCGACTCGCAACTCGGTCGAACGCCACACACGTGAGAACAGGGAGCTAATGACAATCGCACCTATAAAGATCACCGCGATCTTCAGACCTTCAGGTTCGCCGACAATATTCGTAATCGTCGTGTAAGTGAATACCAAGGAGATCAACATGAACGCCCACCACACGCGTTGACCGCGGCGATACGCGGAGAGTGTCACTGCAATCGCCGCCGAAGTCATCAGCGCAAGAACACCGGTGGCGTACGCTCCGCCCTGCGCATCGACGTCGGCTCTAAAAAGAATCGTAACGAGAAAACAGATGAGAGTAAAAACGACGACGAGCGGACGTGTCGCGCGTGCCCACTCGGGCGCCATGCCATAGCGCGGGAGGTAACGCGGAACGATGTTGAGTAAACCAGCCAGCGCAGACGAACCCGCAAACCAAAGGATCGAGATGGTGCTCAAGTCGTACACAGTGCCGAACAGGTCGCCGAGGTAAACATGAGCGAGGTAAGCGAGCGCTCGGCCGTTCGCGCTTCCCGCTTCCTGAGTTGCAGTCTCAGCACGAAACTCTTCGGCCGGGATCAGCATTGTGGTCACGATACTGCTCGCAAAAAGCAGAAAGCTCATAATCAAAGCTGCGACGGTGAGCAACTTGCGCGTGTTCTTTATGCGTCCGGCAAGTTGAGCCACTGATTCGCCGGGGCGAGTGAGATGAACCAACTCCTCCTGGTTCTCACCGGTATTCAACCCGCCTCTCACCAGCGGCATTACCACCACACCGGTTTCAAAACCCGACAAGCCGAGCGCGAGTTTTGGAAATACCCAGAGCGCCGTCCCAATCATTAAAAGAGGATTTTTGTACGTCCCAAACAGAGCACGACTCCAGTCCCAGAGAACATTCGGATTCGTGAAGATCTCGTAGAAACCTACCGCGACAACCGTGAAATTCAGCGCCAGGTAAATCGCGACCAGAAACACTGCGATCCCGACCGCCTCCTTGAAGCCGCGCAGAAAGATTGCTCCGAGGCCGGTGAGCAGAACGATCGTGACGACGATCCGGTGATGAAGAAAATCGAGGTGCTCCATCACAAACGGGTTCTCGACGATGTGTGCCGTCGCGTCAGCCGCTGAGAGTGTGATCGTGATTATGAAACTGGTGGTGGCAAATCCGAGTAAGGCAAGGACGAAGAGTTTGCCCTTCCAACGCGAAAGCAGGTTCTCGAGCATCGAGATTGAGCCGTCGCCGTGAGGACTTTCCGCAGCGACGCGCCGGTACATCGGGAGCGCGCCGAAGAGCGTGAGAAGGATCAGAACGAGGGTAGCGATCGGCGAGAGCGCGCCCGCCGCTATGAACGCAATACCGGGTTGATAACCGAGAGTAGAAAAATAATCTACGCCGGTTAAACACATCACCTGCCACCAGGGATGCTGCTTGTGCGCGGTGGATGAATCGTGCGCTGAGCCGCTTCGTTTTACGCCCTCAAAAAGCCAGAGGTTGAACTTGCGCCGTGATCGCTGGAACAGCCCCATGTGATGTCAGTCAACAAAAAAAGCGGGCGGGGGCCTCCCACAGCCCCCACCCTAAGGCCACGTGTCCTCACCCCACGCGACCACTTCGTCCACCGGGGAGGTGAACGCATGCGGATTATGCAATAGTCCGTCTAAACTTTCAACCGGCTTATGATTTTTAGCGCGACTCACAACCCTCATTGCAGAGAGTGTAAATGAAAAAACTTATAGACCACATAAGCAACTTCAATCGACAGGTGAAAAGCCGGCGGCGTGGTCCATGGACCAGCACGATTGCTTCACTACCTCTCGACGGCGCGCCCGTCAGGCGCTGCGGCGGCCTGTGGGTTCTTCGCTTCGGCATGGGCCAGGTCCGAGAAAGCCACGATCATTAGCAGTACGGTAACGCCCAGCGTGCAAAGAATGTAAAGAATCGCGGTCTTCTCGAGGTAAATCAGAGTGATAACAACCGCTGCCAGGCCAAGTGCCCACAAGGCCGTGATAAGTTTTCGACGCCGGCGATCGCCGGCTAGTGTTTTTCGATTCATTCTGTTAACTCAGCAATGGTTTTGCCTCAAAACTCCAAGATCGTTCCTGGAGACAGTCAGTACCAGGGAGCGGTAGCGACCTGGTCAACGATTGGAGTCAAAAATCTTTAGGAAAATATCGCATGCTGATCACTGACCAGGTCGCTAGCGCTCCTTGTACTGACCGTCTCCAAGCCTGACCGTCCGACTTTTGAGGCAAGGCTCTCAGCAATATGAACCTCAGTAGATCACGCGATTCGGCAAGTACATTCCGGTCGTATTGATGGCGCTCTGCATGCCTCCGGTAAGAGCACCAATTACCGTCGCTCCGATGCGGTCTTTTGAAAACAGGCCGGATTCACCCACTTCGATCACGTCGTAGGCCTGCAACACAAAGTCCGGTTTCTGGTTCTTCTTGATCGCCGCCACGTCGACATGAAGAACTTCCTGATTCTGCGAACCGGGAACCTGGCGATACACCTTCACGTCGTTCAGCTTCGCCTCTTTTCTGGCTCCGCCGACCATCGCAATTGCGCGACTGAGCATGAGCTGTTCCCGCAGGTAAACGCCGCCCGGCGACAGCACGGCGCCCGTTACATAAACCGGTTCCGCCTCCGTTACCAGTACGTAGTCACCCGGACGAATAATCGGATTGGCTTCAGTCTTTCCGCTGCGGAGTTCTGAAATCTTTACCACTTGAAGCGGAATCCTCGTCCCGTCGATCGGCGCGGCAAATGCCTCTTCTCCCGGCTCAGGACACATCAGTGGTTCAGTATGGAGAATCTGAATAGTTCCGGAAGCGCGTTCGGTGAACCCGCCGGAGACCGCCACCAGTTCGTTCAAACGCACCTTTCGTTTCATCTCGATACGCGTCGGTTGGCGAACGGCGCCAAACACCGTCGCCGGCTGGCGGCTGTTTCGTTCGGAGATCCTCACGCTTACTTGCGGATTGTTTATGAACTTCGAGTAGGCAGCGGCGATATCTTTTTGTACTTCTTTATCACTCCGGCACTTTGCCGGGATCGGCGTTTCAAGAAACGGCAACGAGCTCAGATTGCCCTCGCTGTCGACCTGCACGGTGCTGCTCAAGTCAGGCTGGCCAAACACTCTGATATCGAGCACGTCTCCCGGACCGAGCAAGTAGGTTTTGATTCCCTGGATGTCCATGGAAGCCGATTGCGCCG
>JBKPPH010000244.1:0-7775 GCA_046733535.1 Acidobacteriota bacterium
AATCATTAGAATCGACCGTGCTCAAAGCGGGAGTAGCTCAGTGGTAGAGCATCGCCTTGCCAAGGCGAGGGTCGCGAGTTCAAGTCTCGTCTCCCGCTCCACGAAATCAGGATGAAGGCGGGCGGATGAAGGACGAAAGCCTTTGGGTTTTCGAGCAAGTGCTGCTTCATCTTTCCGCCTTCATCCTTTATGCTTCCAATACGGCGGCGTAGCCAAGTGGTAAGGCAGAGGTCTGCAAAACCTTTATTCATCGGTTCGATTCCGATCGCCGCCTCCAACTAACACTCACCTGATCAGCAACTTAGTAACAAGTGCAAGTCTGAGGTCAGCAAGTAAGTGTGCGACCTGTAGATTACCGCTACCAGTCAGCTTGAAAGTTGAAGGATTGTGACCGTCACCAACTAAAGGAGTGTCAACTTCACAGGCGCAGAGGCAGATTAGTCCAACAAGCAGAGCGCAATGAAGTGAGTCGGGTTACCGATGGACAAGAGAACGTGTCGTCACACATCCGAATATAAAGTGAGAGTGTGACAAGGCGGAACGATCAGAGGTTCTACAAAGGCTTTTTACGAACTCGCAGGGCGATTCCCCCTAGACCTATCGTGAGTAGCAAGATGCTTGCCGGCTCGGGGACCGTTTCGGTCACCTGACCTTGAATGGGTGTATTACCAGCCGCGAATTGAAGCACAAGAGGGCTAGTGCTAAAGATGAATCTCCCAATCGTAATACTTGGCACAGTGAAAGTGAGAACGCCGCCGGGACCGCCAGTCTCGAATGTTGCAGTTAACTCGTTGTGATCAGTAGCTTGAGAGGTCTGCAAAACCTTTATCATCGGTTCGATTCCGCTCGCGGCCTCCAGTTAATACGTTTCACAGTCAACAAGTTGCCGGCGTAACCTTAAGTGATCTTCGTTCACTGGAATGTGGGTGTGACGGTTTTTGTACCGGCCTCGTCGGTGTTCTGCACTTTCTGCTTTAAGATTCGGCGGAATCGTGAATATGCGACCGCTGTATCGGCAGCTACTGCTTTGTCAAGAATACATCCCAAGCCCAACGCCCAATTTGCAGTCCCTTGCTGTCCTTGACCCTCGCTCTGTAGCGGAACTCATTGCCGTATACATCTGTTTTCTTCGATAACTTGTAATCTAGTGAGATTATTAACACGCCACGCGCCGCAAGGCTGTGTAGCTCACTACCCTCAGAAATTCCATTATGGTTGTCGTCCTGCCAGAGACGAAGCGATGAGTAGATGGCGTCTCTCTGATCAATGACACCATCACCGTTGCCTCCGTTCGAAGTCTTATCGTATTCGGCAAGCGCGGCAAACCCATTTCTGTAGGCCCCTGGCGACGGGGGAGGTTGAGGAGTAAAGTTTCCGAACAACTCTGCTCCGTCATCAATTGTTCCGTTGCCGTTGCGGTCAAGCCCCAGAAAAGCATCATCTGAGCCACTCGCTGTCCATGAGATCTGTTCAGCACTTCCGTCACGATCCAGATCGAAGTGAACCCCACCGGGGCTATCAGTTAGATTAAATCCATTGCCGGCCACGTCAATAATGATTGGTGAGTAATGGCATGTACAGGTAGACTCGATCCAATCTCCTTCATGCGCGCTGCACCAACCCTCGCCGTTGGGATCACACTGGCTTTGGCAAGTATTACTCATACAGACTAAGCCACTTGAACAGTCAGGACTGGAGGTACATGGCTCGCCTACGTCGCCAAGAGATCCGGGGTAAGCGGACTCCGTATTGATTATCGCGTTATCACAAGGCGTGATAAATGTCTCAAAGTTTCCCGACGGATTCATAATGGTAGAGCCCGGAGCACAATTTTCCGCATTTTCAAGGCCAAGTCCGTGCCCACCTTCGTGTCTGGCAGTTGACCTCAAGAACGCAGGTAAAAGACTAGGCGTGCCGCTTCTTATATTGTTCCAGAAGGTCAACTCGCCATACACCGTACTGCCACTACTATGCATGTTCAGTGAAGCACCACCAGTGCCGGTTGAAGTCTGATTGACAAACTTAGCGACAATCGTATTGTTCGTACCGAGCTGCGGCGGGTCAGTGGTTTCTACAACGGTATAAGTCACGCCTGAATGGTTTTGTTGGCCGTTCCAATCTTTCAAGCCGGTAGTGATTGCCTCAACTTCGATGCTCGTGAGTCCCCTTATATCTAAGTAAACGGTTACTTGTGCATTTTGAGGAAATCTCGCCGCTGCGCTGGACAGCAAGGGCGGGGAACAGCAGTCAGCAGCATTGACTTGATGCACCCACTTAACCAGGACTCCTAGAAAGCAAACTATTAGCACGGTGAGAAAAATTTTCGCTGTGAGAGTTAACTTCTTCATCACGGTTGATGGCCATTTTCAGTCTAAAGGAGATGCCATTTGCGAGGTTAAATCCTTCATAAATGAAGATTCGTCAGCACCTTTGTATGATTGACCGCTGAGTGTATCGTCGAGCGGGAAAACGTGACCTCCTACTATCTCGTACCCAGTTAGTAGGTAGAAATCTCTACCCACATCTCCTTGAACTTCGTAAGAGTGGGTTAGGAACAAAACATATCGTGACCCGAGTCGCGGCATGTTTTGATGGTTTGTCCAGGACGCAATTATTTTGCCGGACGGCATGCGGACGCGGCCGCCGCTCCGTTCAAATGAAATGGAACGCCCAACCTCGATGGGATTCTGAGAATCATTTTTGAGTATCGCGTCAGGAGACAACGCGAACTCAGAATAAATACCGGTTTTGTCTCTGGTTAGATGTGCTTCGGATTTAGTAATTGTGCCAATAACAATCGCGGAACTCTTAGCGATAGGAATTGCCGGTAGACCAACATCCCAGTCGTTGACAGCAAACAACGTGTCCGTGTTCTCGTTGATTTTAGGCAGATATTTTTTACTATATTTACGTTCTTTGGCTTCTTTCGCCGACTTTAGCGTCGGATCACTAGGTTCGGGCACGTCAAAATCTACAAGAGGAAACTGATCGAATTTCGGGTTTGGCGATTGCCCAGAGACCTTGGGAGTCTGAAAACTTTTCACTTGGAACGCTATTCCGAAAGTAATCAAGCCAAGGCAGAGAACAAAGACTGCTGCAACTTGTCTCCGACTTTGCATAACATTTTCTCCTGGTTGTAATACTTGTGCGGAGTTAGCTTTGGACCGCGTCTAGAGTTGAGGAGGAATAGTCGTTAACGTCCCGCGTTATACTCCCTTATTCGGCCCAAGTCAACGAAGATATATCGTGCGATGACGTCAAGCTGCTGTGTCAAAGCTTCGCGGGTGTGGGTTTTCCATTCCGAGTCAAAGCCATTGGTCAGCCTGCCCTTTTTCAATGTACTTTCACTGTTCTTTCGCTTCGCTTTGGGATCTTACCCGTGTCACTCACAGTCGGGAATGACGATTAAAAGAGGACGGCAGGCAACACGTCCGATAAATTAGGCACGACAATTTTTGGAGGACCAAATGAAGCATGAAATGAAGTCGATCTCTGTTTTGATCCTCCGCTCTGTGCATACGCAGCGGTGGTGCGCGCGCCTGAAAACAATCTCCCGCAACTCGACGCTGCGGAGAAGCGCATGGCCGGGCTGTAACGGGTTATGCGCTGATAGCCTTGCCGCGATACGCAGGAACGAATTCCTGTTCCACGAACGACTCGAAAGAAGTTGGCGTAGTGTTCTGCTCGCTGCGTTCCTCGAGTGGCGTCATGTGACCGGAATTCAGAGCTGCCGACATTTCAAGAATCAAATCCGCGACGTTTGCCGACATTCCCATTTGCAGAAACGCTCCGCGGATTTGCTCATCCGGCAATTGCACGTATTTCAGATCCGGTTTGCCGGTTGCCCGGCCGATGATTGCCGCGACTTCGGTATAACTCAAATCCCGCTCGCCGAGCAGCTCGTGTGTTTGCTTGTCGCTGAAGTTCAGATCGAGAAGCGCACTCGCAGCAGCAGCTCCGATGTCGCGCGTGGCGATCATCGGCTGGGTTAGGTCGGGGCGTAACGGGCCCGCAGTTATATTCATGGTGTGAATGATGCCGATCTGCGCGAGCGTGTTCTCCATGAAGTAGGCCGCGCGCAGGTGCAATGCGTTCAGACCTGGAATCCGATTGAGTGTTTGCTCGAGATAATGAAGGCCGGCGACGGGCCCAGTGCCCGCTGGCTTGTCCGCGCCGATACTGCTCAGCGACACAACATACTCGACGCCCGCTTCTTCCACTGCCTGTGCGATCGCGTTCGTGACGCGATCTTGATCGGCGCGATAGTTCTCGCTGGTCATGCTTGGCGGGATCATCGCGTAGACCGCCTTCGCTCCACTGAAGGCTTTAGTTAATGCCGCTGCGTCATGCAGGTCACAAACAAACGGCTCCGCTCCTTCCGCAGCAAGCGACTCGAGCCGATCGGGGCTTCTCCCAATCGCCCGCACCTTATGGCCCAGTCCCAAGAGTGTTCTTGCAACGATGTTTCCGGTATTCCCGGTCGCTCCCGTGATTACGTACATGACGGCGTCCACCCTTTCAAAAACTTTTTCAGCAAGGCCACAATCTACCAGTTCTTTTGCAAACAAGTAAGCGCGGAACCAGTGCTTCCCAACTATTCTTCCTATTGCATCGCCATACAACCCGTGAGATACTCCTATGCCTAACCAATAGGAGGTTCTTTTCTGTGGCTGACAAAACAGACGTGTGGCAGGGGACACTCGCTCTGATGGTGCTCAAGACGTTGGAAGCGATGGGTCCTCAACACGGCTACGGCATCGCGCGGCGCATCGAGCAAACGAGCGGAGATCTGCTCTCCATCAATTACGGCACGCTCTACCCTGCTTTGCTCAAGCTCGAGCAGGAAGGATACGTCTCGTCCGAATGGGGCATGTCCGACAACAATCGTAAAGCGAAGTATTACAAGTTGACGCGCGCCGGCCGCAAGCAGCTTGCAAAAGAGACACGCGAATGGGAGCAGACAACCGCCATCCTCGCTCGCTTCTTCACTCCTGCAAAACAGTCGTGATCAAGTTTAGACAAATACGCGCGTTGATTATGCGCGTGGCGGGGATGTTCCGCCGCGACGCGTGGGACCGCGAGATGGCCGAGGAATTGGAGAGCCATCTTGAAATGCACATCGCCGACAATCTGCGCGCCGGAATGAGCGCGGATGAAGCGCGGAGGCACGCGCTCATCAAGCTCGGCGGCATCACGCAGACAGAACAAGAATATCGCAGACGAAGGGGACTACCTGTGCTCGAAGATTTGTGGCAGGACCTGCGCTACGGAGCGCGCGCTTTGTTGAGACAACCTGCATTTACGCTCGTCGCCGTGTTGACTCTCGGCTTAGGCATCGGCGGCAATACGGCGCTGTTCTCGATAATCAACGCCGTCCTCCTGAGGCCTCTGCCCTACAAGGATCCCGACCGCCTCGTGATCATGTGGGAGAAGGCTCCCACACAGGACACATCCGTTTCCTATCTGAACTTTCAGGACTGGCGCGAGCAGAACCAAAGCTTCGAAGACATAACCGCCTTCCGTCCCGAAAGTTTCAACCTTACAGGCGCAGGCGAGCCCGAACGCCTCGCGGGTCGCATGGCTTCGGCAAGTTTCTTCCGAACGCTCGGCACACCGCTGTTCAAGGGTTCGGATTTTCCTGCCGCGGAAGATCGCGTCGGCGGTCAGCGGGTTGTCATCCTGGACCACGGCTTTTGGCGAAGACGTTTCGGCGGCGACGCAGGATTGATAGGCCGCGAGCTCACACTAAACGATCAGAGCTACACAGTCATCGGCATTACCGCGCCCGATTTCCGTTTCGGCGCGAATGCTGATGTCTATGTTCTGCTGGGCCAGGACGATGGCAGATGCGCAAGGTCTCGCGGCTGCCATCCTGACATTTTCGTCGTCGGGCGTTTGAAACCGGGACTCTCTATTGAGCAGGCACGCGCAGACATGGACGCCATCATGGCGCGACTGGGCCAAGAGTATCCTCGGACGAACGCAGACCGCCGCACTCACATCGCATCGCTCTACGAGAACACAGTGAAAAACGTGCGCCCGGCGCTTTTGATTCTGTTGGGCGCAGTCGGGTTCGTGCTTCTATTGGCCTGCGCGAACGTCGCCAATCTGCTGCTCGCGCGTTCCGCAGTTCGGCAGAAGGAGATTGCGATTCGCACTGCCCTCGGCGCCTCGCGCTGGCGTGTCGTGCGTCAATTACTAACAGAATCAATCCTGCTCGGAATCTCTGGAGGTATCGTCGGTGTGGTGCTGGCGTTCTGGTGGACCGGCGCTTTGAAGTCGCTTGTCCCCGGTAACATTCCGCGCCTGGATCAAGCTGGAATAGACATGCGTGTGCTGGGATTTAGTTTCTTCATATCAATCTTGACTGGCGTTGTGTTCGGACTAATACCCGCGCTGCCGGCGTCAAAGCCTGACCTCAACGAAGCGCTCAAAGAAGGCGAGCGCGGCTCAACCGGGAGCCGTCATCGCCTGCGAAGCATTTTGGTCGTGAGCGAGATCGCCGTCGCACTCGTGCTTCTGATCGGCGCGGGACTGATGGTCAAAAGCCTCTGGCGATTGCAGAGTGTGGACACCGGATTCGACGTCCAAAATCTTCTGACGATGAAGCTCTCATACACGATGCGCGCAGGTGAAGCGCAACGAGCGCGCGGCTTCTTCACAGAGCTTGAACAGAAGATTAAGTCGACGCCCGGCGTCAACTCTGTCGCTTTGTCGAGCGGCCTTCCCTTCGTCGGCGCTTCGGAAAACAACGTGTGGCTGAAGGGGCAACCGCCGGCGAACCCCAACGACGTGATGATGGCGGTCGAATACATCGTCACGCCGGATTACTTTCGCACGCTCGCCATTGAATTGAAGCGCGGGCGCTTGATCCAGGAACAGGATAGAGCGGGCACGCCTCTCGTGGCGGTGATCGATGAGTCATTCGCGGAGAAGTACTTCCCGGGCCAGGACCCGATCGGAAAGTATCTCGAGAACGGAAACGGAGCGAAAGATATTCAGGTCGTAGGCATTGTCGGGCACGTCAAGCATTACGGTCTGGAAGGAGACGTTCCCGTCAATCCTCAATACTACCTGGCGCTCAATCAGGTTGCGGACGATTTCCTCCCGTTAATTGCGAGCGACATTGCCGTGTCTGTCCGTACGAACGGCGATCCGGTGAAACTTGTCCCGTCAATTCGCCAGCAGGTCATGGCAATCGATAAGAACCAGTCTGTCTTCAACGCGCGCTCGATGGAGAACGTCATCGCTGAATCCATCAACGCGCGCCGGTTCGCAATGATGCTGCTGACAATCTTCGCGGTGGTCGCGCTCGTTTTAGCGTCGGTGGGAATCTACGGCGTCATCTCCTACTCAGTCACGCAGCGCACGCACGAAATGGGATTGCGTATGGCCCTCGGCGCACAAGGCGGAGACGTGCTGAGAATGGTGATCGGCCAGGGAATGCTGCTCGTGCTGATAGGTGTTGTGTGTGGGCTCGCGGGCGCGTTCGGAATAACGCGCGTGATGTCGAGTTTGCTTTTCAATGTGAGTACAACCGATCCCGCCACCTTCGGCGGCATCGCCGCACTGCTCGTCGCAGTCGCGCTCGTTGCGTGCTACATCCCGGCGCGAAGAGCGATGAAAGTCGACCCGCTGATCGCGTTGCGCTACGAGTGACGCGGACAAGCTGGCCCGCGGATATCCACAGGAGTTGGAACCAATGATACAGTCGAGCCCGGAGCGGTCATGACGAAAGAAATCGAAGCAGTTTACGAGCATGGGCTTATTCGCCC
>JBKPPH010000245.1:0-8786 GCA_046733535.1 Acidobacteriota bacterium
TTGATGGACACGTCACCTTCAACTGCAGGTAAGTTGAAGTTCCAGCAGGAGTCGGCGATGAACTTCATTCAAACGGTCGTGAAGCCGCGTAAGGATCGTGTGCTCTTTGGGACGTTCGACGACGAGATCACTTTGTTGCAGGACTTCACTGATAAATTGGATCTGCTGGACAAAGCCGTCTACGGCGTGAAAAAGATGGGCAAACAGACAGCGCTGTACGACGCAGTCTGGCAGTTTTGTGATGAGAAGATGCGCTCAGTGCCCGGCCGCCGCGTGTTGCTCATCGTAACCGATGGTGAAGACACGTACAGCCGAGCGAATATTCGCGATGCGATCGACATCGCGCAACGAACAGAAACAACTATCTTCGCGATCTCAACGAAGGCCGGCTTTCTCGCGACGGTGCCTGGCGTCGAAGCAGGACAAGTCGCGGACAAGAAGGACAGAGACCTGCAAACGCTCTCTGAAGAAACCGGCGGCATGGCTTTCTTCACCGGCGACATGCTGTCGCTCGAGCGTTCGTTCACGAAGATCGCAAAGGAACTGCGAGCGCAATACCTCGTCACGTACAATCCAACGAACAAGAGTTATGATGGGACGTTCAGAAAGATCGACGTTAAGCTTTCGGATGGACATGGAGATCTTAAGGTGCGAACGAAGCGGGGCTACAAAGCAATCGCCGACGCAGTCAGACCATAAGGATGTTAGGAAGCAAGATGCAATATCGCGAAATAAGCCGGCCGGTTCTGTTATTCATTTTGGTGTTCCTCGCCGTGTGTGGAAGCATGGCGACACGCAGGATGTCTGCGAAGAACAAAACCGCCGTCGCTCCAAACGCGTCTGCATCGCCGTCGCCGACTCCACGCACGCGTGAAGAGTTGCCGCAGGATTCTGATGAAGTCGTTAAGTTCGACACGAATCTTACAAACATCTTTTTCACGGCGGCTGATAAGAACAAACGCTTCATCAGCGACCTCAAAGCTGAAGACATTCGCGTGCTGGAAGACGGAGAGCCGCAGGAGATTTTTACGTTTCAACAGAACATCGATTTGCCACTCTCGCTCGCCATCCTGATCGACACCAGTGCTTCCGAAGAGCGGACGCTTCCCGACGAGAAAGAAGCTGCACGCGCGTTTCTCGAGAGCGTGCTCCGGCCCAACAAGGACGAGGCCGCGGTGGTTTCGTTTACCGGCGAGACAACGCTCGAACAAGGCTTTTCGGGCAATGTCGAGAGACTGCGAAGAGCGATCGATCGCGTCGAGTTTGTGCCGCCGTCAGGGTACATCGGCGGTGGCGTGGTGGTTAACGGAACGCCGCCGATTTCCGGAACGAACCAGAGTCTCGCGGGCTCGACTGCGATTTGGGATGCGGTGTGGGCCACTGCGGAAGAGTTGATTAGCGGCTCAGCGGAACACACGCGCCGCGCCGTCATCCTGTTAACCGATGGTGTCGACACCAGCAGCCGCATGAAGATGCACGACGCAATTGAGCGCGCCCAAAAAGCCGACGCGCTGATCTACGCAATCGGCATTGGCGATCGCTACACCTTCAACGTCAACGAGGGTGACCTGCGGAAAATCGCTGAAAAAACGGGCGGACGGGCGTACTTCCCGCGCCACGAACGAGACCTCCGTGACGCCTTCGCGCAAATCGAACGCGATCTCCGCGAGCAGTATCTGGTGGCCTATTCACCACGGAATAAGGCCCGCGACGGCTCATACCGCCGGATCGAGATTCAGTTAGTAAATCCCGCTCTGAAGCAACAAGACCTCAAGCTCAATTATCGCGCGGGCTATTTCGCCAAGACCAACAACCCCGAGCCCGCCGTCCGCAAGCGAGTCCAGGACCAGTAAATTGCCACGTATAACACGACTCATTTAGATCTGCCCCCAATCTGTAATCCGTAGTCAACTTTGTACAAACCTGTTATACTTCCACGGCCAGTGCACCCGCTTTAGGCACTGAACGAACTCCACCAAACTCCATTAGCTCCTCGCGAGGTTGTCTTACTCAAACGTCCGGAAAACGATTAAATGAGCATCAGCACCTCAGACCGGGGCCGAGTACTGATCGTCGATGACGACGGGAAAATACTCGATTTCCTGGTGGAACTGCTCCAATTGGACGGTTACGAGGTGACGAGCGCCACGGACGGCGCCGAGGCCATCGATCTGGCGCTTTCGTTCGAGCCGAATATCGTGGTCAGCGACGTGGTCATGCCCGTCATGGGCGGCCTCGAGCTTTGCCGGCATTTGAAGCAGAATCCCCGCACGACAGATATTCCCGTGCTCCTGATTAGCGGGCTCATCACCTCACATGACGCCGGCATCGAGGGACTTCAGGCCGGTGCTGATGATTACCTGGACCTCCCTTTTCGCAACGAAGAACTGCTGGTAAAAGTGGCGCGACTCGTCGAACGCCACCGCAGCCAACAGCACTACCGCGAACTCTTCGAGAACGCCAACGACATCATCTACACCCACGACCTCCAGGGCAATTTCACTTCGCTCAACCGCAGTGGTGAACGCATAACCGGCTACTCCCGCGAGGAAGCGGCGAAGATGAACGTCGCTCACGTGATCGCGCCCGAGTATCTAGGCCTGGCGCGCGACATGATCACCCACAAGGCGAATGAAAAAGTCTCGACTGTTTACGAGCTCGACATTGTTACGAAGCAGGGACAGCGTGTTCGACTCGAAGTCAGTACGCGTCTGATTTTTCGCGACGGCAAGCCGGTTGGTGTGCAGGGTATTGGGCGTGATCTGACGGACCGCAAGCATTCCGAAGAAGCGTTGCGGCAGAGTCAGGCGTTCCTGGCCCAGCAGGCGCAACGCGAGGCCATGACGCATCGCATTTCTCAAGCGATTCGCTGCTCGCTCGACAGTCATGAGATTTACCAGACGGCGGTGAGAGAGTTGGGTGCGTACCTCAACGTCGATCGTTGTTCGCTCTTCATGCGAGACGACCGCGCCCGGTGTGCGACGAACGTTGCGGAGTATCACGCAGCCGGCGTGGAACCCGCCGCATCAGACTTTCCTTTGGCCCATCTGCAATCGCTGATTTCGGCTTTAGATACGACCGGTGTTTTGCCTTTCTGCGATGCGGCCAACGACGAGCGCATCACGGAGTTTTACGAGAACATTCTTTCGAAGGCGAACGTGCAGTCGATCATGTATGTGGCCATCAGGGTCGGCGACGACGTGCCGGCCGCCTTTGCGCTCTCCACTACCCGGCAGTTACGCGAGTGGAGTGAAGCTGATATTGCTTTGGCGAAAGCGGTTGCAGACCAAACCGGTATCGCGATTCGTCAGGCCGAGCTATATCAGAAAGCCGAGAGTACTTCGATCCGTGAAGCATTGGTCAACCGTTTGACGATGGTTATTCGCGCATCGTTGAAACTGCCGGACGTGCTCCGCACTGCAACGGTCGAATTGGGACGAGCACTCGCGGCGTCGAGAGTGCACCTGTTTTTATCGAACAGCGAAGAACTGGGTTCACGCCTGGAACACGAATACCTCGCGCCGGGGGTAAAAAGCGTCAAGCACGCCGGGTTGGACCACGATGATCCAATCGGCCGGCGACTCTCGAGCTCGAGCGAGCCGCTCATCATTGACGATGCTCCTAACTTCGACGATCCCTCACCGGCACTGAGTGATTTCGTGCGCACTTACGCTCGGAAGTTCGACGTTCTCTCGCAGATCAAATATCCATTGGTCGTTAAAGGACAGTTTCGCGGTGTCCTCTGCATCGACCAAACCGATCGCAAACGGCTCTGGACTGAAGACGAAGTCTCGCTCGTTCAGGCGCTGGCGGAACGATTGTCCATCGGTATCGCGCAGGCTGAATTGTTCGAGATGGTTGCGCGCGGCAAGACCGAATGGGAAACGACTTTCGACGCGATGTCGGACGGTATTTTCATCTTCGACAAGGCCGGCGGGTTGAAACGTGTGAATCGAGCCGGCGCGGCGATGGAGGCTGTGCATCCGCGATTGCTGCTCGGGCGGAAGTGCTGCGACATACTGCGAACCAGCGAAGAAGCTGAAGCGTGCGTCGTTGAAAAAGCGCTCGAAAGCGGACGCAGCGTTACGATCGAGATAACTCCGAGCCGTCTCAATCGACCGTTGCTCGTTAGTGTCGAACCCGTGCTCGATGAAAATGAGCGCGCAATCGCAGTCGTTTGCACCGCGCGCGATCTGACGGAGCTGCGCAAGGTTCAGGCAGTCGCCCGCGAGCATCAGTCGTTGTTGACAAACATTCTCGAGAGTGCGCGCGAGTCCATTTATGCGATCGATCCGGACGGCAATTTCAAATGGTGCAACACTGCAACGTTGAAAGGGCTGGGATTTCATCGCAGTAATTTCATCGGACGGCCGTTGCTCAGTCTGGTCCACGAGGGTGACCGCGAGTTGGTTCGCGAAAAGCTCGACGCTGCTCTGAAGGGGCTACCGCAAACGTACGAGATGCGCTATTTCGCCCATAATGGACAACTGCGCTATGCACGCGTCGACAACTCGCCGCTTGTGGTTGAAGGACGCACCACCGGCGTGCTTGGTATCGCGCGCGACATAACGGAGCAGAAGGAAGAACGCGAGCGCGCCGCGCGGGCGGATAAGTTGCGCGCGCTTGGTCAACTCGCATCGGGCGTGGCTCATGATTTCAATAATTCGCTGGCCGCGATTCTCGGACGTGCGCAATTGCTGCGGCGTCAGGTCAACGATCCGGCGTTAGTTCGTAATCTCGACATCATTCAAACGGCAGCGGAAGATGCGGCGGCGACCGTGCGCAGGATTCAGACGTTCGCGCGCAAGTCGGCCGTGAAAGAGTTTGAGCTCGTCGATGTTAGTGGACTGCTGAACGATGCGGTTGAGATCACCAGAACTCGCTGGCAAAACGAAGCACGCGTCCGTGGTCTCGAATACCAGGTCCAACTCGATACTAAACCCGGGCACCACACTTACGGCAGTGCTTCGGAGTTGCGCGAAGTGTTCGTCAACATGATCGTGAACGCCGTCGACGCTATGCCGAAAGGAGGACGGCTGGTAATAAACTGCGGGCGCCGAAACGGTAGATTGCAGCTACACTTCAGCGACAACGGAATGGGAATGCACGACGACGTGCGCCAGAAGATATTTGAGCCGTTCTTTTCGACGAAGGGCGCGCACGGCACCGGCCTGGGCCTGTCAGTCAGTCACAGCATTATCGAACGCCATGCGGGTTCGATTAGTGTTCTATCTGAACCCGGCAAAGGCACAACGTTTACGATTGAGCTGCCGGCGGGAGAGGTCGAGAGTGCGTCTGTCGACGCATCGGAGGTAAGTCGTGAAGCGCCTGGTTTACGCATTCTCGTGGTCGACGACGAGGAACCGGTGAGACAAACGCTCGCAGAGATGTTGGTGGCCGTCCATCATAGAGTGGAGTTGGCGGGCAGTGGTCAGGAAGCCGTGCAAAAAATGCGCGCGGGCGACTTTGATTTCGTCTTCACAGATCTCGCGATGCCTGATATGGATGGGTGGGAAACCGCCAGGTTGATTCGGAAAGACTGGCCCAATGTGAAGATCGTGCTGGTCACAGGTTATGGACCAACGACAGAGCCGCCAGCAGGTGAAGAAAAACTGGTGGACGCCATCATCGGCAAACCATTCGATTTTGCGCAAGTCGGATCCACCATCACTACCCTGGCAAAGTCCTGTGAGTTGCAGGACGTTCCTAGTTAAAGTTCATAATCCCCGCGCTGGCAGTAAACCCAACGCCAAACCCCACGACAATTGCCGGACCCGACCATTCGTTCTTCTCAGCCAACATAAAACCGGTAGAAGCGCTCGAGAGATTTCCGTACCGTTCGAGGACCTGGTACGAGCCGAGCACTTTTGCAGAGTCTGGATGCAGGTCGAGTTGTGAACAAACACCGTCGAGAATCTTTTTGCTGCCGGTGTGAATCAGGCAATCGTCCACCTCGTCCAGGTCGGTTACGGGGGAATCAGGATGTTGCAGAACGTTCTTGACAGTCGTCACTGCGTAGTGCGCGCCGCGCGATGGGACACTCGGCTGCATGAAATACTGTGGCCTTCCTTTTAGAAACGGATGTGAGCTGCTGCTGACCATCGTGAGCAGGTTCATATCGTCGGGCTCGACGTTTGTCAGGTGGGAGATTGGTCCAAAGGCGGGCTTGCCTTCGTCAGTGCCTACCAGCAGGGCCACCGCGCCGTCGCCGAAGAGCATCGATTGAATCACGAAGGTCGTGTCCAATCTTTGTTGTTCGAATTGATCGGGATCGAGCCGGCCCTCTTTCCTCGATCGAATTAGTTCGCGGTAACCGGAATACTCGTCTCGCAATAGGGGGGCAACGTAGGGCGTGTGTGCCTCCGCCATCACGACGATCGCGAGCTCTCGCGGGTTCGCCGCGAGGTACCATTGTGCCACTTCGATCGACTTCAGTAGCACGGAACAACCCTGCGCTTGCATGTTAACTGTTCGCAGCGATCGAGAGAGCAAGCCGTGAGTCTTTCCCATGATCTCCGACGCCAGGCAGGGCAACATCTGATCCGGCGTGTTTGTCGCGGCGACTAACAAACCGATGCGACGAGGATCGCCGCCCCATTTTTCGATGCAGCGCCTCGTCGCAGCCACGCCGAGTTCGGTGGTGGAACTCGTCGAGGCTTTGGGTTTGCCGCAAAGAAAGTCAGGATAATTTTCGAGAATTGAGTAACGCTGATCCACCCCGAGGCCACTGATCGTGTTGATCAGTTCGGGGGAGAGCTTGTGCATGAGACTTCCGACTAGTTCGGTGGTCTTGAAGACACTCCCAGGCACCGACGTCGCTGCCGATAAAAGGTTAACCATTGTCGTTTTTTCTGCTCCAACAAGAGAGGGGTTTGCCGCATCGGATTAGCCTACCCGACCGTTCCGACGCAGTTTATCTTTACAACCCTTGTGCCGTAATTCTCCGGCAGGGTGTTTTGCGGTAAAAGCCGATTTTATTTGGGAGTTAGAACGTTTTTACGGATTGGGGTGAGAGTGACTGCACGCAGCATCTTTGGATACGAGGTAACCACGTCCAAAACTCGGACAAATCCCTCAGCATTTTCGCAGCGCCGCCCTAAAGCTCCGTGGCACAACGGTATCCACTGCTTATTGAGTACTCACGGATCCACGGATCCACGGATCCACGGATTCGGCTTTGCGTCAAAAATCAAAAATCATTCTTGGACACAGTCAGAACCGGGAGCGGTAGCGACCTGGTCAACGATTTGAGTCAAGAATGATTAGGATATCGCATGCTGATCCTGACCAGGTTGCTACCGCTCCCTGTACTGACTGTGTCCAAGCCCAAGCCCGAAATCCGACTTTTAGGGCAAAGTCCACGGACTCACGGATTCACGGTCCTAATGATTCACGGTCCTAATCTTGTGAAGTAATTCCCGCGACCGCCCGTAGATACACTTCGCGACCCGCGTCTCGAAGATCAGTATGAGGCATAAGAGTCTCGATTGCTCGATCCAATGCGCCAATGGCGTCCGCCCTCTTCGCCGGGTGCTGTATCAATCTTCTTACCGTGTCGAGATGCTGGGCGAGGATGAACGCCAGCACCGGGTACTCCTCATAAGCCCGGAAAACGACGTTCCAGTCTTCCTCCCCTAACGGAGGACTTTCATTCTCAACCATACACCCCTCGTGTTATCTTTGGGCCATGTCGTACAGGGCGCATTGGACGTTCCCTGTCGCGTGGAACTTCAAAACTCCAGCGAATCCAATACTGAAAAGCATATCCCTGCTATATAGCAGCCTCCTGCTATATAGCAGAAACCCCTCGAGGGGTAAAGCCTGATGGCGCGCTATCCCCGCCAACGGCCCAGGAAGTTAGCCGACAAGTTGCGTGAGGTCCGCCTGCAGATGGGAATGACTCAGGCAGAAATGGCGAGGCATTTGGGCACAGATTCAGGATCGATCTCGCGCTTTGAGAAAGGGATACGCGAACCTTCCCTGTTGGACATCCTTGCGTACTCGCGATTGGTTGGAGTCGAGATGGAAGTATTGATTGACGATCGGCTGAGCCTTCCTAAGAAACGGTGAGATCGTTGGCTTAACTACTTGATCGCGAAGCGGCCCACCGTGTCTTCGCCGATGCTGCCGAAGTAGAGGGTGCGGTTGTGTTCGACCACGTTCGCGATCTCCGCGTAGCAGTCAGGAGCGCCGTTCTGGAGGTTTTGGACGATCTGGCCCTGAATGTCGAAACCAAGCACGAACGAGTAGCGCTGTGCGGCGGGTTGAAGGGACTTCGGCAAGCGCACCACCATCTTCCGCATAAACGGATACGGCTGCATCCTGTCGAACATCGCCTGGCGAGGCGCCACGAGCGCGAGCCAAAATCGATCGCGACCGTTTGAAGAAATCCCATCGGGGAACCCCGGAAGATTTTCAACGAAGATGTCGTTCTGGCCCATCTTGGGCTCTCTCAACCAGACGCGCCGCACGCGATACATGCCCGTCTCAGCTACCAACACAAACGTCTGATCCGGGCTTACCGCGACACCGTTTGCAAAATAGAGATCGCGGAGGAGCGTTCGCGGTCGTTGGCTGGCTGGATCGAGTGCGAGCAACCGGCCGTTCGGCTGGTGCTCGAGCAAGTCGTAAGTAAACTGCGACATCGGATACTTACTTGAAGCCTCAGTGAAGTAGATCGTGCCATCCGCTCCAACATCGAGATCGTTGAGACAACCAAACTTCACACCGTCTGCTTCCGTCGCCAGCACTTTTACTTCACCTGACTTGTTCACCGAGAGCAGACC
>JBKPPH010000246.1:0-16649 GCA_046733535.1 Acidobacteriota bacterium
ACAACTGCCGGAGAGCGAAACGGCGTTGCTGACGAGCGCGACCTTGCCGGTCGTTGCGCTCATGTTGATGTCGCCTGCAATGTTTGCACTGACCGGCAGCGGCGAACCGTTTGCCCCACCCGATGCGAGTGCGACGAGGAAGTACTCACCCGGAGCGATCGTGCCACCAAGCGGTTGTTTGTTGGTCCAACTCGTTCCGGCAGCCGACGCGTACTGCAGTGACCAGCCGGCGAGATTGAACGAGACTCCGGTCGGGTTGTAGAGCTCGATGTAGTCGTTTGTGAAAGTCGCGCCGGTATTGCCGCCTCCACCGTAGAGTTGGCTGATAACGAGATGGTCCACCGACGGCGGTGGCTGCTGAACCGTCAAACTGATCGAGCCGTTGCCTGAACGCGACTGGCTGTCCGTGATGGAGAAGGGAAGCGACTTCACGCCCGCAGTCGTGAGTGGCGCGACGGTCGCAGCGTACGTGAAAACGTTGTCGCCCGCCGTCGCATCCCCGCCGTTGATGCCGTCGTCAAAGAATTGTTGATTCGCGGAACCGCCGATCGTCGACAGATCCGCTGTGACTGCCAGGCCCGTGCTCGTCGGATTTGCTCCGGGCGTGACTGTGACTGTCAGTGTAGACGCTTCACCCGGCAATACCGAATTCGGATTTCCAGCACCAGTGCCACTGGGATTCGTAGAAACAGCGCCGCCGATTCCCAAGACCGAGATGTTGTCGATAGCGAGCGCTTGAGCGTTCGTCGTGGTTGAACCGGAAACGACTGAATAGTTCCAGGCGAGAAAGATGTTCGCGCCATTCGGGACAGACACGTTGATGGTCTTGTTCGTAACCGAAGCGATCGCGCCGGGAGCTGTTGCGAATCCGCTGTTGTCTGCGTTGGGCGCGAAACTGGTGAAGAAGTCTGGCCCAGCGTTGGTCCATGCCGAGCCGTCGAGCGAGTAAAAGAGTTGATAACGAAAGCCGGCGGGGTTCGATCCGTTTCGATATTTTTCTACGTCGTACGAGATCTGCAAGCCGGTGAGAGCGCTGCCGGTATTGTTAACGAACTGGCCGTAAAGATTGCCGCTCATCGTCGCCGTGCCGGACGAGATGAACCCGACTGCGCGATCGGAATCACCTAACGCCGTAGTTCCGGCGCCGAAGTTGTAGCTGCCGTTCGAGGCTGTGGTGGAAACGTTTGCGCCGCCGACGCGAGCAGTTTGCGTACTCGCCGAGCTATAGACGCCAACTGTTCTGACTGCGGAAAGTGTGTCCTGACGAAAGTCCGCCGGCAGATTCGAAGGCGCCGGGTTCGTCAACGGAATGCCCATGCCGGCGAAGTTCTGCGTGTAAGGAACAGAAGTTGAAAGAGAGATCGCTGCGAACGCCACGTAGACTGACGCCAGCGCGATGACTACTACGGTCGCGACTAAACGCCACGTTCTGATGGATGATGGCCGATGAGTTTTCGTCTCGCGAGTTCTTCGCAGAGGCAGTCGACTTTGGCGCTCGAACATATGGGTATCCTCCCAAAACAATCGTGACGGTTATCGCACTTTGGAGAGGTATACCGGTCGAGAAAACGTGGCCGGCAAGGGCCTGATGAATTGCTTTTACCAGTTCTTCTGAGAGCGGGTCAATGAGGAAAAATGCCTTTGTTTCGCGAATGACAGGATTCTAGTCAACGTGACAAACTTCGGTCACATAGGCAGATCGAGATCGGTCTTTTTGCGGTGGGAATTTTGGATAAGGATGCGGCTTTGCACATGAACTCAGGGCCGCATTTGGAAGCAGTCAGTACCGTAACGCGGTAGCGTCGGGTGCGCGTGGTATATCAGTACCCGAAGAATATCGCCCAACACTCACCCGACGCTACCGCGTTACGGTACTGACCGTATCCAAGTGCGACTCGTGACTTTTTGAGGGCAAAGCCTGTGCAAAGCCACCATGCACTATCGGAGCGAGACGTTAACGGTGCGCAGCACACCATCGCCCATGTCTATCTGCAACTGATACGTTCCCTTTGATAGTCCGGATGTGCTGAGATTGAAAACGTACTGGCCGTTGTCGTAGATGAAGAGATTGCCGGTGGTCGCCGCGGAAGTTGTCTCCACATCGACCGGATCTCCGACGACGTTGTCAGTTACTTTGAACAGCAGCAGTTTAATGACTGCGTCAGTTACTCCGGCACTCGCCCCTGTCAGTTGGAACTTGATCGGGAGCGTGCGTCCAACCTTGTACGTTCCACCGCCGACCACTGGAGCTAACAGGTTGGACCACGTGTAAGCCACGCCGACCGTGAACTGCTGTTCCGCGTACAAGGCAGGGCTGCCGCCATCAGTAACTCTCACGGTCAGAGTATGAATTTGACCAGCCTGGCCCGCGGTCGGAGTCCAACTGAAAACACCCGTCGAGGCATTGATCGAAGCGCCGCTCGGAACCACACCCGTCAAACTGTAGCTGAGTGTTTGCGCCGGAAGATCTATGTCGGAACCCACCGCCGCAAAGCTCAAAGTGTCGCCGAGATAGACGGTTTGATTGGCGATTGCCGCAAGCGTTGGAGCATCATTTACTGTGTTAACGGTTACGTTCACCGTACCGGTGGCGCACTTCGAATCCGCCACTCCGTTAGTAAGTCCGTTATCGCAAAGCTGGTAAGTGAAGCTCGCCGGACCGTTGTAATTCTGATCCGGCGAGTAGGAAATAGTTCCGCTCGACAGCGACACTGTTCCGTGTGTATCCGCAGTCTGCGACACACTCGTGACCGTCAGAACCTGCAGGTTCTCATTCGCGGGACCAGCACTGTCGTTCGTAGTCAAAGTCGAAGCGGAGATTTGCAGCGTCACGTCTTCATCAGTGCTTGCCGTATCGTCACTGGCAAGTGGTGAATCGTTCACCTCTGTGACAGTGAGATTGACGGTCGACGTGTTTGAGTCATGCACGCCGTCATTGGCTTTGAACGTGAAGCTGTCGCTGCCGTTGAAGTCGGGATCCGGTTGATACGAACGATTCGCGCCGGTGCCCGTAAGCGTACCGTGCGCCGGTGGAGTAACAACCGTGAAGGTAAACGATGCGCTCGGAATCGGACTCACTGCGGTCAGCGTGATCGACTTTGAGGTGTCCTCCGCAGTTGTTACCGATTGACTTTCGGTACCCGGCGGGTTGTCGCCGTTCGTACCGGCTTCGATTGCGTTTTCCATCGCGTCCGGAACGTTGGCGAAGAAGTCGTAGCCGGTCATAGCTTCGACAGCATCAACCGTCGTCAGGTACGTCTGCCACGGATTACTTCTGATTCCCTGGATGTTCGGCATGTTCACTGCGATTGTTCTCGTAGCGGCAGTAACACGCGAGACATCGTCGTCGCCTTTAGGAATGACGAGGGCGACTTTCCAGGTTGAAGACGGAACTGTGACGTGACCATTGGCAATCGTATTGAAGAAACCATTGCTGCCCGTACCGCCGGTGCCGAATGGACCAGAAACGATGTAAACCTCGTTTGCCGGTAACAGCGTCCGCAGGAAGTTTTCCAATTCCGCCCACGGGCCCTGGTTGTTGTCGGGCGCCTGGGCCACCATGTTCGACATCAGGAACGTGGCCTGGTTGATCGGAATCGAAGTTTCCTTATCGCGATCCGCATTCGGCGTCATGTGGCCGCGATCGAAACCGCTACCTGCAAAATCCGTCGCCTGCACGCGATACCAGGTTGGCAAAACAGCCGGGTCGGGTCTGAAGCTGTCGACGCGAACGAGATTGCCGACCCACTCATCCGTGAGGTGCCAGCTTACCCAGTTCGGCGCACCACGATCTCTGTTGTAGGAGAGCGTGAATTCCGGCTTCTCCATCAGGTAGTTGTTTGGTTGATTGACGTCAGCAGTCGCGCCATTCGGATTGCCGAAGGTCAGATGGACACTCGGCGGATACGGCGGCGCGGTGCCGGTCGAGACAGTGAACGTAGCAACGTAGTCGGCCGAGAGCGTATCGGTATTTGGACCACTGTCGTCAGTATCCGTATCGTGAATCTGGTCTTTGAAGAGCGTGACTGTACATTGCTCACCCGCCAGGAAGTTCACGTTAGGTGTAATGACGTAGGTTTTACCGGCACCGGCGAACGTCGCATCGTTATGCACTCCAGTCGAAGCGCAGTTGATATTGAACCACGCGCCTACGACGTCGACTGGTTCAGTGAAGTTGACTGTGACACTCGCGTCACGCGGCGCATTGCTGCCGTTGTTGCGCGGGTCGCTACCGAAAACAGCAGGACCAATTTCGACAATGGGCGCCGTTCGTCTAGGGTTTGGCACTCCAGTGACGAAGTCAGTCGAGTTGTTGTCGCTGTCAGTGGCCCCGTTGTTCTTCCGCAAAATTGAAGTTGTATTGCTGGGCGCGGGGGCGTTTGCAGTCTCAGCGCAGTCCGCAGTTGCGCCATAACCGACGAAGTCGGCTATGTCGCCATCGCTAAGCGGGCAATTGCCCTCGAGTGGATCGAAGTTTTTAACGAGCGAAACCTTACCGGCCGTGCCGCTCATGTTGATGTCGCCGTTGATATTGGCAGCAGGCAGTGGTAAGCCGGTAGTGCCTCCCGATGCGAGTGCGATCAAATAGTATTCACCGGGAGCGATGGTGCCGCCGAGTGGTTGTCTGGTGAACTCCCAGCCGTTACCAGTCGCGGACGTGTACTGCAAGGACCAGCCCGTTAAGTCGAAAGTCGTTCCACTCGGATTGTAAAGTTCGACGAAGTCGTTCTGGTACGTCGCGTTCGTATTACCGCCGCCGCCGTACACTTGACTGATCACGACATGAGGTTGTTGGACTGTGAGCGCGATGATCGTACTGGCCGTTCGACCCTGCGCATCGCTGATCGTTACTGGAAGACTCTTGACGCCCGGAGTCGTGGAAGCCGAAACAGTAGCGACAAACGTGAACGTGTTTCCAGAACCGGAAAACGCCTGCGTCGCAGATCCGCCGATGGAAGACAGATCTGCTGTAACAGTTATTCCCGTGCTCGTTGGATCGCTGGCCGGCGACACAACGACACTGAGCGTGGAACTATCTCCGGCCTGCACGCCAAACGGATCGGCAGAGCCAGTGCCGGAAAGTACCGCGCAGTTGTTTGTTGCTGACGAACTGTTACGCGGAGCAGGTGCTCCTTGCACGAAGTCGTTACCGTTGTTGTTGGTGTCGAGACACCCGCCATTCTTTCTGATCGCAGCGGTCGTGTTTGTCAGAGTGGGAGCTGCGGTGGCGCCTTCGAAGCAGTTGGCGCCGTCATAACCGATGAAGTCGACGATCTCAGGGCCAACCGGACACGTGCCGATCAAAGCAGTCGTATTACTAACCAACGCGACCTTACCGGACCCCGCTCCCATCGCGATCGCTCCAGTGGCATCGGGCGTAGGCAGATCTACAGTGCCTGCGGTGCCCGCGGCTTCCTTGATTAAGTAGTACTGTCCCGGCTGAAGAATAAAATTAGTAAGTGGCGTAACCTGCCAGTTAGAGAGCGTAGCGGACGAGTACTGTACGGACCAGCCGCTCAAATCGATCGGCGCGCCTGTGTGGTTGATGATCTCGATAAAGTCGTTCTTCAACGTCGCGCCACTGTTGCCGCCTCCACCGTAAACCTGGCTAATGACGACCACTCCGTTCGGAACCGGCGTTGGCGTTGGCGTCGGTGTCGGCGTAGGAGTCGGAGTCGGGGTCGGGGTAGGGGTTGGAGTCGGAGTAGGTGTCGGCGCATTACATCCGGTGGTCGAGTTCTGCGGATCGCTGGGTGTAATGAGTTGAAAGTCGTTGGCGTTGTTGTCGGTATCAGTGCCGCTTCCGAGTGCGCCGCCGGGCTTTCGCTCGTAGCTGCGGTTAAGGTTGTTCGAACCAAGGCTGGCCAGTGGAGTCCCCTCTTTGAAAGCCGAGCCGGCGCTCATGCCGACCGCGTCCACCACCGTGTTGTCAGGCAGAGTCAGTGCGATGCCGCCATCGTCTGTAATGCCCGTTGTGAAGGTCTGATCGCCGGGAACGGCGCCGCTGTACGGGCCGCCGCTTGTTGACGAGTTAACGATCAGGTAATGGCAACTCGGTTGGATCACGGTTCCCGCAGTTATAGTCGCTCTGTCAGAAACGCCTGCTGCGTTGTTGGAACCTCTGATCTTCCAGCCACCAATTGCGACTGGAGCACCCGACAGGTTGTAAAGCTCGATGAATTCGTCGGCTGCGCCATTAGGCCCGCGCACGCGAAACTCGCTGATCACGACGTTTGTCGAAACCGCTTGAACACGAGTTGAAAAATCGAGGAAGAGGATGAACGCGAAAAGCGCGACAATTACGATTGCAGACGTAGCGAACACACGGGCTGCCCGTGCCGGGTGAAGGGGGCTCTTAACACGCATAAAATTACCTCACGAAAATTTGAAACAGTAAACTCCACACATTATTTGAGAGGAATACCGGAGGAAACATTGAGGCCGGTAGGAAATTGTGTGCAGCCTTTTACCAGTTCTGGGAAGTAGGGTCAAGGCGGCAGAGGGAGGCAAATCCGTGTTCATCTGTGACCGCACTATAGTGCATAATGCCTGTCACGGAGGAACACCTTCTTACTTTGCTTATCCAGTCGATTGAACTGCGCGAAATCCGCCTCCCTCTCGTCCACTTCTTCGAAACAAGTTTCGGTCGCACTACTGAACGACGCATTGTGCTGGCGCGTTTGACGGACGCGGACGGCGTCGAAGGCTGGGGCGAGTGCACGGCAGGTGAAGGGCCGTTTTATAGCGACGAATGGACTGATACAGCGTGGGCGACGTTGTCTGAGTTTCTAGCGCCGATGATTTTGGGAAAACAGTTCGAAACCGCCGCCGGTGTGTTTCCTCTGATGAAGCTAGTGCGTGGTCATCGCATGGCCAAAGCAACGCTCGAAACTGCATGCTGGGATCTCGAAGCGAAGAACGCGGGCGTTCCGTTGTGGAAACTTCTCGGCGGCACGCGGAGTGAGATCGCGTGCGGAGTCTCTATCGGCATTCAGGATTCGCCGGACATGCTATTGGAAAAAATCCGCAGGGAAGTCGACGCCGGTTACCAACGCATCAAGATCAAGATCAAACCGGGTTGGGATCTTAAGATCGTCGAGCGCGTGCGGCAGGAGTTTCCCGACATACGTCTCATGGGTGATGCAAATTCAGCGTACAAACTCTCCGATGTGCCGTTGTTTCAGCAACTCGATCACTTCAATCTCATGATGCTGGAGCAACCGCTGGCGCATGACGACATTTTCGATCACTCGGTGCTGCAAAGGCAGATTCAAACTCCGGTGTGCCTGGACGAGTCGATTCACTCGGCAGAGGACGCGAAGCATGCGATCTCGCTTGAATCGTGCAAGATCATTAACGTCAAACTCGGTCGCGTGGGCGGGCACGCGGAAGCAAAGCGCATCGAAAAGGTAGCGCGCAATTGCGAGATTCCGATCTGGTGCGGCGGTATGCTCGAAGCAGGTGTCGGGCGTGCACACAACATTGCGATGTCGACGCTTGCCGGTTTCACATTGCCGGGCGATGTGTCGGCGAGCGCGCGCTACTGGGAAGAAGACATCATCGAACCGCCGGTGAAGGTTAGTGCACGCGGCACAATCACAGCGCCTGAAGCACCCGGCATCGGGTTCGCGGTAAACCTTCCGCGCGTCGAAGCGCTAACCGTACGTAAAGAGACGATCAAATGAGCGCGCACTTCGCACGTCAGGTTTTCGATCGCCTGCAGTCGCGGCAGGCGGAGCTCGAGAAATTTATCCAATCATTGGTCGAGGTTGAATCGCCATCAGGTGATGAAGAAGGCAGCCGCGCTGTAGTTGATTTGCTGGTCCAGGCTGCGGATCAGCTTGACTGCGTCACCGCGATCGATCGTGTGGACGTGCCGGATTACGGACAACACCTAGTCGTCAGAGCGTTTCAAGAACAAAGTGTCGCCGGACAAATTCTGCTCGTGGGCCACACGGACACGGTGCACGCGCGAGGTTCGTTGAACGAACGGCCGTGGCGACGTGAAGCCGGAAAGATCTACGGTCCGGGCATCTTCGACATGAAAGCGAACTGCGCGCTCGCGATCGAGGTGTTGCGCGCGTTGTGTGATCTGAAAGTAACGCCGGCTCTTGCAGTAACGCTCGCGCTGACTTGCGATGAAGAAGTTGGAAGTTTGTCCGGATGGCCTTTGCTGCAATCTGTCGCGAAGGCTCACAACACGCGTTGCGCGTTTGTGATGGAGCCGCCTGCGGCGGGCGGACGGGTGAAAACCGGTCGCAAAGGAACAGGAATCTTTGCGATCAAGGTCGAAGGAAAAGCTGCGCACGCGGGACTCGAACCTGAGAAAGGTGCGAGTGCGATACTGGAGCTCGCGCGCCAGACGGAGCAACTTCACGCGATCAACTTGTCTGGCTCGGGGATTACGCTGAACGTTGGCGTGGTCCATGGCGGCACGCGCTCGAACGTTGTAGCCGCGCAGGCAGAAGGCGAGATCGACGTTCGCTTTTCAACGAAAGCAGAGTCGCTGGAGATTGAGCGCATACTTTCGAACCTTAGGCCTGTGGACGAGCGCACCAAAGTCTTCGTGTCGGGTGGAATAAACCGGCCGCCTATGGAACGCACCGCGGCGGTGATCGAACTGTTTGAAAAAGCACGCACGATCGCGGCGCAGCTCGACTTCAATCTTGGTGAAGCACAGGTCGGCGGCG
The DNA here is from genome assembly GCA_046733535.1 of Acidobacteriota bacterium. GTDB lineage: Bacteria > Acidobacteriota > Blastocatellia > Pyrinomonadales > Pyrinomonadaceae > PSRF01. The sequence goes on from JBKPPH010000246.1 coordinate 8,691, forward strand.
CGTCTGATGGAAACTTCCTCGCCGCGATGGGCATTCCTGTCTTGGATGGATTGGGGATCAGCGGCGACGGCGCGCACGCCGTGCACGAACACATCGAAGCTGACGACATAGCGCGGCGGGGCGCTCTCATTGCGGGTCTGATTTCAGCCGCAGATTAACGCAGATAGACGCTGATCCAGATCTGCGTTTATCTGCGTTAATCTGCGGCTAATAACGAAAATGCTAATCGCAACCTGGAACGTCAACTCAGTCCTCGCGCGCATGACAAGCGTGATGCGATGGCTCGACGACGTCAAGCCCGACGTCCTCTGCATGCAGGAAACAAAGTGCACCGACGACAAGTTTCCCATACTGCTTTTTCAGGAACGTGGTTACCAGTGCCAACTGTTTGGCCAGCAGTCGTACAACGGCGTCGCGATCCTTACGCGTGAAGAATGTGATACGAGGCACCGCGGTTATCCCGGCGACGACGAGACGGCACAGTCACGACTAATCACGACCACTGTCAACGGGATTCACATCGTCAACGTCTACATTCCAAACGGGCAGGCGGTCGGCTCGGAGAAGTACTTATTCAAACTCGAGTGGATGAGACGGCTGCGCGAGTTCTTCGATACGCATTACGATCGGGCGACGCCGGTGTTGTTGTGCGGCGACTTCAACGTCGCTCCCGAAGATCGCGACGTGCACGACGTGCGGCTCTGGCAAGGACGCATCATGTTCAGCGAACAGGAACGCGCCACGTTGCAGCAGATCAGAGATTGGGGATTCACAGACGCCTTTCGTTTACACACCGAGGAAGGCGGGAAGTTTACGTGGTGGGATTATCGCGCGGGCGCTTTTCGTCGCAACCTGGGTCTGCGCATCGACCACATGTGGATCACCGATGCCTTGGTTCCACGAAGCACTCGCACCTGGATCGACATCGAGCCACGCACGTGGGAGAAGCCTTCGGATCACGCTCCCATGCTTGCCGAATTTAGTTGAATAACATTTAAAAAGCTATTCAGGATTAGAACCTTACAGACTGAGTCCGTTCAAATCCTGACAAAGACAAAAATATAGTTAGTGGCCCTCAGAAACGATCACGATCTTGCCATCTTTAATCGTGAAGCGAATGGATCCACCATTCGCGTCGAAGGCTGGGCCACCGGCCTCATATAACGTCCCCTCGACCAGTGGCCGCGGTGTTCCCGTTTTCGGGATGGTCTGTTGAAAACCCGACGGGACAACCCCGTACGTAATGTTAGGTAGCTTAGAAATGAGATTTTCGTCAACTGGCCGAATCTCCCAAATTTTCGGGTCGTCAATTGATGGCGGTCTGTCGCGTGGCACTTCAAACACAGAGAAAAAGACCAAGCGGCCGTTACCCGATAGCTTAAAGGATGGTGGGTTCGATGGGTTGACGACCGCGATGGCCATGTCTCGTTCGCAGGCCACCAAGCTGGCGAGGAAAACGACGCTAGCTGCGACCAAAGCACTCCTCCGAACAACCCGCCAAGCACGTTTACGGTTCACTAATCTTTTACTCCTACGAGCTTGGTTGAATCGCTCAAATGGTTGTCGCCGTTGATGAGCCTGTAAGCAATGGCACCGCAAATGCTCGCAGCAACAGCAAAAGGACTAATGTCCCGACGATAGAACTACCGTCTTGCCAGCCTTGATCGTAAAGCGAATCCATCCGCCGTCTGCTTCCAACCCGGGGCCACCGGCTTGATAGCTCTTTTCCTCCGCGAGTGGTGGAGGCGCACCAGTCTTGGGCACGATCTGACTAAACCCTTCGGGAACGACACCATAGGTTATTTCAGGAAGTTTGGAGATAAGATCCTCGTCCTTTGGCCGGATCTCCCAAATGGCCGAACTCTTATTAGACGCGGCGTTAACATCCGATAACTCCGAAACGGAGAAAAAGAATAGCCGGCCGCTTCCTGATAGTTTGAAAGAGGGCGGGTTGGAATCTTTGATCACCGCGATGGTCATACCCTTCTCACAAGCCACCAACGCCCCGACAAAAACGGAGATCACCGCCACCACAATTGTTTTGCAAACGAAGCGGCACTCAGGTTTGCGTTTCATTCAATCTGTACTCCCTTAAGAAGATTACGAAGCAGCTCAATACACCAGCGGGGGAATCATCGGAATCAACGGATTCATGGAGTCGATCAAGTGGTCCAAAGAACTTGGTTGATACCCTTCCCAATGAGCCGTAACAAACGATGGGAAACATTCCCACCTAAAAGTGGGGACGCCGGGGAAGTAACCTCTACGCGCATAACCAACGGTCACATGGTACCAATTCCCATCTATTTCCCCTTCCCAATCGGAGCCGCCCCAGTGTCCCGGATTCGGATTAAAGAACCATTTGAAACCTATACGCTTGAGACCTGAGACGGCGCCTTCATAGGATTTGGAGCCGGGATCTAAGCGCCATTGATCATCCAGCTTAGATCCCGTTGCATCGGCAATTTTCTCAAGCACTCGTTTATAAGCATCCTCTGGGGGACGTTTAGGTCTGGGCTTTGTCTGCGTACCCAGTGGGTCGATCAAGAGTACCGGATTGTTGGTGACATAAACATATAAATTGATGCCCCCCTCAAAGCCGATAGGATCGTGAGTAAGGAATCGACCAGTATTCGGATCATAATAACGGTGCGTCAATAATTGCAGTCCGGTTTCCAAATCCGTGTAGTATCCGAACCGGGCTTTGTATCCGAACGGCTCGCTCAAGCTTCCGCTTAGGATTGCCCCATGAGAATCATGGAGATAATTAGAGAGCACAGTCCCAGCCATGCTAGTCCGTTGCGCGACATTGCCTTCAGAATCAAAAGAGTAAAAAACGCTTACGCCTGCCGCCCGACGCGAAACGAGTCCGGACGCACCGAACGAATTTGTCGCAGTAACCGAACCGCTGTTGTCGGTTTCAACAACCGGCATTGTGCCGTCGTAAAGAAAATAGGTGCGAGCCGTTGGGTTTTCTTTCCACGCACGTAGTCCATCTCCCCTGTAGCCGGCCGTTAACACGCTCCCAAAACTCGTCATGCGGTTCTCAGGGTCGAATGTGAGCGTCACACCACCGTATGTTGTCGGGTTGCCGTTATTGTCATACGCGTAACCCGTTCCCGTTTGCTGATTGTTCGCGTTATACGTCTTGGTTACGCCTTTAAACGTACTAAGGTTACCGGCTGAGTCGTAGGCGAAATTGTCCGTAAACCCGCTGTTGCGTGTTGAAGCTTCTTGAGTCAATTGGTTTTTCGTGTCGTAGTTGTAAATGGTAGAACCGTTCAGTCCCGTCGCACCGGGAATCGTAGCTGTCACAGATGTTCGATTACCAGCACCATCGTAGGCAATGCTAGTGAAATCAGAGGTTGTATTGCCCGCGATCTGGTTCAACAATCTCGTTACTTGGCCCATCGAATTGTACGTGTAGCTGGCAATGGCTCCATTTTGCAGGGTCTGTGTCTGGAGCCAATCATTATTTTGGTACGTCCAGCTTGTCGTCTCATTGAAAGGGTTAGTGATGCTTGAGGGAAGGCCGGCGGCATTGTAGGTGTAGTTAAACGTTCCCGAAGGAGTGCTCATGCTCTGCCGGCTGCCATTGGGGTAGTAAGAGTAGGAAATTGTTTTTGCGGCGAGTCCAGTATATGTGGTTGTGTTGCTCAGTCGTTCATCGAGATTACCATAGCCGTAACTCTGGCTGCCTGTACTGTCGCTCATACCCGATCGGCGTCCATAACTATCGTAGGTGAAATGAACGTTGAGACTGGTTGTTGCCGGGTACTGGATGTCGGTCAACAGGCTCTCGGAATCGTTGTACACGTAGTTGGTGGTGATGTTGTTCCCATCGATCCGCTGTAGCAGATTTCCGTCACTGTCATAAGAAGTGAATTGCTTCACTTCACCGCCCGGCATCGTGACGCTCGAAAGCAACCCGATGTTGTTGTACCCATAAGTCGTCGTGTTGTTGTTGCCGTCTTTGAGCGTCTTCAAACGGTAAAGAGCGTCGTAGGTGTTGGTCAATGGCTCGGTGCTGCCGCCAACGGTGAGAGTCTCACCTTCCAATCCATAAGTACGTGTCACCTGTCGCACTTGCGTGTTGCTCTCGTCGTAAAAGGTCGTGCTCGTCAGAGGACCACCAGCGTACAGATAAGCATTCGTCGTGTGGCTGTTCCCAGTTCCCGTTTGCCCTGTTGCGGGATAAGAGGTCGTTAACAGCTCTCCGACGAGGTTATAGGTAAAGTCAGTCTCATTGCCGAGCGCATCAGTGATTGACGTAGTTCGGCCCTGAGAATCGTAACGAAGATGCGTCACATGACCGAGATTATCCGCGACAGTCAGTGGCTGACCGATTTTCGCCGATTGCGAGTAGCCTCCATCAGTCGTGTAATTGAGAGTGGTGGTAATTGAACTGACGGCGTTGTTGCCGGGTGTGGTAATAGTCAACACGTTCCCAAGAGGGTCATACGTGTAAGTCGTGGTAGTCGTACCCGCGCCGTTGTTTGGCTCCGGGCGAGTAATGGTGTTGACTAACCCGCTTGGCTCGTAATACGTGAACGTAGTTGCGGGCTTGGTGCCTTCCTGAATACTCGTAAGTCTCCCCAAGGCAAAGTTCGCATATGACCACGTGTACGTGGTTATCACATTGCGAGGGGACGTCACCGTAAGCACGTTACCAAACGAATCGTAGGTGTAGGTGGTCACATGCCCGTTTCGATCGGTGACGCTTGTTGGTTTCAGTGGATTACCGCTATCTGCATACGCGATTGTGGTGCTGTGATTTGCTGCGTCAACTGTTCCTGTGTCCAGGCGGCTCGAGTTGAATTTTTGAGTCCAGGCGAGCGCGATAGTATTGGTTGAATCCTTAACCTGCACCTGAGTAGTCGCAGCGTTATAGGTGTAGAGGCGCTGATTGCCGTTGGCATCTACCAAAGACGAAACTCGGCCCTGTGAATCGTAATTAATAGTGGCAGTGCTATTGCCGTTTCCCGACGGGCTAGGAACGGTAACGGTGTTGAGAAGCTGGCCCCGATTTGCAGCATAAGTGTATGCCCACTGGGCAGGCGGATTCGCAGTGCCCGAGGAGACGACCTGCGAAACTGTTTGTAACATCTTCTCAGTCGTGCCCACGGCTGGAGCAAACGAATACACGCGTTGTCTCGCGTAGTTATCAGTAGCTGATGTGAGTTTGCCTTCGGAGCTGTATGACATCGCTAACAGAACAGTATTAGTGGTTGCGTCCGCAACTTGCGTAAGAGCGCGAGACGTGGTCCAGGTAAAGTTCAGACTTTGACTGGTCCGACTTGTAATTTGACTCAGAGCGTACGTGGTACCGGAAAGTTGTGTGAACTTCCACTTCGTTTGATCCTTCCACGTGATGGTCACTGATTGCCAGGTCCCAATCGGACTCCCAGAAACTCCGGTCACGATGTACGGCGCACCAGCTGCCGTTGTAAAAGCACCTGTCGGTTGGCTTCCGCTCAGTTGCGGTGTAAGTGTCTCGGTTGCTCCGTTTGGATAGATGAGCTTGAGCGCGCCCCACGAGCCTGACGTTCCCTGAATGCGAAGATCGTAATTGTGAACCCACCCACGCGACAGGCCTGGTGAGCCATAGCCGGAAGGCTCCGCCAGAGCCTGGTTGGCTATGTAGGTACGCTGGAAGGTCACCACTGGACCGCTTGGGTTATATACCGTGAGATCCGGCGCAGGCACTTCTGATTCGAATCCGGTCGCAAGGTTCACAGGGTCTCCCGCGGATGGGCCATATGCTCCACTGTCAGTCCTGTCGGATTGTGGCAAACCGCCTGTTGAAGGATTGAAAGAACTATTTTTAGCGGGATCATCCGGACAAACGCATGCATGAGGCACCGGCCCCTCAGGGGGAGCCTGGGGCAACACTATCAGGTAAGCCGTTCCCTCGGAATAGGCGTTGAGACTGTCCTTAATTCTGTACGTAAAACTATCGAAACCTACGAAGCCCGCGTTAGGCACGTACCTGTATTGAGCGCCGCTCCACTGCGAGACGATGCCATACTGCGGCTGGGTTACGACTGAGACAAAGGTGAGCCCATCACCTTCGGGATCAGTATCATTACTGATTGGAACTATGAATACCGATTGTGATGCGTGAGTGATGTAGATATCCGTGTTCGCAACAGGAGGTTGATTTACAACAGTAATGTTCACGGTGCCGGTAGCATACAGGCCCAAGCTGTCTTTGATTTTGTACGTAAAGCTGTCTGAACCTACGTAGCCCAGCGTCGCCTCGTACATTAAGTAGCTTGCGTTGTATTTCCACGCGGAACCATGTTGTGGCTGAGTCACAATTGAATCAAAAGTGACCCCATCCGAATCCGGATCATAGTCATTTTGCACTGGTGCTATTAATAGGTTCCGGTGAACAGTGTACGAATCTGTCACCGCAACCGGTGGGTCGTTGATAATCGTCAAGTTGACGGTCCCGGTACCTACAGCTCCGCGGTTGTCTTTGATCGTATAAGTGAAACTGTCGCTGCCGACGTATCCAATTGCAGCCCGGTACGTGTAATTTCCCGTGTTATAGATGAAGAGCGTTCCGTGCTGAGGTTGAGTTGCAATCGCATCAAAGCTTATATAGTCACCAGGATCCGGATCATAATCGTTTTGCATCGGAGAGATGAATAGCTGTCCGTGAACGGTATAGGAGTCGTCCACTGCGACCGGAGGATTGTTTGCGGAGGCTGCCGCAGAAGTCGATCGCAGTTCTTTGATCGTAAGCACAAACACAACAGCGATCACGATTAAAAACGCAAGGCCGTCCCGTCGAGACATGATGATTCCTCCGACGAACAGGTTTCTTTACACTCCTTCACATACGGAGTGAAGACTTGTTAATGAGTTTTCATCTGGTAGCCGAGTGTATTTCCGTTGGCAACGACGACTTAGGATATCTGCGCCATCGTTTGCAAGGTTGACCCTAAAAGGATCTGAACGCCCTTTGCACGATCTTTGGCTTGACGATGCAACTCTGTGGATAGTTGCAACTGATGAGTATCGAGGAATGTGAGCGCACTCTACTACCGCAATGTTCGGTCGTCAACGAAATTGCTCGAACTTGTTTGCAGATTTATCTGTCGATTAATTAGAAGTTAGTTCTGCGGTTTTCTCGGTGATGTCTTTCTGCGCCCACTCATTATCGCGGCTCGCTTCGCCGGCCTTCGAGCGCTTCGCCGCTTTCATCTTCTGCACGAGGTCCATGTGCGTCGAGAAATAAGGCAGGCTCTTACCGACGAACTCCTGAATCGAGGAGAAGCCTTTGTCGACCATGAACTTCTCAACGCCCGCTTTCAACTCCTCGATCATCTTCACGCCCTGAAGCATCACGCCGGTGCAGATCTGAACCGTCGACGAACCAAGCAGAATAAACTCGAGCGCGTCGTGAGATGTCTCGATGCCGCCGATACCACTGATCGAGACTTCCTTCGGAACGGACAGTGCAAGTTGGCTCACCATGCGCAGAGCAATCGGCCTGACGGCCTGCGCCGAGTAACCACCCGGAACACAATGTCCTTCCACCGTCGGCATCGGCCTCAAGGTATCTAGATCGACGCCAATCACCGACAGGATCGTGTTGATTGCCGAGATGCCATTCGCGCCGCCGCGTATCGCTGCCTGCGCCGGTTCGCGGATGTTGGTGATGTTCGGCGTCATCTTGGCCCACACGGGAATCTTCGCCACTTCCGTCACCCAGCTCGTCACTTCTTCCGTGAGGTCCGGATGCTCGCCCATCTCCGATCCCATCTTGCGTTCGGTCATGCCGTGGGGGCAGGAGAAGTTGAGCTCGAATCCGTCGACGCCGGTGTCCTGGACCATGCGCACCAGTTCCTGCCAGCGACTCTTGTCGTACTCCTCCATGATCGAAGCGATCAGGATGTTGTTTGGATACTCTTTTTTGATCTGGCGAAACTCGTCGAGCCAGACGTCAAT
>JBKPPH010000247.1:0-11123 GCA_046733535.1 Acidobacteriota bacterium
GCGGCGTGCAGGTCCATCGTCAACAAACGATCGGCGCCGGCGACGGTAATCAAATTCGCAACAAGCTTCGCCGAAATGGGAACGCGCGGCCGGTCCTTCTTGTCGGACCGTCCATACCCGTAGTACGGAATCACGGCCGTGATGCGCTCTGCTGACGATCGACGAAACGCGTCGAGCATCACCAGCAACTCCATCAGGTGCGCATCGGTTGGAGGCGAAGTCGGCTGCACGATGAAAACGTCGCCGCCGCGAACATTTTCATCGATCTGAAAGTTGAACTCGCCGTCAGAAAAACGTTCGGGATACGCCTTTCCCATGTCACAACTCAGTTGGCGACATATCTCTTCGGCCAACTTGGAGTTTGCGTTTCCGGAAAAGATCTTAATGCCGCCGGTTGTGCTCATAAGCTCATTGCCGATTGCCGATTTCCGATTGCCAATTGAAGAATGCCGAAAAGGTTAACAAATCGGCAATCGGCAATTGGAAATCGGCAATAATTTGGCTGGGGCGGGTGGATTCGAACCAACGAATGCCGGTTCCAAAGACCGGTGCCTTACCACTTGGCTACGCCCCAGTATCTGATTGCAGTTTTAAGAGAGCGTATTAAAGCGGGAACCCAGATGAACTCAGTGCCGTGAAGTAATCGTCGCGTGTCACTGTGTCGCAGGAAAAAACCCGCCATCCCGCTTCACGTCTCAGATTGTTGAGACCGCGATCTCTCGCGACCTCGTTACCGAAGATACCAAACACGCTCGAACCGCTTCCAGCCAACAAAGCGCCCCGCGCACCTGCTTCCAGCAACGCTATTTTAGCGCGCTCGATCTCAGGCTCTATCTCAAAGATCACCCTTTCAAAGTCATTGCGCAGAGGCCATTGCCTGCTGTCGGCGGAAAACAGTTCCGCTAAGGAACTTGAAAGAATAGAGGCCGAGTTGGAAGTTGTCAAGGAAGGTGCATTTAGAGATGCGTAGGCGTTTGCAGTTGAAACGCCGGCGTTGGGAGTGACGATTATCAGGTGCTGTTTTGGACCATCCGCGACGGGAGAAATGACTGTCCCTGTGCCGGCGCCGACGCAGCGGCCGCCGTTCAGAAAAAACGGGACATCGGCGCCCAGACGGCTCGCAATCGGCAGTAACTCTGCGACGCTGAGTTTGGCATCCCACAAGAAGTTTAGCGCCAGGAGTGCAACGGCTGCATTCGACGATGCGCCTCCGAGACCTGCCTTGGCTGGGATTCTTTTGGTCAGTTTTACTTCGACGCCTGGCTGGGTTTGAACGCGTTCTCGCAACGCAGACGCAGCCTGAACGATCAGATTGGCCTCGTCTGTAGGAATGCCGGCGTCGTCGCAACTCAGAACGATCCGGCCGTGGTCGCGCAGCTCGAAGACGACGTCGTCATGCAGCGACACCGTTTGCAGAACGGTCAACAGCTCGTGATAACCATCCGCACGCTTGCCGAGAATCTGCACATACCAGTTGATTTTGGCGAAGGAAGGAAGACTAAGAGAGGTCGTGCTCAACGTCTGATGAAAGTCTGCGTCAGAAAAACCGAGCCGTCAGGGGCGACAAAACTTCCGATCGCCATCGCGCGAAATTCTGATGACAGGATGTTCGCTCGGTGGTGTGGAGACTCCATCCATTTCTCAACGGCGAATGCTCCCGGATCATCGAAGCCCTGATTGTACAGGATGTTCTCACCAAGGGCGGCAAACTGCAAAATGCCGGCAGCGCGTGCTCGGTCGCGCAAGCGCAGGCCCCCGGGTGTGACGTGAGCGAAGTATCCTTCGCGCGACATGCTTTCCGAGTGAGTGCGAGCCATGCGGCAAACATCGGAATCCCAGACAAACGGAGGCAAGCCATTCTGCACCCGCACCAGGTTTGTCTGCTCGAAGGCGCGCCGTTCGATGGCATTCGGTTCAAGGAGAGTGGAGGGAGCAGGTAGCGTTCGAACCGGCGCAGCGGAGGTGATCAGCCGCGCGACAGGCTGCGTCTCTTGAGCCGAGACCGAGATAGCCGCAGCGAGTATAAAGACTGTTAATCCTGTGACGCGAACCCACATACCACCCTCAAGGTAGCAGAGGGAAAAACATGGATCAACAGAATTGAAATTCCAGTAAATCCTGTCACAAACTTAACAGATTATTCAGGAGGGTTCGGATTGGCGCTCGGTAAAGCGGTAAAGCGTGCGCAGCCAGGAGGATTTCGTTGGGTAGCAATAAACAAGGACCACGATCGCGATGGCGCCGGCCCAGTAAGTATAGAGATCGTTACCGGTAACCAGCGTCGCAATAAAGCCGATGGCGGTTATCGCCGCGCCCAACAACGCGATCTGCACGGTGGTTTTCTCCAGCGTCCTGAGTAACCCGGTAACTCCCTGCAAACCGAGAATGTCCTGAAGCCTCATGGCCTGAAACTTCGTTCGCCGCCACGCAACCGCACCGAGACCAAAGCCGAGGATTAAAATCCTGACAGCCATGTCGAGCGGCAAGTTTGGAGGTTTTTGCTCGAAGTAAGGTCTGCCGAGAAAAGCGATGACCGAGAGGAGGACCGTAGCGACGAGAAGCCCAAGCACAGTGATCGCGGCGGATTTGTGCCTTCGTGCCAACTCTGCCTGAGCCTCTGGGGAGGTCGGATCCAAGCTATCGAGTTCTCCTTGCCTCGTGCTTACGAACGTGCCACGTGAATAGAAAAACGGGCGGCCACGGCTTCGCCTCAAAACTCCAAGATCATTCTTGGACACAGTCAGTACCAGGGAGCGGTAGCGACCTGGTCAACGATTGGAGTCAAAAATCCTTAGGAAATCTCGCATGCTGATCACTCACACCAAGGCGCTACCGCTCCCTGTACTGACTGTCTCCAAGCCTGACGTCCGACTTTTGAGGCAAGGCTGACGGCCACCGAGGCCGCCCTGAAAGTTTAAGGCTTAACGACTGCTGAAGGCACCGGTCCGTTATTGGCGTTACGCGTCTTCTGATCAGTTGCCGGCGTCGCCTTTGGCGAACGATGCGTCGGCGCGTCAGGCGTCGTCTGCGGTGGTAACGTTCCGTTGTACCGCAGCGCTTCGTCGATCAGGTCAGAGCCTTCTTTTCCATCCTTGCTGATCAAAATGCCGTCCTTGTTGACAGTCACGTCCGCGCGGCCGGACACCTGCTGCATCAAGTTGCCCACAAAGCTTTGCGGCTGGCGCTTCGCACACGGATTCGGCGCCGATTTTTCAGGGGCCGGCGCGCCGATAATGTTCAACTGCTCCCGCGCCTTCTCGACATATTCGCTTTCCGGAAACTCCTGCACGAGCTTTTGGTAATAGCGGGCGGCTTCGTCCGGCTCTTCTTCCGCCTGGTAGGTTGAAGCCAGCATATAGAAAACTTCGTCGCCGTAAGAGAAACACGGGTACTTATCGACGACCTCTTTCAAACGCGACTGAGCACCCTTCAAGCCGCCTTTGCCGGTCGAGTACTTCACGTTGTAGTAAAAACGCGCGATCTGGAGGTTGTGCATCGCGAGGTTTTCCTGAACTTCAGCGAGACGGGCTTCAACCGTTGGACGAAGCGGGCTCTTTGGATACTGCTGCAAAAGGACCTTGAGCCGTTGCTCCGCTTTCCGAGCATGTGAGATGTCGCGATCGGAAAGACCCATCTGCCTCATCTCCGCTTCGGCGACTTTCAAACTCGCATCGTCAGCGAGTGGATCGGTCGGGAAGAACGTCAGCCAGTCCTGGTAAGCCTGCGCCGCCTGAATCAGTGCACTCGTGGTGCCCTCGAGAAAGAACGAATCGGCAATCGCGAGCTTCGCGAGCGCAAGAAAGGGCGAATCGGGATAGGTGTTGATAATCGTTGCGAAGAGCAGGCGACCGGTGTCGTGATGGCCTTTGCGGACTTCTTTCGCTGCTTCTTCAAAGAGCACGCGGTCACGGCCTGCAACCGCGGCGCCGGTCAGGTCAGCATATTTGTCTTCCCCGCCCCCGAGGAGTCCAAAGAAACGCCCTTTCTTCTTCTTCTTTTTATCGGTGTTACCGGCGGTCGCTTTAGCATTTCTGGCCCCGGCAGTTTCCTGCAATCCGGTCTCGACACGCGTGTTCAGTTCGGCGACAGAAGTCTCGAGACGGTCAAGGGCTGTCGTGTCGAATTTCTCAGCCTTGTCGTTCTTTGAACGAATATCATTCACTTCAGACATCAGCGACGCGACTTCTTTTTCGAGTCCCTTCAAGCGGACGACCGGCTCGTCGGCGTTCGCCTTCTTGTCTTTGGTGTCCTTGCTTTTATCCTCCAGGACGTTGATCGCGCTAGCCAGCGAGCGGCGCATCAAGTCGAGCTTTGAGGCCATGACGTCAAGCCGCTGCGTGGTCGACAACTCTGTCTGGCCGCCGGTTCGTTGGGCAAACCCGCTCATTGGCAGGCCAAAAACCAGGGCGCAGAAAACCACGAGGATAGAAAAGCGAGACTTCATAAAATCAACCTCCATGAAAACTAGCCACGATAAGGCAGAAAATGCACAAATGAAAAGACGACATCAGGTGAAAGACGTAGCTATGTTTGTTGCCTTGCGACGGGTCGTACCGCTATCGGATTCAATTTTCGCCCGCTCGGTTGCTGCGGCCGATTAAACATTGCCGATTTCCAATTGCCGATTGCCTTTCCCGAATTGGCAATTGGCAATTGTAAATTGGCAATGATTTAGACCCACTGAACCGTCGCGTCGCGGAGCTCTTTGACTGCCGCCTCCGCGTCGGGTGTCCCAAAAATCGCTGAACCGGCCACGATAATCTCCGCCCCCGCCGCGACCACCGATTCGATGTTTTTGCGATCGATGCCGCCGTCGATCTCGATACGAACGTTCAGTTGCCGTTCGTCGATCAAACGCCGCAGCCTTTTCACTTTGTCGATGGAGTGCGGGATAAACTTCTGGCCGCCAAAACCCGGATTGACGGACATTACCAGAACATAGTCTGCGAAATGTATCGCCTCCTCCAACGCACTCACCGGCGTGGACGGGTTCAACACGACTCCGGCCTGCGCGCCTGCGTCTTTGATCGACATCAACGTTCGATGCAGGTGCGGATCTGCTTCAACGTGGACCGAAACCATCTGCGCGCCCGCGCTGACAAACTGCGTCGCATAAATCCCGGGCTGCGTAATCATCAGATGAGCGTCAATCGGCAGCTTCGTGAAACCTGAAAGCGATTTGACGACCGGTAAACCGATCGTGATATTCGGCACGAAGTGACCGTCCATCACGTCGACGTGCAACACACCTGCTCCGCCGCGCTCGACTGCCTTGATCTGTTCGCCGAGACACGAGAAGTCAGCCGAAAGGATCGAAGGGGCAATCTCGATGTTTCTGTTACCTATCACTGATTCGGTGTGGGTCGAGGAGCCACTGGACGCCTGTTATCGTTGACGCCCGGGCGCGTATTCACATTTCGATTCACATTGCTCCGGGGAGTCGCATTCACGTTAGCGGCGTTTACATTCGGTCGATTAACGTTGAGCGGCCTGTTGGTGTTGCCGTTGGTGTTCGCGTTCGCGTTTGCGTTCTTGTTGCCGTTGGCGTTGTCGTTTGCGTTCTTGTTTCGCGGCCGCTTCGGTTTGTTTTCGTTGCCCTTTGAAGAGGCGTTTGTGTTGCGATTCTCGGCTGGTTCGTCGGGTGTTACGTTCTCGGGTGTTTCGCCTTCTTTCGCGGCGCGGCTGATGTCCATCGCCACGGTTTGACCGGTCTTTACAACCTCGCCGGGGCGCGGCAGTTGGAACAGAACAGTATCGGGTTTTGCTTGATTGCTGGGCCGCGTCGCGCGGACGCGAAATTTCAGATCGGCGTCAGCGAGAATCTTCTCGGCTTCGAATCGATCTTTGCCGACCACGTCCGGCACTTTCACTTCCGGACTTCGCAAAGAGAGATAGACGGTCGTAGCAACTCCGAAAAGAAAAACAACCGCGATCGCGATGACGATTCCGATACTGCGGAAGACCGAGAGTATTCTGGTAGTTAAACTCACCAAGTTGCGAAGTCTACCTGTCATCCTGTCCCTTTTTCAAGCACAGCCATAAAGAACCCATCGCATCCATCACGATGCGGCCAGGTTCGAAGGCGATCCGGCACGCGGAAACGATCGTCCCGCGCCAGAAACTCCTCTATGACATCCTCATTCTCTTCACGCTCGACGGAGCACGTTGAATACACCAATCGTCCACCCGGTTTCACCGCGTCAGCAGCTTGCCGGAGAATTCTTTTTTGCGTTTCTGCGAACGCGCGGATGTCAGGATTTGAAAGGCGCCAACGAATCTCAGGATTGCGACGCAGCGTTCCCGTTCCCGAGCACGGCGCGTCCACCAGGACTTTATCGAAACTACCCGGTCGGAACGGCAACTGTTCGGCAGCGTCTAATAGCAGCGGCTTGATGCTCTCGAGTTCCTGAAGACGGCTCGTGGCGATGACTGTCTCCATTCTCGTCGCAGAACGATCAGCCGCAACTATCATCGCCTCGTCACCCGCGCAGTCGGCCATCAGCGTCGTCTTCCCCCCAGGCGCTGCGCACAGGTCAAGCACTCGGTCTCCACGTTCAACCTTCAACAAGTGCGGCACGAGTTGCGACGCTTCGTCCTGCAGATAAATCTGGCCGGCGGCGGTTAACTCGCGCAGCACGGACGTCGCGCCGGAAACACGCCACGCGTCCGCAGCAACTTCCGACGGTTCAAGCGTCGCTCCCGCCCCGTTCAGTTTTGCAAGTATTTCTTCTTGATTGGCACGCGTCCGCACTACTCGAAACGCGGTCGGCGGCACGACGTTGTTCGCGCGCGCAAACGCGCCAGCTTCATCGATACCAAATGCTTTCACCCAGCGCTCAATCAACCAAACCGGATGCGATGTTTGCATCGCAATCTTCTCCAGCGGATCCGAAACATCCGCCGCCGGATCGTATTCAGCTTCGCGTATCGCTCGGCGCAACACGGCATTCACAAACGCAGTCGCCGAACTCAACCGTGCCGTACGTACTAAACTCACCGATTCGTTCACGGCCGCGGAAGCCGGAATGCGAGTTAAAAAACGAAGCTGATACAAGCCGAGTCGCAGTGCGATGCGCACCGCGGAATCGAGACTCTCGATCCGGCGTTTTGAAAAGCGTTCGACGATCGCGTCGAGAAGTAATTGCCAGCGAAGCACGCCGAGCACGAGCTCGTGACACAGTGCTCGATCCGCTGGTTGAAGTTTAGGCTCTTCTGCGGCGAGGAGGATTGAAGAGAACGCGCCGGATTCGACCTGCTGCAGGATGTTGAATGCCGCGAGCCGCGCCGCTGAGACTTCCTTAAACTTTGCCAAAGCGATCGCCAACTTTCACGTGCAGGCCATTGATGAAATCGCGCGCTGCCATTCTCTTCCGCGCTTCCGGCTGGACCTCGAGCACGCGCAAGGCAGTTTGCTGGCCGCACTGCACGACGAGTTCATCTCTGAGCGCGACGATCACCTCGCCAGTTGAGATGCCGGACGTTACGGAGAGCGACGGTTGCGCTTCCCAGAGAATGAGGCTCTTTGAATTGAAGGTCGTATACGCATTGGGCCACGGCTGAAAACCTCTGATGCGGCGTTCAATGTCGAATGCGCTGTGCGACCAATCGATTAACCCATCCTCTTTCTTCAGTACGGGAGCAAAGGTGGCGTCACGATCGCGTTGCGGCCGCGGCGTGAGTTCATTCAAACGAGTCAGAGTTTCGCCGAGCAACGCGGCGCCGATCTCCGACAGTCGCGCCATCAACTCCGGCGCAGTCTCTCTTTCACCGATCTCTGTCTTGCGTTGCAGCAGAATCGGACCAGTGTCGAGCTCGGGCTCGATGAACATCGTCGTGACGCCCGTCACTGTTTCACCATTCACGATGGCCCAGTTTGCGGGCGCCGCTCCACGATATAACGGCAGCAGCGAGAAATGGACGTTGATACATCCTCGCCGCGGCGCACGCAAGAACTCTTCGGGCAGAATGCGCCCGTACGCGACCACAACCGCCACGTCCGCATCGTGCGACGCAAACAATTGTTTCGCTTCTTCGTTCTTTATTCGCGCCGGTTGATGAACTGGGAGGCCGTGAGCAAGCGCAAACTCTTTCACAGGTGAAAGGCTCACTTTATGGCCGCGTCCTGCTGGTCTATCCGGTTGCGTCCAGACGGCGACAACTTCGTGGCCATCCGCAAGGCACTGCCGCAGAGTAGGTACGGCGGCGTGAGGCGTGCCCATAAAAACTAATCGCATCGTTAACTTAACCACGGATTCAACTGATAAAATCCGCGGATTTTTCCGTGTTAATCCGTGGCCGTTCCTGCTTCGGCGCGTTTCGTTGTGGCCCCGACTCGCTCCGCCGACACCTTCACCTGCATAAACAACGACAGATAATCGCGGCCGCCGGCTTTCGAGTCAGTGCCGGACATGTTGAACCCGCCGAACGGATGCACACCCACGAGCGCGCCTGTGCACTTCCGGTTCAGATAAAGATTTCCAACATGAAACTCGCGGCGCGCGCGCTCGAGTTTCGTCTCATCCGAACTGTAAACCGCGCCAGTCAAACCATACTGCGTGTCATTCGCGATGTTCAGCGCCTCGTCATAATTCTGCGCCTTGATCACGGCGAGCACCGGTCCGAATATCTCTTCCTGCTCGATCGTGTCTCCGGGTTTCACGTCCGCGATTACGGTGGGCTCGATGAAGAACCCCTGCTCGCCATCGGAACCGCCGCCAATCAATACGCGCCCGCCTTCACTCTTTCCTTTTTCGATGTACGAGTTGATTGTCTTGAACGCCTTGTCATTGATCACGGCGCTCAGGCTTGTGGCCTGGTCAATGGGATCGGCGAGCTTGAGCTTCGCTGTTCGCTCAACGATCTTATCGAGCATCGCGTCATAAACTCGCGTGTCGATGATCGCTCGCGAACACGCGGAACACTTCTGTCCCTGAAATCCGAATGCTGACTGCACTACGCCCGTCGCTGCCTCTTCGAGATCGGCATCGTCGGCAACGATGATCGCGTCCTTGCCGCCCATCTCCGCCACCACGCGCTTGATCCAGATCTGGCCATCGTTAACTTTCGCCGCGCGCTCGTTGATTCTCAGTCCGACTTCTTTCGAACCCGTAAACGCGATGTAGCGCGTTTTGGGATGGTCCACGATCACATCGCCGACTTCTGCGCCCGAACCGGTCATGAAGTTGACAACTCCCGGCGGCATGCCTGCCTCTTCGAGTATCTCGAAGAACTTGAACGCGATCGTCGGCGCGTCTGACGAGGGCTTCAGCACGACTGTGTTGCCGGTGACGACGGAAGCGACAGTCATGCCGGCCATGATCGCGAGCGGAAAATTCCACGGCGGAATGACCGCGCCCACGCCGAGCGGTATGTAATTGAGCTCGCCTTGCTCACCCGGAATGTGGACGAGCGGCTGTTCGCCTGCGTAGCGCAGCATCTCACGGCCATAGAATTCGCAGAAGTCGATGGCTTCGGCAGTGTCGCCGTCGGCCTCGGGCCAGGTCTTCGCGACTTCGTGGATCATCCACGCAGAGAACTCGTGCTTGCGTTCGCGCATGATCTCGGCGACACGAAACAGCAACGCCGCGCGCTCGGCGGGAGATACGTTCTTCCACGTGCGAAAAGCTTCGGCGGCTTTTTCGACTGCCTGGTTCGCGAGCTCTTTGTTTGCTTTGTTGAAGCGTCCGACGAGTTGTGTGCGATTCGCTGGATTGAAACTATCGAGCTTACTATCGGTGGCGATGCGTTCACCGCCGATGACGAGCGGATACTCGCGCCCGAGTTGCTCCTGCACCTTTTGAATCGCGGCGCGCATCGCCTGCGCGTTCTCTTCTTTGCTGAAATCTGTCAGGGGTTCGTTACGAAATTCTATTGGCATCTTCTCTCCCGTTTTTAAGCCGCAGATTGACGCGGATGAACGCAGATCTGATCTGCGTTCATCCGCGTCAATCTGCGGCTCAATCCCACTTTCCGGCTTTCTGTAGTTTTTTGATTTTGCGCTTTACGATCTCGCGTTTGATGGTGCTCATCTTGTCGAGAAACACGATTCCGTCGCAGTGATCGGTTTCGTGAAGCATGCAGCGCGCAGTGAGTTCCATTCCATCGAGCTCGAACCACTCACCTTTCAGATCCTGTGCACGCACGATGGCCCTCAGGCTGCGTTCGACGGGCGTGAAGATGCCCGGAAACGACAAGCACCCTTCTTCACCATTTTGATTTCCTTCAACTCGCTGGACTTCCGGATTGATCAGCACCACGCGCTGCTGCGGATCCTTTCCGCCGGAACAGTCCATGACGAAGAGTCGTTTTGGAACTCCAACCTGCACCGCGGCGAGACCGACGCCCGGCGCCGCGTACATCGTTTCAAACATATTGCTGACGAGCTTCGCAAGACCTTCGTCAAACTCCGTCACCGGATCAGCCGGTGTATCGAGCACCGGCGCCGGCCACTTTACGATTTCGAGTAATGCCATGATTGAATTCTACGCTATCCTGTTAATCCTGAAAAATCCCGTAATCCTGTCTAACCTGTCTCTGCCTAATAACCTCTTAACTGCTCTCTATACCCCTCGAAATTGCGCTTCATCTCCCCCAAACTATCACCCCCAAACTTCTCGCCCATCGCGCCCGCGAGCACGAGCGCAACCATCGATTCCCCGATCACGCCAGCCGCCGGCACTGCCGTCACATCCGAGCGCTCAAACGCCGCGGCTTCTTCCTCTTTGGTGTCGATGTCGACGGAACGCAGCGCGCGGCGCAACGTCGAAAGCGGTTTTAGATGACCGCGCACGCGAATCTGTTCGCCGTTCGTGATGCCGCCTTCGAGCCCGCCCGCACGGTTTGTTTCGCGAATAAACTCGCGCGTTTCTGCGTTATAACCAATCTCATCGTGAACCTCGGAACCCGGCAAACTGCTCGCTTCCGCGCCTGCGCCGATCGCGACCGCTTTCACCGCCGGAATCGACATCACTGCCTGCGCGAGGAGCCCGTCGAGCTTGAGATCCCATGCTGTGTGTGAACCGAGTCCGGGTACGACGCCGCGCGCGACGACTTCGAAGATGCCGCCAAGCGTGTCGCCCTGCTTTCGCGTTTCGTCGATGAGGGCAATCATCTTTTGCTCGGCA
>JBKPPH010000248.1:0-20782 GCA_046733535.1 Acidobacteriota bacterium
AACGAGATCGAGCAGTATTTGAAAGACTACCTCGGAGTAACGAAGACTTTGTGGCTGGGCGAAGGAATCGTGGGCGACGACACTGACGGCCACATCGACGACATTGCTCGCTTCGTCGCTCCCAACGTGATCGTGTGCGCCCTCGAAGACGATCCCTTAGACGCCAATTATGAAATCCTGCAGGACAATCTCGCCCGGCTACGCTCGATGACGGCCGCTGACGGCCGCCCCTTCGAGATCGTCACCTTGCCGATGCCAGGGATCGTTGGCGGCATGAGCACCACCACTCGAGACCTCGACCGCTTGCCCGCGAGTTACGCCAACTTCTACATCGCCAATAACGTCGTGCTCGCTCCCGTATTCGGTCACGTGAACGACACTCGCGCGGTGGAAACCTTGCAGCAACTCTTTCCCAATCGTCGCGTGGTACCGATCAATTGCGAACCGTTGGTCTGGGGCATGGGTACGATCCATTGCGTCACGCAACAACAGCCGCGGATTTCCGCTGATGAGCGCTGATCTGCGCAAATCGGCGTTCATCTGCGGTTGATAATTCGCCTTGCCTCAGCAATCGCTTCGTCGAGATCGCGCACGCGCCCATCCAACTGCATTTCATAAACAGCGCGCGTGATTTCTCCGATCTGCGGCCCGGGCTCGAGGCCCAGGTCGAGTAGATGCCGCCCCAACAGCAACGGCTCCGGCGGGCGTTGCTCCACTTCCAACTCTTTAGTTCTCTGGATAAACCATTCCTGCGCGTCAGCGCCGTACCATTGATTTCGCGGTACCCATTCGGCATTGCGCCCGAGCGAGTCGGCCTTGGCCACTCGGTACAAAAGATCCGGTTCACACCGCCGCGCTAACCGCCGAAACGCACCTTCGCCGACTTCATCGCGCTTCTTGTAAAACTCACCGGGCTTCAAGTGTTCGCGCACGAGTGCGATCACCTGGCTGCGCACCGCGTAACCATCGATCGTGTGCACGTTGAGCCGGTTGAGAAAACTCTCGGCAGGCGGCACACCCGCTTCCTCATGTCCACGCGAACGCCAGCGACCCTCGATCATCTCGGTCGTCGCAGGCTTTCCGAAATCGTGAGCGAGTGTCGCCAGCATGACGGTGACTTGCCGCGCGTATGAAAGATCGTCAATGAGCTCTCGCGCACGATCGATTGCGAGTTGCGTGTGAATAAAAACGTCACCTTCGGGATGCCATTCAGGATCCTGCGGCACTCCGATCAGGTCCTGAATCTCCGGAAACAACTTCTGCAGCACACCGAGCTTACGCAACCATTCAAGACCGGCCGAGGGACGCGACGACTGGAGCAACAGCTTCTCCATCTCTAACCAGATACGCTCCGCCGGAAGATCGCTAAGATCGATGCTGCGGCAAAGCTCAACCGTGTCAGGATCGATGTCAAACTGAAAGCGGGATGCAAATTGGGCCGCACGCAGCACGCGCAAACTATCTTCTGCAAACGTGTCGCCAGAGACAGCACGCAACATCCGTTGCTCGATATCTCGCCGCCCGTCAAATGGATCAATTAGTTCTTGAGTGAGTGGGTCCTGCAGGATCGCGTTGATGGTGAAATCGCGACGCCGTGCTGCGTCGGCCACGCTCATCTGCGGATCGCCTTCGATGATGAAAGCCTTGTGACCGCGTCCGGATTTGCGTTCGCGGCGAGGTATGGAAACGTCGAGATGCCGTCCGAGTTTGTAAACGGTGAACGCCTCTCCAACGACATTGACCGGTCCGAACTGGTCCAACACCCGGCGCAGGTGTGGCGCGTCCAACTGATAGACTTCGAGGTCCCAGTCTTTGGGCTGTGTGCCCATCAACGCGTCGCGGACACAACCGCCGACAAGCAACGCACGACCGCCAGCATCGTAAATCGCTTTTGAAAGTGCAGTGACCTTTTCCGGAATTCCACTCATCGATAACTTTTAGCCGCGGATTTACGCGGATTAACACAGATCTGCGTTAATCAGCGTAACTCCGCGGCTAGATAATTCCTATTCTTCTTCAGGTGATTCGACCACGACCTGCACACCGCGAGTAGACGGCAAGCAACTGATCACCTGCGCGCGATCGATTCTCGTCATCTCGCTGCCGGCTGCGTGCCAGAGTTTCACCCAGAAGGTGCGCGTGGGTCCGTGGATGGCAAAGGTCGAACCGTCGATCATCACCGGAACCGGCTCGGCGACTGTTCCCTGTCGAAGTGTTTCCAGCAACTCCGGTATGAACGGCTTGAACTTTTCAAACTGGACCAGCACAGCAGCGTCGTCGATCTCAGCCGGCGGCAACTCGACCGGCTCGTTCGATTCGAGTAACAAGCGCGTCTCGGTTTGTTGATTTCGTTTTTTGACGACCGGCATAAGTCAAACCGAACTTTAGACAGGATTAGAGAATTTTCCAGGATTTACAGGCTGATGTAAATCAAATCACTAAACGCTTCTGCAGGTGTTCCGCGAGATCGGACACCTTCACTCGTTCCTGCTCCCACGTGTCGCGGTCGCGCACCGTGACTGCTTCATCCTCGAGCGATTGATGATCGACAGTCACGCACATCGGAGTACCAATCTCATCCTGCCGCGCGTACAACTTTCCGATACCACCCGTGTCGTCGTAAACCGCTCGCAGCACCGGTTGCAGCGACCGCTTGATCGCCTTGGCCATTCCGACAATCTCCGGTTTGTTCTTCGCCAACGGCAGGATCGCCGCCTTGATCGGCGCGAGCTGTGGACTGAGCTTCAGGATCACTCGCGTCTCACCCTTGTCGTTGGTCCTTTCCGAATAAGCATCCATCAACACCGCCAGCACGGTGCGATTGACGCCCGCCGCCGGCTCGATCACGTGCGGATAGAACCGCTGCTTCGTCGCCTCGTCGAAGTACGACAGGTCTTCGGTGGAGTCGGGATTGATGCGATTACCCTCCGCGTCCGTAGGCTTGCTCGAATGCGACCGCAAATCGAAATCAGTTCGGTAAGCAATCCCCATCAACTCTTCCCACTGCCGCTCCTCTTCCGGCCGTTCCGGGAAGTAGCGATACATGATGTCGACAGTCCGCTTCGAGTAGTGGGCCAACTCTTCGGCCGGCACTTCATGCAACTTCAAATTCGCGGCGTCGATACCGAGTCCTTTGAACCAGTCGAGATAAAGTTCAACCCACTCGTCAACCAGCTTCAAGTGTTCGGCATCCGGTTTGACGAAGTACTCCATCTCCATCTGCTCAAACTCGCGTGTGCGCAGGATGAAATTGCCCGGCGTGATCTCGTTGCGAAAAGATTTACCGACCTGCGCAATACCAAACGGTATCTTGCGCCGCATCGCTGTTTGCACGTTGAGGAAGTTGATGAAAATTCCCTGCGCCGTTTCCGGACGTAGATAAGCGAGCGCAGACGGATCGTTCTCATCAGCGGCGGCGCCAAGCATCGTGCGAAACATCATATTGAAATGTCGCTCGTCCGTGAGGTTGGTCGAACCACATTCGGCACACTTAACGAGCCCGGCTCGGAGACGCTCATTCGGATCGAACTTCTGATCGCCTTCCGGAAAGTAACCCTCGAGTTTGTCGGCGCGCATGCGGCTCTTGCATTCGCGGCAATCGACGAGCGGATCGTGAAACGTCGCCTCGTGACCCGAGTACTGCCAAACGAGCCGGTTGAGAATGATCGACGAATCAATTCCCTCGATGTCGTCGCGCTCGTAAACGAGCCAGCGCCACCATGATTGCTTGACGTTGTTGCAGAGTTCCACGCCGAGCGGCCCGTAATCCCAGGCGCTGCCCAGTCCGCCATAAACTTCAGAAGAAGGAAAAACGAAACCTCGCCGTTTGGCGAGCGATACGATGGTGTCGATGTTAGGTGCAGGCACGAATACAGGATTAACAGAATTCCTCGAATTAGTAAAACTCTTCTAAAATCCCGTTAATCCTGAAAAATCGTGTAATCGTTTTAGATCATCTTTCTACTTGCTCGGAGTCGAAACGTTCACGTCGATCTTCTGAGTTCCTCCACCTCCAAACAAGCGTCCTCTAAAAACAAACAGTGCCACCAGTATGATGAGCACAAAAATCACGAGCACCGCAACGACGCCCACGCTGCCGCTACCGCCACCGTCTTCGGCCATGAAGGTCCTCCTTGGGATTTAGGTGGAAACAACGAGGGGGCTAACAATTGGGGAATGTAATTTAACCACAGATTTGCACGGATGAATACGGAATCGAGCCGTGTTCATCCGTGCAGATCCGTGGCGGATTTGGTTTAGCGCCGGCGACGAGTCGGGGTTTTGACGTCGCCGGCCTGAACCGTCGGGGTAGCTCGAGGGGCGGGAGCGCCACTCGGCACAATCCAGAGCTCGACACTGTCTTCTTCGCGGAAACCTCCGTTGATGACGACCAACCGCGAAGCATCGATGCCGCGTTGAGTGATGAGATACTCGCGCGCGCGACTCATCAGCTTTTCAACCTGGCCGAGGGGACTCATTCGCCCGCCATACGCCAGGATGTAAGCGCGTGTCGTCGGATCGTTCTGCAACTCGACCGCAAGGTTGTCGAGCCGTGCTTTTTGATCGTCGTAGGAGCAACTGTTACATTCATCAAACTCCTGCGCAACGATGACTCGCTTCTCGAGTGGCGCAATGATCGAGACTGCCTGCGCACTCTGAGCGCATGCCGGATCTGCCGATCCGTCATCCGCGGTTAACGTCGCGATGATGCGCTGCGCGCCGAGTCCGGTGGAATCGACAGTGATCGTGGGCGAACCCAATCCGCTGATTATGCGCGCGCTAGACGGACTCACTTTCCAGTTGTATTTGAGAGCGGCATTTCCGCTGTACTCAACGTCGGCGGTGTAAGTGATGATCTCGCCCTCCGTGACCTGCTTCGGCGCGGAGATGTTCACCGGGAACGGGCAGGGAGACTTCGGCAACGGCGGCAGCGGCTTGTAATTGACGACCACACACTTGATGCGTCCCGCAGGCACTTCAATCTCGCGTGTCCAGAATTTACCGTTAGGCAGAGTGATCTCTACCTTGTGCACGCCCGCTTCGAGTTCGAATGCACGGTATTCTGTAAAAGTTTCGCCGTGCGGCTTCCCGTCGATCGTAAGAAACATGCCACCGGGCGTAGTCAAAATTTTAATCGTGCCGTACTTCACTTTAGATTTAGCAGAGACGCTTGGCTGGACGAGGAAAAACGTCAACCCGAGCAGAACAGCAAACGCGAAGTGGAAGAGTATTGGGCGTCTGGACAACATCTATTTCTCCTCCTCCGCCGTGCCGTGTTCTACGAGCTTTGACTTTGTATAGCGTCGCCGCAAACCCGCTCCAACCGCGAGCAATCCTGTTCCGAACAAAAGCAGCGATGCGGGTTCGGGTGTTGGCGTTGGGGTCGGCGTCGGGGTCGAAGGCGGTGTTGGCGTTGGGGTAGAACTCGGCGTGTCGTTGCAACTCTCGCAATCGTTGATAAAGACGAGGGGCACAGCCGCCAGAAACAAGAACGGCCACTTTGGAAAATCGGCGGCGGCGGCAATCAGCATTTCACCACAATCGCAAATCGTGCCTTCGACTTCGGCCTCCTCAACAACCTCCACTCCGAGTGCTGGCGCCTTCGAAGTAACTGTAGTGCCGGAAAGCACTGACTCAGTCGCGTTATCGGTACGTGGTCCACTTTGAGAACCTTTAGCTCCCGGAGCAACCGGATCCTGTGACACGAGCGTGTCGAGCTTTAGATCCGTTATGCCGTTGGAGTTCGTCACGGTCCGAACGACCTGGTTGATCGTTACTGGTTCAGCCAGTGCCGGCGCGGCCGTTAAAAGAAAAATGGACAGCGCGGCGCAAAGTCGCCGCAGGGGTTTGTTACCGAAGAACTGAGCGGGAGTTAAATTCATCTTATTTGATACGTTCTGAACGACGTTCAAATCGCAAGTCGAACCGTCGAGTTGTCCTTTTCATTTCAAGGACACTCCTAATAACCTAGAAACTCCAGCCGCACGCTCGTTTCTGGTAATGCTGGAAGTTTGCTGAATCAGCGAGTCTCAGCTCTTAAGGTTCTAACGACCCGTTGTAGCCTCTCGCCGTATAATTAGGACAAAATAGAGGTGCTGGTTTTGCGAGCAATTCAAGGGCCGTGAGCGATTGGTCCATAAAGCTGGAAATTTGAGGGTAGTGAGACGAATATTCGTCTGGATATTGGACCAACCGTCTGAGAGCTGGACGAGCGAAGGGGCGCTCGGGGCGGCCTCGGTAGCGGACCTTCTTACGAACGCTCAGCAAAGCCTTGCCTCAGAAGTCGGAGGTCAGGCTTGGACACGGTCAGTACAGGGAGCGGTAGCGACCTGGTCAGTGATCAGCATGCGATATTTCCCAAAGACTTTTGACTCCAACCGTTGACCAGGTCGCTACCGCTCCCTGTACTGACTGTCCCCAAAAGATCTCGGAGTTTGAGGCAAAGATATTCAGCAATAAAACGGGCGGCCACGGAGGCCGCCCCTACAATTGCACCGCGCGTCCGAGGACCGTGGGCCAGGTTACATCTCGCTGTCGCTCTGGCTGGCGGCTTCGGCCTTGCGGTTCTCGTCCCGCAGCACCGCTTTCCGCGACAACTTGATCTTGTTCCCTTCGCGCCCGATGCACTTCACCAGTATCTGCTGGCCTTCTTTCAGCTCATCGCGAACGTCTTTCACGCGCCGATCGGCTATCTCCGAAATGTGCAATAGACCATCTGTTCCAGGAAATATCTCGACGAACGCTCCGAAGTCGACGATCCGATTTACAGTGCCGAGATAAGTCTGGCCCACTTCGGCTTCGGCTGTCAGTCCGCGAATGCGATTGACGGCAGCATCTGCTGCTTCGCCACTCGCGGTGGCAATCGAGATCGTGCCGTCGTCAGACACGTCAATCTTCGCGCCGGTCTCCTCGACGAGCGATCGAATCACTTTACCGCCTGGTCCAATGACGTCGCGAATCTTGTCGGGATTGATTCTGATCTGGATGATTCGGGGCGCCAAGGCGGAGATGTTTTCGCGAGGCGCAGCGAGCGTCTTCTCCATCGCGCCCAGAATGTACAGCCGGCCTTTCTTCGCTTGTTCGAGCGCTTCGGCCATGATCTGCGCGTTGATGCCCGCGATCTTTATGTCCATTTGCAACGCGGTGATTCCGTTGCGAGTGCCTGCCACTTTGAAATCCATGTCGCCGTAGTGATCTTCGGCGCCCGCGATGTCAGTCAGGATCGCATACTTGTTTTCTTCCATCACGAGGCCCATCGCGACCCCCGCGACCGGGGCTTTGAGAGGCACGCCCGCATCCATCATCGAAAGAGTGCCGCCGCATACGGTGGCCATCGAAGACGATCCGTTTGATTCGGTGATGTCTGAAACTATGCGCACGGTGTAGGGAAAGTCGGCATCGTCAGGCAGGACGGTCTCCAGTGCGCGTCGCGCGAGTGCGCCGTGTCCAATCTCACGGCGGCTCGAAGATCCGAAGCGACCGACTTCGCCGACTGAATACTGCGGGAAGTTGTAGTGCAGCAGGAAGCGACGTTTGACTTCGCCCTTTTCCAGATCGTCGATGAACTGCTCGTCTTCTTTGGTACCGAGGGTTGTCGATACGAGTGCCTGCGTTTCACCGCGAGTGAAGAGCGCCGAACCATGAACGCGTGGCAGCCAACCGACTTCGGCGGTGATCGGACGTATTTCGGAAAAACGACGCCCGTCCGGACGTCGACGTTTGTTCAGAATATCGTCGCGGAAAACAGTCTCTTTCAGACTATCGAAGATCAGTTTCGCCATCGCGCGTTGATCGGGCTGATCTTCGGGGTACGACTCAGCCACTTCCTTTTTCAACGCATCAACTGCTGCGTAACTGGAGCGCTTCTCCTGCGCCGTCGTGTCGAGCGCCGCGCGCAGCCGTTCACTGTAGTTCTCGGTGATCGCCCGCAGCATATCGGCATCGAGCTCCTGCACGGCCACTTCGCGCTTCTGAATCTCGAGCGCTTTGTAAAGTTCCTTTTGCCAGCGACAGAGCCGGTTGATCTCTTTGTGCGCCAGCATCAGGGCCTCGAGCATGATCTCTTCGGAGACTTCACTCGCTCCGGCTTCGACCATCACGATCGCTTCGTCAGTGCCGGCTACAATCAAATTGAGACGCGACTCACGCACTTCGTCGTAAGTCGGATTCACGATGTAGCGTCCTTCAATCAGGCCGATACGCACACCCGCAATCGGATTCAGAAATGGAATGTCTGATAAATAAAGCGCGCACGACGCGCCGGTGATGGCAATAACGTCCGGGTTGTTATCCGGATCGGCTGAGATGACGCTGGCGATGACCTGGGTTTCGTTTCGGTAACCTTCGGCAAAGAGCGGGCGGCAGGGACGATCGATCAAACGGCTGGTCAGAACCTCTTTTTCGTTGGGACGACCTTCACGGCGGAAGTAATTACCGGGAATGCGGCCGGCGGCGTAGTTTGATTCACGGTACTCCACCGTGAGGGGGAAGAAATCAACGCCCTCGCGCGGCGTGGGCGCGCTGACGGCTGCAACCAGCAACATCGTATCGCCGTAACGGATCACGACCGACCCGTCTGCTTGTTTGGCGACGCGACCGGCTTCAACGGTCAACTCTCGCTCGCCGAGCTTGATTGATTCTTTAAGGTATTTCTTTTCTGGCATGTTCTATTCTCCTTCGGACATTAGACCTGAACACGTTTCAGGTCGCGGGCGTCGCCAACACATGTGGGCGCCAACGCTAATTTTGGGCAAGCGTTCTTGCTGAAATCTGGGACCGCCAACGTGACGCGGGGTAAGGCTGCAACATGAAAAAGGCGGCACGAGCCTCTTGAACCGTGAAGCTCATGCCGCCTTCTTGCTCGCTCGAAGCTGGGGCCGTACACGTCTGCTTGTTTACAGTCAATCGCCGTCACGTTCGGCACTGTCACAAGCTCTTCGATAGACGCGGGCTTTACTTAAACAGAGATTCGAAGCTCTCTCTCAATCACTTATGTTTGAACTCGTTTACCGGCGCAGACCTAAACGATTGACTACCTCGTGGTAGCGTTCTATATCGGTGCGTTTTAGATAATCCAGGAGACTCCGGCGCTGCGAGACCATTTTCAGCAGGCCGCGCCGCGAATGATTGTCCTTCTTGTGGGTCTTGAAATGCTCGGTGAGATCGTTGATTCTCTTACTCAAAAGCGCGACCTGGACTTGTGGTGAACCGGTATCTGTCTCATGGGTGCGGAAGTCAGTAACTATCTGCTCCTTGGTTTGTTTTGCTAACGCCACTTGCTGAAATGGTCCTCCTCGACCGCAGTAAACTCCGCTAAAAGCGGCAACCGCTAAACTTAAAAAGCGCTTCAATTTAACACGCGCCACCCAAATTGCACAAATGCACGAAAAACAGCCGCGGATAAGACGGATAGAAAATCCGGATTTACATCCGTGTTATCCGTGGTTAAGGTTTTCATTTGGGTGTACTATCCACGCCAATGCATCAACCCAGAATCGTAATACTCGGCGGCGGGTTTGGAGGGTTGTTTACTGCCCTCGACCTGGCCGGATCCGGTGAGGTGACCCTCGTCAGCGACGAAGATCATTTCCTTTTTACCCCCATGCTGTACGAGTACCTGAGCGGGGAAGTTGAAGCATGGCATATCGCGCCGAGATATGACGAACTGATCGAGGAAAGCGTGCGGTTCGTCAAGAGCAACGTGACTGGAATCGACCTCGCGTCTCAGTCCGTTTCGCTGGCCAATAACAAGGAAACGCTGAATTACGACGTGTTGGTGCTCGCCGTCGGCGGCATCACAAACTACGTCGGCGTCGAGGGTGCTGAAGAGTTCTCGTTGCCGTTTCGCAAACTCGCCCATGCGGACAATCTGCGGCGGCGAATGGTGACTGCGCTCGATCACATCCCGCCCGATTTGCCGCCGCAGGACGTACGTCGTGAACTGACCTTTGCAGTGGTCGGCGCCGGCGCCAGTGGTTGTGAACTCTCAACCAAAATGGCTGACCTGCTGGTCGATGCGTTCAAGCGCCGAGCACTGAACGGCGAGCCGCGCGTGCTGGTCATCGAGATGGGCGATAAAGTCGTCCCGGGAATGGGCGATCAGATACGTGAATTTGTTGAAGACGCGTTGCGGCAGTCTCGCGTGGAAGTGCACACGAAGACGCGTGTCGTAAAGGTGAGTAGCGCCGGGATCACGTTTGAACACGAAGGCTCGCAGGAGTTTTTGAAGGCTGCGGGAGTCGTTTGGACCGGTGGCGTCAGGATGAATCCGCTCATCGAGCACCTCGACGTCGAGAAAAATCGCCGCGGGCTGCTGATGGTCAAACCCACTCTGCAGCTATCGCAACACCTGAATATTTTTGCGCTCGGCGATATTGCCTTCTTCCCTGACGCCACACCTTCACTGGCCGGCACTGCTCAGCTCGCGTTTCAGCAGGCAAGCCTCGCAGCGCGGAACATCAAGGCGTTTAACTCCGGAAAAGAACTTCAGAGCAAACACTTCGAAGAGCTCGGCGAAGCACTCAGTCTCGGCACGGAACGAGCGGCCGTGCTGACCGGCGGAAAAGCGTTTGGGGGCGCACTCGCGCGTCAGGCGCGATTTGCTTTGTACACGTCTAGGCTACCTACCTGGCATCATCGACTTCGTGTCGGCGCGAGCTGGTTCTTCGAAGGCACGACGCCTCGGCCACTCTTGCCGCTCGGTATCGAGCGATAAGATTCATTTTCCCGCTTCTTTGATCATACAGACGCTGCCCTCGCATCGTTCGCTAATCGTGCAGAAACATCAATAAAACAGTCGCTTGTCGATGGAACGCGCGTTGCTCAGTCTCAGGCAAACCATTTAAAAGGAGCCGCCGATGACGTTGCTGTCCCGACTGCTGATTCTCAGTTTCATTGCGTGTGTGTTGACGAGTTGCACGAACGCGCCAACGAATTCAAACACAGCGAGCGTGCAACCTACGCCATCTCCGTCTGCCTCGCCTTCGCCGACGCCGGCAGCGGAAACCGCGTCGCTCCAGGTGACCTTGCCGCTGCTCGATGCGTTGCTGACAGATGAGAAATTTGTAAACCGTCTCAAGACGAAGCTGAAGATTTCAGACGAGCAGGTCGATTCGCTCAAGCGCGTCTCGAGCGCTGAGATAACACGACTGCGCCAAAGCAACGCGGAAGACGTTGACACTGACGGCGGCAACCCTCGTGAACGTGCGGAACAAGAGCTACGCTCGATTCTCGGTGAACAGAAAGCAAGAGAACTAACTTCACTGGCGAACGAATATTGGTCCAAGGGCGATACGGATGCAGGCGATAGCGGTCCGCAAATGTTGCCGGGGCCAAACGCAGTGCCGAAGGACACGCGAGTGGTAGTCAACATTCCCGCGTTTCGCATGGATCTTTTTCAGGATGGTAACCTCGTTAAGTCGTACAAAGTCGGGATCGGTTATCCGGAGTTTCCCTTGCCGCTGGGCATGCGCAGGGCGCAACAAATTATTTTCAATCCGGCGTGGACGCCTCCCGACTCACCGTGGGTCGCCGACATGAAGAATGTCGCCCCGGGTGAAACTGTTAAGCCTGGAGATAAGGACAATCCGCTTGGGCCAATCAAGATACCGATCGGCCTGCCTTCGTTAATTCATGGCGGTAAGTCGCCGGCGAAGCTCGGAAAGTTTGCTTCGCATGGCTGCGTCGGGTTGACGAACGCGCAGATCAAGGATTTCGCGCTCCTGTTGGGCAAGGCGGCGGACACTGATCTCTCGGATCAGACGGTCGCGTCGTATTTAGAAGACAAGGAGCAGACGAAGACTGTAAAGCTCGGCCGGGAAGTGCCGGTTGAATTGCGCTACGAGACGATCGTTTTGGAAGATGGAAAGCTGCACATCTACAAGGATGTTTACGTGCAGGACACGAACAACGAAGAGAACCTGCGGAAGGTGTTGGAGGCGCAGGGCGTGAAGCTGGAAGATCTCTCGGAGCAACAGCGGACCGAGGTGATCAA
This sequence comes from Acidobacteriota bacterium, assembly GCA_046733535.1. Lineage (GTDB taxonomy): Bacteria > Acidobacteriota > Blastocatellia > Pyrinomonadales > Pyrinomonadaceae > PSRF01. Next base: position 11,993 of record JBKPPH010000248.1, read on the forward strand.
TGCGCTGAACGCGATGTCGGCCAATCCGCAAAAGGCGGCGGCTTCAGCGTCGCCGTCAGCATCGCCGGAAGCTTCGGCTTCGCCTTCACCTGAGAAGAAGAGTGCGAGAAAGAAACAGCCCGCGGGTAAGAACCAGAATGAGATCGTGATCGATTTGAGTAATTTGAATCTAGCGCAGAAGGGTTATCCAGCGCCCGTGAATTTCGACACCGGATCAGGAAAGAAATAACTTTGTAGGGGCGGCCCTCCGTGGCCGCCCCTGCGTGGATGTCCAACGAGGGGTGGCCACGGAGGGCCACCCCTACGACGAAATCTCGCAGGTATCCAGCACGGGAGCTTCCTCGATCGGCGCACCGGCTTCGCCGTAATACGGACGACCGGACTCGATCGCCTCAAAGTATTCCTCAATGCGATCGAGCACTTCTTCAACGGTGTGCGAGTGGTAGATCGAAGTGCGAAACAACGCGCCGCCCTGCAGACCGCGCGTGAACTGCCCCGCCAGCTGCTTCATACGATTGATCGCGGGCGTCTCCGGCATATCTTCGCGCAGCATGTCGAAGTACTCGTGCAGAATCGCCCGCTTGTCCGCGAGGGTCGGCTCAAAGATTGGACGCCCATGCATCGCGTCTTCAATTTGGCGAAAGATCCACGGGTTCGCCATCGCGCCACGACCGATCAAAACACCATCGCAACCGGTCTCACGAAACTTCGCAAAAGCGCCTTCTATCGACGTGACATCACCACTGCCTGACACCGGCACACTCACGGTTTCCTTGATCTGCCGGACGAGATCCCAGTTTGCCAGACCCCGATACCCCTGTTCCTTCGTGCGACCGTGCAGCGCGATGTGCTCAGCGCCACAGTCTTCCGCGAGCTTTGCAGTCTCGACCGCATTGATCGTGTGGTCGTAAAAGCCGGCACGAATCTTAACGGTCAGAGGTATCGTGATCACTTTCTTGATCGCCTGGAGAATCTCCGCGAGGCGACTATGATCTTTGAGCAATCCCGATCCGCCGCCGTGCTTCACGACTTTCGGCGCCGGACAGCCGCAATTCACGTCGAGAATATCGGCGCCGACTTCCTGTGCCATCTCCGCCGCCATGCTCATGCGCTCAGGCTGTCCACCAAAAATCTGTACCGCAAAAGGGCGCTCGTCCTCGTAGAACCGCATCTGGCGTTTCGACTTCGGATTGTTGCGCGTGAGACCTTCAACCGAGATGAACTCAGAAACGGATAGACCAACACCGCCGCGCCGCTTCAGCAAGCGCCGAAAAGAGACATCGGTCACACCAGCCATCGGCGAGAGGACGAGGGGCGGGTTTATTTCGATGTCACGAATCTTGAATGGCTTGATCATAAATGAGCCGCAGATGAACGCGGGTCTGAATCCGCGTTCGTCTGCGTTCATCTGCGGCTAAACTACGGCTTTTTGCTTTTCTTCTTGGAGTCCTTGTCGTCGCCCTTCGCTGTAGTCACCGGTGGGGTAATTTTCAAAAGCGGCTCGACGCTGGCTTTATACGTGTCAGTGACCTTTATGAACGCTTCGTTCCGCAGGTTCTGCAAATAGGCTTCGCGCTCCTTCGGCTGCTGCTCCATCAGCATCGCTTCACGAACACGATTGTCATTGAACGTCGGCGTCGTGCCGGCTGGTGTGCGAGCATCGACGCGCAGTATCTGATAACCCTCGGGCGTTCGAATCGGCTCAGTTACGTCACCCGCCTTCACATCCTTCAACGCCGCCAGCAGATCTTCACGCAGTTGCGGCACGTCAAACTCGCCGACAAATCCCTTGTCCTGCGGCGCCGTCCGTTGTCCATTCTTTTCGCGCTCCGAATTGGCCGCGGCAAGCGCTCCAAAATCGGCGCCGGCGCGAACCTGCGCGATTAGCTCGAGCGCTCTCGCCTTCACACTCGCCTCGTCCTTGCCATTCGTGGATAGATAGATCTCGGAAAGCTTCACGCTCTCGGGCTTGCGAAACTTGTCGGGATGCGTGTCGTAGTATTTCTTCACTTCGTCAGTGGAGAAACCGAGATAGACGCGGCGATCGACTTCCTGTTGAAAGACCGCCTGCTTCATCATCTCTGCTCGCATCGTGCGGCGGACTTCTTCCGGATTCAGCCCGTTCTGCAGCATCGCCTGGTGCAGCTTCTCGATCGAATTGATGCCCTGCTCCTGCGCAATCGCCAACATGCGCCGGTTCACTTCGGCTTCGATCTCGGTTGCCAGATCAAGCTCCTTGCCTTTTTGGAGCAAGAGCCTTTCGTTGATCAGCGTCGCAATCAATTCGGCTTGCTTCTTCGCGACTTGTTCAGTCGCTTCCTGCTCGCTCATGCCGCTCTGTTTCAGAGCTTCGATACGCTCTTTGTTCTCGCGCTTCAACATCGAGAGCGTGATGACGTCGTCGTTGACCTGCGCGATCACTTCGTCGACAACCTGCATCTCGCCTTCCTGAGAATAGATAGGGGTCGCTGAAAACGCGAGAAACAGGAGAGCAGCAAAGCCTGCAAAGTATTTGTATTTCACTAAAGTACTCCTTAACCGAAACACTCGTTGGACAAAATTATGGGGGATTTTAATCGCTCGCGCGAAGCTGGAGCAACACGTCGCGAGCTACGTCAAGCACATTGTCCTGCTCGTCTTCACTCAGAACGAGCCGCAAAACACCGTTAGGCGTGAAGACGGTTCCCTCGTGACTCTTCACGTAATCTGCCAGTTTTTCAGGCGAAATACGGGCCTTTTCACTGAACTTGATAGCCACTCCATCCGGCGTCCTGTCGATTGAAACGACATTCAACTCTTCCGCGAGGCGCCGCAAACGCGCGTAGCCAAACAGTCTGTCGACGGACGCTGGAATCCGCCCGTAACGATCTTCCGTCTCAGTTCGGATGCTGGTCAGCGTCGCCTCGTCACGCGCTGAAGAAACTCGTTTGTACGTTCTCAGCCGCTGACCCATGTCCGAAATGTAATCTTCGGAAATGGCGACATCGACGCCCAGGTTGAGCGCGACGCTCGTCTCATCTTCAACTTCGTCACCGCGAAGCTCTGCGACCGTGCGCTCGAGCATCTGCGTGTACAGATCGAAGCCGAGTGCTTCCATGTGGCCCGACTGCTCGCCGCCCAGCAGGTTGCCGGCGCCGCGCAGCTCCAGGTCGAGGGCGGCGATACGAAACCCCGCTCCCAGGTCAGAAAACTCGCGAATGGCTGCTAAACGTCGACGGGCAATTGGTGAAAGCTCCTGTTCACTCGGAATCAGCAGGTAAGCGTAAGCTCGGCGGCTCGAACGCCCAACACGCCCGCGCAATTGATAAAGCTGAGAAAGACCGTAGTGATCGGCGCGATTTATGATGATGGTGTTTGCACGCGGGATGTCTATGCCGTTCTCGATGATGGTGGTCGCAACGAGAACGTCATATTTGTAGTCGATGAAGTCGAGCATCACTCGCTCCATCTCTTTCTCGTTCATCTGTCCATGGCCCGTGGCCAGACGAGCTTGCGGCATGAGGCGTTTGAGCAGTGCCGCAATCGTATCGATCGTCTCGACACGATTGTGAATAAAGAAGACCTGGCCGCCGCGCGACAGTTCAAGCTCGATCGCCGATTTGATCACAGTTTCCGAAAACTGGACCACCTGAGTTTGAATTGCGAGTCGATCGCGTGGTGGCGTTTCGATGAGAGACATGTCGCGCATTCCACTCAGAGACATGTTGAGAGTGCGTGGGATCGGCGTCGCCGAAAGCGTCAACACGTCGACTTTCTTTTTCAAGTGCTTGAGCCGTTCTTTGTGTGCGACGCCAAAGCGCTGTTCCTCGTCGACGACCACGAGGCCGAGATCTTTGAAGCGAACGTCTTTTGACAGGATGCGATGCGTGCCGATGACCACGTCAATCTCACCTGTCTCAACTTTCTTCACGACCTCCTTCTGTTCCTTCGACGAGCGAAAGCGCGACAACAATTCAACCTTTACTGGAAACGGCGCGAAGCGAGTGCGAAACGTGTCGTAGTGTTGATACGCGAGCACCGTCGTCGGCGTGAGAATCGCGGCTTGCTTTCCCTCCATCACTGACTTGAACGCAGCGCGCATCGCGACTTCCGTTTTGCCGTAACCGACGTCGCCGCACAGCAGGCGGTCCATCGGCACCGGCTCTTCCATGTCTTTCTTCACCTCTTCGATCGCCGTTTCCTGATCGGGAGTGAGCACAAACGCAAAACCGTCTTCAAACTCCTGCTGCCATGGCGTGTCTGCGGAGAAAGCATAACCGCCGACCAATTTTCGCTCCGCATAGAGGCGCAACAACTCGTCAGCCATGTCGCGCATGGCGCGCTTCGCCTTTGCCTTCGCCTTTTGCCAGCCGAGACCGCCGAGTCGATCGAGTTGTGGTTGATGGCCTTCAGCACTGGAATAACGCTGCACGAGATCGAGGCGTTCGACGGGCACGTAGAGCTTTGCCTCGTCAGCGTAAAAGAGCAGCATGAACTCGCCGGTGCGTGGTCCAATGTCGAGCGTCTGCAGACCGCCGAAGCGTGCGACTCCGTGATCGATGTGGACCACGTAATCGCCCGGCTTGAGATCGCGAAAGTCAGAAAGGAACGCGGCGGCTTTGGACCTGCGCTTACGCTTGTCGGATCTTTGTGATCTTTCAGCGCCCGCGGGACGGCGTTCAACTGCATCAACCGCTTCGTCAAAGATGTCGGCTTCGACGTGTACGATCAATCGCGACTGCGGCAGTTCAAAGCCGCCGCTGAGACGTCCAACGGTAACGACGACGGGACGGAATATCGCGGGGTCGGATGTTTCGCCCGTAAACGCGAGACGAGTTTCGATCTTGTACTCGTTGAGGATCTCAACAATGCGCTCGGCGTTGCCAAGGCTCGGCATCACGAAGAGCGTCGACTTCCCTTCTTCCGTCGAGTTGATCACTTCGGCAGCGAGATCCGCGATGCGGCCGTGGTAGCGCAGTGTCGATTGTGATTGCCACTCGACTTCAAGCGCCGTCTCGACTGCGGGAAAGAGAAACACAGGTTGCCGGGTTCCTCGTTCGCGGCCGAGTTGGACCTTCGGCGCCTCGGCTTCGAGTGCGAGGTTCAGATCCGTTTCGGCGGCCGCACGGCCGAACGTGCGCAACTCCACTCGCTGGCGTGCCGGAATGAATTGGCCCAGCTCTTCGGCAGTGAGAAAAAGTTCTTCCGGAGTAAGCGCAATGTCGTCAGCTTGATCGATCTCGCGATAGCGCTCCGATAAACGTTCGTAGAACTCACTCAGATGCGCTTCGATACCGGCGGGCTCGTCGACAATCAACACCGCATCGCCGAGATGGTCGAAGACGGGCGAGGTGCAGTTCATCGAGATCGGAATCAACCACTCCCAACCGGAAAACGCTTCGCCTTCATCGGCGAAGGCAGTGCGGTCGCGCAACGAACGCGCGAAACGTTCATCGCGCCAACGCTCGCGCGCTGCTTCACTCCAGAGTTGAAAATCAACTGGCGTGATGGCGTACTCATGCATCGGCGGCACGTCGACGACGCGTAGTTGCCGCGTCGACAGTTGGTTCTCGGGATCGAACTCGCGTAACGAATCGATCGTGTCGCCGAAGAACTCCAGCCGCACCGGAGCTTCGCGTCCAGGCGGCCAAACGTCGACGATGCCGCCGCGCATCGAGAACTCACCGACACCGCTCACCGGATCCTCGCGCACGTAGCCCGTCGCCATCAGTTTCTCGACGAGCGCTTCGGGTGAATGGTCCTCGTCGCGTCGCAACACCGCTCCGGCCTTTGCGATAGCGGCTGGCGTGACTGTCTTGCGGGCCAACGCTCGGGCAGTCAGTAGCACGAAGCTCGGCGCGCGTTGCTGCAATTGCCAGAGCGCGAGAGCACGCCGTTCGAGCGTTTGCGCGTGCGGTGAGACACCGGCGTACGGATCTGTCTCCGAAGCGGGCAGAACGAGGATCTCGTTGTCAGATCTTTCTTTTCCAGCGAGTGCGGCATGCCAGAAACGCAGATCGCGCTCCCATGGCTCGAGATCGCGAGTCGATTGCGACACCACCGCGAACGTCTTACCGCTGTCACGCTGCAGCGCGGCAACCGCGAGCGCGCGCGCCGCTCCCGACACCAGGCCGCTGATTGAAATGACCCGTGCGTTCGACCGCAGCTCGTTCAGGAGCTGTTGATATTCCCGCGTCTGTGTAATCTGATCGATCATATTTTAGCCGCAGATTTTCGCAGATGAACGCAGATTGATCTGCGTTCATCTGCGAGAATCTGCGGCTCATTTCTTCAATCTTTCAATCAACGTCGTCGTCGAAGCACCTTCGACAAACGGCAGCGATATAACGTTGCCTCCCGCCGCTTCGACTTCTTCGCGCCCGTGAATTTCATCGAGTCGATAGTCACCGCCTTTCACCAGCACATCCGGTAAGAGCTTTGCGATCAAACCGCGTGGCGAAACGTCGTCGAAAACGCATACGTAATCGACTACTCGCAAAGCGGCGAGTATCTCGGCGCGTTCGGCCTCATCGAAGATCGGACGATCAGGACCTTTCAACTCTCGCACCGTGCGATCGCTATTTATGGCGACGACGAGAGCGTCGCCCAACGTTCGCGCCTGCGCCAGGTAACGCACGTGCCCAACGTGCAACAGATCGAAAACGCCATTCGTAAACACGAGTCGTTTGCCCGCGGCGCGCAGACGTTGGCGCTCCCCGAGCATCTTTTCCGGGCTCATAATTTTTTCTATCACTGGATCAAGATTACAGGATTTGCAGGATGTCTGTATAATCAGCGCTTTTATGTCAATTCCGTTTATCGAAGAGAACGATCAAACCATCGCGCGCCGCGAGCATCTCGATGCGCTGCGCCAACTCGTCGGCAACGTCTATCCAAACAAGTTCGAACGCAGCCGCATCGTCGATCCTGACAAAGAGGACACGATCACGACCGTCGTCGAGAAGTTTCGTAGCTTCGAACCAAAGACACCCGCAGACGGACGTCCATCAGCAGACGACCTCGAACGCGCCAACGAAGAGTTGAATAGATTCACGGTGCGGCTCGCCGGACGCATCGCGTCACCTCCGCGCGTGATGGGCAAAGCGGCCTTCGTTCATCTTTCCGACGGCGTTTCTCGCCTTCAGATCTACATTCGCAAGGCGGATGTGGTGGGCGTACACAACAGCGCCGCCGGTGGTGATGTAGACGGTTGGGCCTTGTTCCAACTGTTGGACCATGGCGACTTCATCGGCGTCGAAGGCTACTTGTTTGTCACGAAAACTGGTGAGCTTTCGGTGCACGTGCAGAAGCTCCAGTTTCTCTCGAAGGCCTTGTTGCCGCTGCCTGACAAGATGCACGGCATTCACGATCCCGAGATTCGCCAACGACAGCGCTACGCCGATCTGATCGCAGGCAGTTTGAAATTGGAACAGGACGACGCGCTGACTCCGCGCGAAGTGTTTGAGCGCCGCGCGGCTGCGGTCAGGGAGATGCGGCGCATCCTCGAAGACCACGGTTATATCGAAGTCGAAACGCCGATGCTGACGCCACTCGCAACCGGAGCGGCGGCGCGTCCTTTCAAGACACATCACAACGCACTGGACATCGACTTGTACGCGCGTATTGCTCCCGAGTTGTACTTGAAGCGACTCCTCGTCGGCGGCTTCGAAAAGGTTTATGAACTCAATCGTAACTTTCGCAACGAAGGTATCTCGTCGCGTCATAATCCCGAGTTCACGATGCTCGAGTTTTACTGGGCCTACGCCGACGTGAACCAGATGATGGATTTTTGCGAACAGATGCTGCGAGCGGTGGTGTTTACCGTGTTGGGCCACACGCACGTGCAGTTCGGCGAACATAGCCTCGATTTCGGCGAGCCGTTTCGTCGTGTTGGGATGCAGGAGAGTCTGTCGGGCCTCGTTGAAGAAGGCCGGATCACAAACGATAACCTCGTCGAGCTGTTTGAGGAGCACGTCGAACCGGGATTGATACAGCCGACGTTCATCACAAACTTTCCCAAGCCGATCTCGCCCCTCTCGAAGGCGTCACCCGCGAACCCGAATGTGGCTGAACGTTTCGAGTTGTATATCGTGGGGATGGAAGTCGCGAATGGGTTCTCTGAGTTGAACGATCCGGTGGAGCAGTACGAACGCTTCAAGGACCAGGTGAGGCAGCGCGAACGCGGCGACGAAGAGGCGATGCTGATGGACGAGGATTACATTCGCGCGCTGTCATACGGGATGCCGCCGGCCGCCGGCATCGGCATCGGGATCGATCGCACGGTGATGCTACTCACGAACCGGCAATCCATCCGCGACGTCATCCTCTTCCCCCACATGCGCCGCAAAGAATGACTTAAGCCGCGGATTTGCGCGAATGAACGCGGATCAGAACAAACTCAAACAACCTTTCTGAACTATTAAAACAAGCCTTTTCTAATCTGTGTTCATCCGCGTAAATCCGCGGCTAATTTTCCGGCGCGACTTTGTGGCGCAGATCTTTGAGGCGTTCGTCGGACCAGGCTGGTTTTTGACCCTGCGACTCCATCAGAGTGACGAACTTTTCCAGCGCTTCGAGCGCGCCTTTGTAATCACCCAACTTCTCACGCACGCGGCTCAGGTCGAGCAGAAACTGTGCGTTGGTTGGCTGATAGCTGGTCGCCGCTTGTGAGAATGCAGCTTCAGCAAGCTTTAGCTCACCTTTCAACTCATACAACCGTGCGAGATGAAAATAGCTGATCGGGTATCGAGCGCCGTCACGCTGCGAGACTTGAATCAGATGAGCAAGCGCTTCGTCGTTTCGCTTCAGAGT
>JBKPPH010000249.1:0-5016 GCA_046733535.1 Acidobacteriota bacterium
CGGCAGCAGATATCTTGCTATCCATGAGGACCAGGTAACGGTGAAGGCGAAGGCGATGCTCAGCCCGAGTAACCAGAGGATCCACCTGCCCGGCTTGAGGAAGAACACGAGGGGAATAAACAGGAACAGATAGTTTGCAAAGTGAAAAGGTTCCCACATGAGATAGGTTTCAGGGTTGAAAAAAATCTCCCACAACCTCATCGGATGTCTGGGTATACGCGCCGCAATAGCCTGTCGTATTTCGTTCTCCTGTGCGTTAACAATTTCGGGAATCTCTGCGCGTGCCGCCGCCATGTGCGCTTCGAGTTTGCGTTCATCATCAGCATCGAAATAGCGAATACCCTGGGGGCCGAAGTCTGCCACCTCGCCGGTAAAAAAGGGATAGACCGGGTTGTGAAACCACACATAGTTCTTTATGTACCACGGTGAAGCGATGGCCGCGGCAACGACCATATAAGCTAATCCGTGTCGCAGTACTAACGTGATGCGCTCCTTCTTTTTGAAACAGGTTTCATACAAGTACATCACGCCTAGAAATAATAGCCACGGTCCGGCGGAACTTTTTATGCCAAGACTGAACCCCGCCAGTATCGCCGACGTCCATAACCATCCTCTTTCACCGCCGTTGAGGTAGATAATCATCGCGTAGGTAGCTAGAAATAGAACGCCGGCAAGAGAGACATCTATACGCGCGGTAACTGCGACCTCCACTACCATTCCCGCAGCAAAAAAACCGAAGAGTGAGATCACGCCAATCCGGCGCGTGAGGAAGCGACGGCAAAACCCGTACAAGCTGAAACCGGTCGCTATAGCAAGAAACAGACTGAACAACTTTGCCGCTATATCCGAACCTGCCAACTGACAAAGGACATAGCTCATGTGGATCAAAAACGGTAGATTTCCAAAAAGATTGTCGTAGGTGGGATAGATACTTCCACGTTCAGCAAACTTCTGAGGTACCGGTAGATGATAGATAAGCTCATCACCCATGTTTGGCGGAGTAAAGGTACGAACGAACAACAACGCGAGTAAGAAAAAAAACAGGACGGCCAAAACCCGCCCTTCCCGCGAACGCAGTGCCGCTCGTACTCCGCCTGTCGCTGCTTCAAATATTTCAGTGAAAATCCGTTTACCGAATGCCAGGCAAACAATCGACAAGGCCACGATGATCCAAAGACGCAGCAACCCCAAAAGACCCAAAAAGAGCACCACCAAACCCAAAAAACCCGTTCCTAAAAAAAGTGAAAACGATAATCTTTCGGCTGTGTTTGCAAAGGTGAGCCGCAGGCGGTTGGATACGGCGCCGCCGAGTACAAGTGCGATAGTCGTAAGGATTAGAGCGAACGCGAGATCAAAAATGTGATCAAGGACGGCGATTGGACCAACCTGGGTGACCGGAGATTGTCCGTACTTGAAATGAACAGCGATGCGTGCAGCCACTGCGATGATTGGGGTCATCGCAAAAAAGTAAATAAGATACCTTTTCATTGTTAACTCGAGGGTTCACCGCTTCACAGCATCAGGACGATGGTTCCGATGAAGTAATGAACTATCGAAATCAGAGTGAGCACAACCATTACCGGCACTTTCCATTTTTGAGAACCAATGGCCGTCAATAGAAGCAGCGGGATCGTGAAATCCAAAGTATAGCGTGGACCGAACTGGATCCAGCCAGTTCCCATGAGAAGGAGAATTGGAATTGAGATTAAAAAAATCGTACCCAGAAGTGCCCACGTCGACCAGTTCCGGTTAGATTTTTTCAGTGCCCAAAACGCTGCGAAGAAGAGGGGACTCATTAGAAACAGGCTGCCGCCCATTGTGCTGTTCGCGCGCAGGGGAAAGGGGTAGGCGACGTACTGATAGAACAAGTTGATCGGAATGAAATGGATATTGAAATACCCGTACTGACGATAATCAGCAACGAAAGCACGGTTCATTAAATGGTACGAGATTCCATTATCGAAGATCCCTCCGAAACGCATCCAGTTATATGCACCCAGTAATGCGACGCCGATCAAAATGGGTGCGACCCCCGCTGTGAGGAATCTGAGCTGTGTCCGCCAATCGACTGAACGATGTTTGTGGACGAGATAAAGTGCCGGCCAGATTCCGGCAAAAATCAGATGGTTGCGCGTCAACATTGCCGCTGTTAACGAGATGCCCACCACCAGAAAAGCTCGCAGACCCTCAAGCCTTACTGCGCACAAATAGGCCAGTGCTACAAACATAATCGCAGTCAGCTGACTTGTAAGCCAAACCCTTCCCAGGGGCGAGAGCGTAATGTGTACGGTGCCGAGCGCGAAAAACAACACTAAAATTCCGCGGCGTTGCCGGCTGGACTTGATAACTCGCTTAAGTCGCGCCTGCCTTAAAAGCTGAGCAACGAGGCCCACATTCGCAGCCGCAATGACGAGGGTGAAGGCAACATCACTGAACGCGACGCCAAACACCGCGACGAAGGGCATCAGCAAAATCGCAGGCATCGGCGACCAGTAAAGAAAGTACTGTCCATTGAAGTAGCTGAGATCCAATGTTCGAGCCGGTACAGTTCTCAAACTCAACTGCCCGTGAAGGAATGCGTCCGCCAGATAGTTAAAGTAAGGGAAGTCGGAAGTGCGCCACAAAGGGCCTTTTGAGAGGGAAAATATGGAGTAGACGGCGAGGGCGACGAGGAAGGCGGCCATTGGTCTTTCCCAAATCAAGAGAAAGCGCCGCCCTATTTTGCTGAACCGGTGGGCCGTAACGTGCCAAGTCGCAGGAGATTTTACGGACTCCAGGAAACTGTCGTTCATCTACTATCGTCTTGGCTACAGATAAGAGTCAGTTTATATCCGAAGATCGCCGCTCGTAAGTTCGTTCTGCCCCACCGTAAGATATTTCTAATGCTGAGCACGTCGCCTTGCGCATTGTGGGCCGGTTTTGGGTGACGAAGCCGAATCTGTGGTGCGTTGACACTTATGACACGGAGTCCTGAGTCAGGTGCCAGAAGCCGTTTTCCATGCTGCGTGAACAGCCGCAGGTGAAACTTATCGAGAATACCCACTTTACTGTAGTTGAATCGTCGGAAGAATAAGTTCAATCGCGCCCGCAGACTTGTAACGTTGGGTAGTGAGAGAAGGACTTTGCCCTCCGGGTTGAGCAGGTTTGTGATGCGTTGCAGAACAGTGTGCGGGTGACGGACGTGCTCCAGAACATTTCCAAAAATTACGGCGTCATAGCGGCCCAAAGTCGTAAGATCCATCGTTTCGATATCGCCGACATACATTTGCTCGCAGAACTCTTTGGCCAGTTCAGCCATTTCCGGATCTTGTTCTACTCCCGTCACCCGACAGCCAAGTTTCTTCATCTCAGCCGTTAAGTAACCGGTCGCCGTACCAATTTCCAGGACGCGCTCGGGCCTTTCCTGTTCAACCCAGGCAAGAATCTGCGCTTCACTGCTATCCGGATCTGTCTTCTGGTAAATGTATTGTTGATTCCTCGTATGATATTTGGGCTCGTGTCGAAATCGAGATTTATGCAACCGGTATTTGACAACGGACTTTAGACAATTGAATGCGTATGCCATTCCGTTGACGTAGCAAATCTCATCACCATAGTAAGTAGGTATCGGTCGCTCAACAATCCTTAACCCCGCTTCATGAAATTGAATCAAAATGTCGGTATCGAAATGCCATTCATTCGAGTTCAACATGAACGGCACGCGCTTGAGACCATCACAACTATACAGCCGGTATCCGGAATGAAATTCGGATAGATTCATTCCCGTAATCCTGTTTTCAAGCGACGTCAGGATCTTGTTTCCCACGAACTTATAAAGAGGCATGCCGCCGGCGAGCGGAGCTCCCTCGTCACACATACGCGATCCAAAAACCATGTCGGCTTCGTTGTTTTCAAGTGGTCGAAGGAGATCCGGCAACACTTCCGGCGCGTACTGCCCGTCTGCATGAAGCATTACGACAATGTCCAGGTCACGCGCGATCGCATATTGGTAGCCGGCTTTTTGATTGCCGCCGTACCTGAGATTTTTGGAGTTTCGGTGGACGGTGAGCTTTTCCACTCCCTTGGCTTGTTTGTAGCCCAGGGCCGCATAGTAAGTGTTATCGGTGGAGCAGTCGTCGAACAGGAAGACTTCGTCAACCTTGTTCCAGACCTCTTCGGGAATGCGATCCAACGTCCAGTCAAGCTTGTTAACGGCGTTGTAGGCGATCACAAAAATGCCAATACGTTTTTTTGGAGGAGCTGACATCACGTATTTCCATTAACCGCAGATATGGCGTCACCTTATTCAAGAGTCATACCGCGCCCGTTGTGGGTCCAAACCCTTTGAATACTTAATAAATCAGCGGAATTTGGACTTTGAACGCCGAGGGGAACTGCTCGCTGGCGAGCAGTTGCGGTGGATCAGCACGTTGAAACAGCCTTGGAAACGCCTGTCGAACTTGCTCGATGGATAGCTAAAACGAGGGAGCTTTTGACCAGGATGGTGAAGAGTGCAATCAGGATGAAGGTATATAGCTGGATGCCCGTCGCTTCTGCAACAGGTACGGTGCCGAGTGAAACCAGGTAAAGAGCGACCACTAACCAACTGTTAAGGTTTCTCATCCCGATTATTACCACGGCGAAAATCAATAATGTGCAGTCATAAATCGGCGTGTAGAGATTGAACAAAAGGCCTGTGACCACAGCCAGGGACCAGGAAATCGGGCGTGCACCAAGGCGATACCAAAGGAAGCATACAAGCGGGAATGAAAATGCCAATAGCACCGGCCGCACAAACCCGTGCGGGCCGACTAACAGTCTTATTGCCGCCCCTAAATCTATGTATTTGTGCGTTTGAAATATCTCTACTTTTGAGTTTATGGCCTGGCTGTATATTCTCAAAAGATTTAGGAAAGCGATGGTCCCCTCAACTCCGACCCACGCAACCCCAAGAAGTCCGAGTATGCTCCCACCCAAAGTTAAGCCCAATATCTGTCTCTTATACACATCTGACGCTGCCGACGACAGGTATAAGGT
>JBKPPH010000250.1:0-7499 GCA_046733535.1 Acidobacteriota bacterium
ACAGGATCCGTGGCGGCCTCGGCTAGTCGATAAGCAGACGTCCTGGCCAGCAGTTGTCGTGGGTTGTGTTCTGACTCTTCCCAGATTTCCGAATCGAGATCGCGGAAGACACTTTCGCCATCGGCGGCCCAACTCCACCAGTAATTCCACGCCAGCCGTTCCAGCGGAATTAACGGCGCGGGTAACGCAGTCTTTTGCGTCACGCGTTGCTCCATTTCAGTGGTTTCAATCATCGCTGTTTACAGAAATGGAGAGTCTACTAGAATTCGTGGTTCTCAAGAAATACGCTGGCGTCGTTTTGCTGAAAAAACACGAGCCGCACTTCCTCGATCTCCTGGTCTGTAGCCAGAAATTGCTTGATCGTTTTCGAAGCGATCTGCGCTGCTTCGGGTTTGGGATACCCGTAAGCGCCGGTCGAGATGGAGGGGAATGCGATCGAAGTGATCTGATGCTGGTAGACGAGTAACAGTGAGTTTCGATAACAGGCGGCGAGGAGTTCGGCTTCGCGTTCCGGATCGTGGCCGTAGACTGGTCCAACGGTATGGATCACATATTTGGCCGGCAAGTTTCCGCCGCTGGTGAGCACGGCTTCACCGGTTGGTAATCCATCCGGATGAAGTGTGTTGCGAATCTCCTGACACTCTTTGAGAATCTGCGGGCCACCGTTGCGATGAATCGCGCCATCGACCCCGGCGCCTCCCATCAAAGATGAATTGGCAGCGTTTACGATCGCAGTGACGTCCTGCTGCGTGATGTCTCCAACAACAACCTGAACGCGTCCATCGAGAAACGATTCGTTATTCTTCACTGCGCGGCTCAGTTCTGATTTCGTCGAACATGTCCTGGCGTCGCAGCGCCTCTGCAACCCCTTTGGCCTTGTGCTCGGTTAATGGATGTTCGGGATCGGTGCTCGCGACCTCGAAAATGCCGTCGTCCAACATGACGACTCCCAACGATCCGAGCGTAACGCCGGGCGTGATCAAGATCTCGTCCATGTTGTGAATGCGAAAGCGGCCGGTCTGCTCGACCCAATCTTCGATGAACGGATCGCGCAGAGCATGCTCAGCTTCAGATTCGGAAAGATACGCGCCTTCGACGATGAGACAATATTCGCGCACTTCTGCTGCACGCTGGTAAGGGGTTTCTGGAACGGCGCTAACTTTACCACCAGACATTGTCTTCGCCAAATCGTTTGTAGGGGTGGCCCTCCGTGGCCACCCCTTTGTCGGGAACGCCTTTAGACACACGAAGGGGTGGCCCACGGAGGGCCACCCCTACAATGTTTCGTCCGAGGAACTTACCGCGCCCGGGCGTACTGCCGATTCAGCGTCTCGCGCAAACGCGCGAAGTACGAATCAAACGTGACGAACCCGGTCGTGCCCTGGAAAAACGCTCTGCCGCCAGTTTCATTGCTCACTCTGTTCAGCGAGCTCTGTCCGTAGCTGGCTGCCAGATGGTTGTGACTTGTCAGTCCAACCGATGGCGCGTAGAAACTGAAGATCGCAACGTGCCGCTTGTTGGCTTCCGAAATCGTGCGGTCGATATCAACCGTGTGACCCGCTGCGGTTGAATCAAAACCACGCGACGTGTCCAGACCGTCTGAAATCAACAACACTGCATTCGCTCCGGTCCAATCGCTTTCGAACTTACGTAACGCTTCCACCACTTCGACGTAAGGATTGAACGCAGAACTTCCACGTGATGCGGTCGGTATGCGCAACGATTTTGCCGCCTTCTCGAGGTCGGTCGTAAAAGGTTGCCTGACTTGCAGCGAGCCTGCGGTTATATAACCAATCATCACTTGCGATCCCTGCGGCAACGACCGAATGAAATCGCGTGTGACGCCAAGCTCGTTGGCCACCTGCGAGATGAGATCGTCCTGCACCAAAATCGCAATATTCAACGGGTCAATCGCCTGTAGACTCCGCTGTTCATTTGTTTTTGCGGACGCTGTTCCAATGGCTGAAAGACCAAGCAGGATCGCCACTGCAAAGGCCGCAATTTTCCTGTAATACATCGTCTTTTTGTGTCTCCTATCCCGCCGATTGTGATGCCATTAAGCGTGTAAAAGATGGCTACTTGCCTTTAACCTTCGCAGTCATATAAATTACTCACCCTAAATCATATCCTTCGCCAAAATTCGCATGCCTGAAAGGAATCAAATGTATGAAAGTCTATCCGACCGAAGCGATCAGAAATCTGTCTGTCATTGGACATGGCGACGCGGGGAAGACGCAGCTCGTCAGCTCGCTTCTCTACGTCGCCGGAGCCACACCACGCTGGGGAAAGGTAGATGAAGGCACTACCGTTACTGACTTCGAAGAAGATTCCATCGCTCGTAAGATCACACTCAATACCGCACTCGCACATCTCGAACATCGCGATACGAAACTCAATTTTATAGATACCCCCGGATACGCCGCTTTCGTTGCACACGCGCGTCCCGCACTCCGCGTCGCAGATTGCGCGATCGTCGTCGTCGACGGAGTCAAAGGCGTTGAAGTGCAGACTGAAAAGACGTGGGCCTACGCCAACGAGTTCATGGTCCCGAGAGTTATGGTGATCACCAAGCTCGATAAAGAGCACGCTGATTTCGGCGAGGCATTGACGACGGCGCAAAATACGTTCAGTAGAGCAATCATTCCTTTTACTTTGCCGATCGGAAAAGAGAAAGACTTTCGCGGTGTCGTGGACGTGGTCCACATGAAGGCTTACGAGTTTGCGGACGGCCAGGCGAAGGAGATCGACATTCCCTCCGAAGGTCGCGACATCGTCGATAAGACGCGCGAGCGGTTAGTTGAACTCGTAGCAGAGTCGAACGATGCGTTGATGGAGAAGTACTTCGAGCAAGGGACACTCGACGAAGCCGACATCCTGCCAAACATCAACAACGCGATCGCACAAAGCAAATTGTGCCCGGTGTTCGCGGTCTCGAGTGTCACGCAGGTTGGACTGCGCGCGTTGCTGAACGGACTCGTCGACTATGCTCCCGATCCAGCCCACCACGAAACTGAGTGGGGCAAGCCGGTCGATGCCGGTCCCGATGCTGAGCGGATCGGGCGCAAGTACAGCGACAGCGAACCATTCTCAGCTTACTGTTTTCGAACTGTCGCCGATCCGTTTGCCGGCCGCATCAACATCTTCAAAGTCATCAGCGGCCATCTACAGACCGATGCGAATGCGCTCAATTCGACGCGCGGCGTCATGGAGCGTCTCGGTGCACTGCACGTAACGCAGGGAAAACAACTCGACAAAGTCAGCGAAGCACATGCAGGCGACATCATCGCGTGCGTGAAGTTGAAAGAAACGCAGACTGGCGACACGCTTTGCGATAAGCAGGCGCCGATTGTTTACGAGCCGGTCGAGTATCCGGAGGCGGCGATTGCTTTTGCGATCGAGCCGAAGTCGCGCCAGGACGAGGAGAAGATCAGCGCGGCGTTGCACAAGATCCTCGAAGAAGATCCGGCGCTGCACTTCACTCGTGATTCGCAGACGAAGGAGTTTTTGCTGTCAGGCTCGGGTCAACTGCACGTCGAGACCGTGGTCGAGAAGTTGAGGAAACGCTACAGCGTGGAAGTGACACTTCACCCGCCGAAGGTGCCTTACAAAGAAACGATTACGCAGCGTGCGGAGGTGCAGGGACGGCACAAGAAGCAGACCGGCGGTCGCGGGCAGTTTGGTGATTGCAAGTGTGTATTTGAGCCGTTGCCGCGCGGTGGTGGTTTTGTTTTCGAAGACAAGATCTTTGGCGGTTCGGTGCCGCAACAGTTTCGACCCGCGATTGAGAAGGGAATCATCGAGGCTGCGAAGGCCGGCGCGATCGCGGGCTATCCGCTCGTTGATTTCAAGGTGCAGTTAGTTGATGGTTCTTATCATCCGGTCGATTCCGACGAACACTCGTTCAGAGCGGCCGGCCGCAAGGCGTTTCGTGCTGCGATGGAGAAAGTCAAACCATCACTGCTGGAACCGATCATGGATGTCGACATCGCCGCGCCGCAGGAGTACGCGGGCGACATCATGGGCGATTTGAACTCACGAAGAGGACGCGTGCAGGGAATGGAGACGACGGGCAAGCAACAGGTGATCAAGGCGCAGGTACCGATGGCGGAGATGCTCAACTACCAGTCGATACTGAATTCGATCACCGCCGCGCGCGGTTCTTTCCACATGCAATTCTCGCACTACGATCCCGTCCCGGGTCAGTTGGCCACAAAGATCGTGGAGCAGTCGCGTGCTGAAGGACGCATCAGAGGCGGCGAAGAAGAAGAATAAGGCGAAGAAGATTTAGCCACAAAAAAGCACAGAAGGCAGTCGCAGCCTGCTGTGCTTTTTGTGCGTTTGTGAGTTAGTGCCTTCTTTGCGTCTTCTTTTTTGTGGTCCTACTCCGGCTGTCTCCTTGTGCGCTGTAACGGCGCGACAGTTGGACCGAAGTGCGCACCTTCCTTCACCGTATATCCCGCCGGCACTTCGAACAACGACTTAGCTTGTTCGGCGCGATTGATGTTCGTCAGTTTGTAAGTGGTCTCGCCTGAACGCGGATCACTGTGACGAGTCATTATCACTAGCTGCAACTCCGGTGAATACCAACGCTCGCTCACAATCTCGATCGCGCGTTCGTTTCCAATCTCGCCCGCGGGTATCGTGATCGTCGTGCGCGTGCCGTCAGCTTCAACGCCTTCAATTACCTGTTTGCCGAGGTCTTCCTTGACTTCGTTCGCGTTGTTGCCACGCGTACGGAACACGAAAGTACCGCCACCTGTTCCTACACCTATGCCCGGTGCGGTTTCAGTGCGGAACGTAAACTGCTCGATGTCCGGTCCCGGCCCACGTACACCTGCTTGCGGTGGTGGTCCGCTCGGAGCCGCGGTCACGCTTCCACTCGCTGCTCCTGGAGCAACTTTGAACTCGAACCTTTGTCCTTCCGCGCCCGGAGTGCCTGGCTTGGAGAGGAACTCGAATTTGAAGGGCGCACTCTTGTGCGCAATGTGTGAACGCGAATCCAACGAATAAGTCACACCCGCAACCGGATCGTTGATGAAGATAGTCTGCAAGGGCTCATCACTCGTCCCCAAACTTCCGATACCTTTCAACGTCTGTTCCCTGCGCGTGCGGCCTTCGCTGTCACGATAGATCATGCTGGTGATCCGGTTCACGATGCGATTGCCGTCACTCAGTGTTTGAATCGACTCGGTGACAGCTTCGGCCGAGTACGGCGCACCTTTGACGACCTTGCCGCCGAAGCTTTCGGACGCGAGAAACACAAAGTCAGCACCCGGAGGAGGCGGCGGCCCGCCTTCAGGCCCCTGGAGCACCCGCTGTTTCATTACGAGAATGCCTTCCGGCGACGGCGCTTGAGCAAACACCGCAGATGCTAGGGATGACAGAGCGGCAACAGCCAGCAGTCCGAATAATCTTTTCATCTTCTCTTCCTTTCAACTATTGAACAAAACGTATGGCGTGGGCCATGCCATCGACCCCTAATAAAACGTCAGCCTTGACTCTCTGATTACGGTCCATGTTGACCGGCAAACCGAAATTGGCGAGCGCGGCGCGCGGCAGTTCGACGCGAATGATCTGTCCACCCTCTTGAAGACTTGCGGCGTTGTAACTCAACGGAATGAAGTCGGTCGCGATTTCGTTCGTGACGTGGTTTGCCAACTGGTTTTCAGGCCGGCGCAGCGTCGATGTGCCAGGCCGTCGGGGTTTTGAACGCTGCGGCGAAGAATTAACAGCTTGATACTGAACATCGTTGCGCGGCTCATCTGATGTCTTGTTGTTCGCAGGAGTCTTTTGCGGCTCCATGTGTGTAACAGCTTGATGAGGAGTGTCGATACCGTTCTTGTTCCAGCGAAAGACCACGACAGTAATAGCAATCAGCAACATCGCCGCAACGGCGATTAACCAGTAAGGAGAACGCGACTGCCGGCGCGCAATCGGCCTAACTACCTGCCGCGCACGAAACGCTTTGAGCAACTTCGCTTCGAGTTCCTCGGGCGCGCCGAGCGGTTCCATCTCTTCGGCAAGCGCTCGCAACCCGCGCGTTAGCATTTCTTCTTCTCTTTGACTGTTCATGCGAAACACCTCGCTGACTTCACGGTCGCCGGATCTGTTTCCTCAGCTTCCATTCCCGGCCGCAGCTTTGCGAGCAGCAGCGCTCGCGCACGATGTAGACGCGATCGTACCGTGCCGATCGCGCAACCCAAAATCGCGGCAGTCTCTCCGTAACTGACCTCCTGAAGCTCGCACAACACGACCACTTCTCGATATTTCGGCGGCAGACTCAACACCGCCTTGCGCACTGACTCGATAGTTTCGGCGCGCGTCAGATCTTCGAGTGGACAGAGGTCCGTAGTCGCGTGCAATAACGGAACGTCGTCGTCAGAGTCGTCGCCGAGCGGCGCCAGGAGCTGTTCAACTCGCAAACGACGGAGTACGTGGTTCCGCGCGACGCCCAGAAGAAAAGCGCCGACCGATCCGCGTTCCGGATCGAACACGTGTCCTTCGCGCATCAGGAACAGAAAGACCTCCTGAGTGACGTCCTCCGCGATGGTTTTCGAGCCACTCATCTGCAACGCGAAACGATAGACCGAGCCCTGTCGGCGTCGATAGAGCAACGCCACCGCTTCTTCGTCTCCGGCCAGCATCGATCGCAGTAATTCGCTATCGTTGGGGTTTGGATCCATCGGTCAGTGGTATTCGCAGGCGGGCCGCGGAAAGTTCCAGAAATTTGGACAGGATTGAATCTTGTCCATCCTGTAAAGTTGTTATTGTCCGAAGCGCGCCTGGAATTCCTCCGTGCTTCGTCGCAAAGCGAGCCATTCCGGGAAAATCTGTGGGTTTTGGAGCCAGACTGTCAGCCACTGGGCAAGCTCTGCGGCGAGGTATTTGTTAGCGGCCTTTTCGTTCGAAGCGATTAGGTCGAGTTCGGTTTTGAGCCGCCGCACCTCATGACGCAGGTGTTCCAGCATTAGGTCTTCGTTTTCAAACCGTTGGCGCAGATGTTCGGCCTTTTCCATCAAAGCTGTCGCAGCCTCGAGAGTTCCGAACGTGAGATCTTCCTGAGTGAATAGCGAGCTGTGTTCGCGCCAACGGGTGTCGGCCTGGAGAATCTCCGGATGGCCGAGTCGAACGCCGTGATCTGCGAGCGCGCGCGCGATCGTCGCCGGACTCACACTCGTTCCGAAGCGCTGAATGATCGTTTCGCGAATGAGTTCGAGTTCGGCAGCGCCGACAACTTCCTTGTCGAGCGGCTTCCAGACGTCGATGATGAGTAACTCCCTCGTTCGCATACAAGTTTATTCACGTCGGGGAATTTATTGCAGGGGCGGCTCTCTGTGGCGGCCCGCTCGCGGATTCTAACCGAGGGGCGGCCACGGAGGGCCGCCCCTACAATTATTTCTTTATCTGCTTGATCAACCGCAGGGCGTGATTGCGCGCGATAAGCGGGACGTGTTCGTCGGTGCTGAGATCGTCGAGCAGCTTGAGCAACTGCTTCGGAT
>JBKPPH010000251.1:0-20019 GCA_046733535.1 Acidobacteriota bacterium
GCTTCCCGCTCATCGCCGGAACCGAACCGAGGCGCTGCCGGAATCCGGCGATGTATTTGCCGTGCGCCAATGCTTTAAATAAGAAGAGTGGGAGCAGAACCAGCAGGCCGAGCGATAGAAGAAGGCTATAGGCCAAATACATATGCGCTCACTTGGCTCGCTCGATATACCGTCCTTCTGTGGGATCGACGCGAATTCTATCGCCTTCGTTGATGAATGGAGGAACGGTGATCACGATACCATTCTCCAGAGTGGCGGGTTTGTTAACGTTAGAGACGGTGGCGCTCTTTAATGTCGGTTCGGTTTGGGTGACCGTCAACTCCATTGACGGCGGGAGATCGATTCCGATGGGTGAACCTTCGTAAAACTCCGCCTGGATCTTCATGCCGGGCGTCAACCACTGTGCAGCGTCGCCGAGGTCCTCCTCGCTCAAGGCTGTCTGCTCGTAATTCTCAGTATTCATGAAGTGATGATGTGAACCGTCTGAATAGAGGTATTCCATCTCATGTTGTTCCATGGAGGCGCGGTCTACTGTGTCGGCGGAACGAAAACGATGTTCAAAAGAAGCGCCAGTGCGAATATTGCGCAGCTTGGTCTGAATCATCGCGCGCAGATTTCCGGGCGTATGGTGTCTGAATTCAAGAACTTTGCACGGCTGGCCCTCGAAAACGATCACCATGCCGCGTCGAATCTGTGTCGCAGGAATTGCCATATAACTGAAGTCTCCGTCTAAAAGGTAGGATCTTAACAAAAGGCGTAGTGTAAGGTGGCGATCTGTGGGTTGTCCAGTATGAGAGCCGCAGATGGTCGCAGCTTAACGCAAATCAATCCACGTTTATCTGCGAGAATCTGCGGCTGTACCCATGAAGAAAGGCGGCCTCCTGAAAACTGGTTCCAGAGAGACCGCCTTTTTGAGGAGCCCACCTACCTCGGTTGTACTAACGCATTTTGAACCAAATAGTTCCAAGAAGCTTACGCCGCCCTCGCCCTCGGGACCCGGCGCAATCGTGCCAGTCGCTCGAGCCACTTTTGCGCTTGGTCGTAGTGCGGAAACTTCCGCTCGTCCTGTCTGAAAGCGCTCGTGTGATAGTAGCGCCGTCCATTGATTAAGCGCGCCGGATGCTTGATGTGCAGCATCTCGTGATAAAGGATGTACTCGACAAACCACTCCGGAACGTCCGTCGAATCCAGCGTCTTGCTGATCGTGATGCTGTCGTAGATATGATCGTGATGGCCGAGGATGCTCTTCGTCCGTCGTTGTGACCACGTGATCGTCGGTTTCGGAATCTCGCCCTCGAAATATCTGCGATTCAACTTTGCAAACATTCGATCAAGATCGTAAACCTCGCCTTGCGCGGAAGAGATCATCTTTCGTCCGCGGCCCCGGCGAGCAAGATCGGATGAACGCATCACTGAGGGCGTGAGCGAATAATCGCGGTAAACACGGTCGTGAATCGTCGGGACTCGCTTGCCGAGCAGCCGCGCGACGAGAATCCACGCGAGTGCGCGCAATACGTCCGGCGGCGAGTCTTTGCAGATGTCGGAGAGCCGAACGTAAACGCGTCCCGAGCGCAAACGAATCGTGTGGCGCAGGCCCGCGTAGGGATAAAAGCGAACTTCAATCGAAGGCACACCGCGGTTACCGCCCATATGACGAAATGCGTCGGCGAAATATTTTCTAACTTCACTCATTGCGGTAACTCGGAGCGGCAAACAGCGGTTCGGGGGAGTTAATCTTAAGGAGGTAAGTAGTGTCCCGTCAACCTGCGCCGGGAGCAGGCGGCAAGCCTCGCGTTTTCAGCAGTTTAGCCTCATCCACCGATAACACGAATCCCGCGGATTTGACCTAATCTGTGCAATCTTTGGATAAGTTTGTATACTGCAAATCCATGCCCCGGAGAGCTTCGAATCTGCAAACGGCCGAGAAAGGCGCCCTGGACTCACGCGCCGAGGTGTTGCTTGCCGCTCTAATCAAAGAGCATCTCGTGACCGGCGAGGCGGTCGGCTCGCGCGTGCTGTCAGACCGCTTTTCGCATGGCTATGGATGGAGTCCCGCGACGATTCGCAACGTCATGGCTGAGTTGGAGGAGGCGGGACTCGTCGAACAGCCGCATACCTCCGCTGGTCGCATACCGACAGACAAGGGTTATCGTTACTACGTCGACAACATGCTCGGTGAGGCGCGGCTGTCGCGCACCGATTTGAAAGCCATCGATCATCTGTTCTCCGCGAACGACATCGACGCCGATGCCTCTCCTGACCGTTTGATGGAAACGGCTTCGCACGTCCTCTCGGCGCTTTCGCAGAACGTGGGCATCGTCGTCTCGCCGTCCCTGGCCGACAACCGGCTCAATCACATCGAGTTTGTGCTGCTGCCGGACAAGCGAATCCTCGTCGTACTCGTGTCGACTGCGAATATCATCCATAACAAAGTCATCAGGACAGCGGATGAGCTTACACAGGACGACCTCGACCGCACCGCTCGCTACTTGAACACTGAGTTCAGCGGCAAGAGCCTGCTCGCGATCCGCGCCGAGATCGTCGAGTTAATGAAGGAAGAGAAGGCGCTGTACGATCGGCTGTTGCAGAACGCGATTTTGCTGTGTGAGCGGAGTCTCGAAGGCGAGGAAACGAGTGGCGACGTCTACGTCGACGGCGCTTCAAACATCCTTATGAAGCCCGACTTCGTCGACATCGACCGAATGCGAGACCTGTTCAAGACTTTCGAAGAGAAGTCACGGCTCATCAAAATTCTGAACGAGTGTGTTCACGACGCGACAAACTACCCCGGCGACGTGCACGTCGTGATTGGGCGCGAACACCCTGCGAGTTCGATGCGCAACTGCGCCCTGATCACTGCGCCTTATCGAGTCGGATCGAATGACACCATCGGCACTCTCGGCGTCGTTGGCCCGATGAGAATAGAATATGCACGGATAATGGCTATGGTAAACTACATGGCCCGGTTGATAGAGCATCGACTGGGTGAACAGTCTGCACGTTGAGTCGCGGAGCAAGCTCCTTCCTAATGACATCAGACAGAGGCGACAAGGGGTCGCACCGCATCCCAATCAGATTCGAAGACGCTGACGACGAACCGCGCCGTGGTGCTGGCGACCCGTCTGAAACGGAAGACCTGGTAGACGAGCCTGAAGACTTTTTTGGCGGCGAAGCGTTGGAAACTGAAGATCTCACCGGCGGACCTGACACGGCCGAACTCATCGCCACTCGAGCTGAGCTGAAGCGAGTCGAGGGTGAAAACGCGGATCTCAAGGATCTGCTCGCGCGCCGGCAGGCTGACTTCGAAAACTATCGCAAGCGCGTCGAACGCGAAAGAAGCGAGACGTACAATCGCGTCGTTGCCGATGTTGCGGCGAAGCTCTTGCCGGTGTTGGACAATCTGAAGCGAGCGTTGGAGGCGGAGGCGTCAGTCGAAGCGTCCGAGTCGGATGAGTTTCGCCATTTCCTCAGCGGCGTTGACCTCATCTACAAACAACTCAACGGCGTGCTCGAAGCTTTGGGCGTGAAGCCGATCGCCGCCGTTGGCGAACAATTCGATCCTCACATTCATGAGGCTGTCGTCACCGAAGCAACAGACGACTATGAGCCTGAAACCGTGATGCAGGAAATAGTCGCGGGCTACCGCCTGGGCGACAAGCTTATTCGTCCCGCTCTTGTGAAAGTTGCAACACGCAAGTAGCGCGGCCATAAACGTTCGGAACCGGAATCAATGGGAAAAGCGATTGGAATAGATTTGGGCACGACCAATTGTTGCGTCTCCGTTCTTGAAGGCGGCGCCGTGCAGATCATCCCGAACAAAGAAGGCGGGCGCACCACGCCCACCGTTGTTGGGTTCACTGACAAAGGTGAGCGGCTCGTCGGTCAGATCGCCAAACGTCAGGCGGTGACGAACGCGTCCAACACCGTCTACGCGGTGAAAAGACTGATCGGTCGGAAGTTCAGTTCGCCCGAAGTCGGCCGCATGCGCGAGACCTCGGCGTTTGAAATAGTCGACTCGCCGAATGGCGACGCGCGTGTCCGTGTTCAAGGTCGGAATTACAGTCCGCCGGAGTTGTCGGGAATCGTCCTGCAGCGCTTGAAAGCCGCGGCTGAAGAGTTTCTGGGTGAACCGGTGACTGACGCCATCATCACTGTGCCCGCGTACTTCGACGACACGCAGCGCCAGGCGACTAAAGACGCTGGCAAGATCGCCGGGCTGGCGGTCGAACGAATCATCAACGAGCCGACAGCGGCGGCGCTCGCGTATGGACTCGGCAAGTCAGGCGTCGAACGTATCGCGGTCTACGATCTCGGCGGCGGCACTTTCGATATCTCGATCCTCGAGATGAACGACGGTGTCTTCGAAGTACTTTCCACCGCGGGCAATACATTTCTCGGTGGTGAAGACTTCGACGAACGCATCATGAGCTGGATGGCGGGGCAGTTTCTCTCGGACACGGGAATCGATCTGCGACAGGACCGTCTGGCGTTGCAGCGACTGAAGGAAGTTGCCGAGCGCGCCAAGTGCGACCTTTCGAGCGCCACTGAAACCACGATAAACCTGCCGTTCATCGCAGCCGACGCGACCGGTCCGAAACACTTCAACAAAACGCTCACGCGGGAACAGTTCGAGACGCTGGTCAGCGATCTGGTCGAGCAGACGATCGATCCGTGTTTGACCGCACTGAAAGAAGCGAAACTGGAGCCGTCCCATATCCACAAAGTCATTCTCGTCGGCGGTCAGACGCGATCTCCGATTGTTGAGCGCACGGTGGAGAAGATCTTCGGGCACAAGCCTTCGGCTGAGATCAATCCGGACGAAGTCGTGGCGATGGGCGCAGCGATCCAGAGCGGCGTCCTGAACGGCGACATCAAAGACATCGTTCTGCTCGACGTGCTGCCGTTGAGTTTGGGTTTGGCGACGCGTGGCGGGCTGTTTACAAAGATCATCCCGCGTAACTCGACGATACCGTTGCGCGAGAGCCGCACGTTTACAACGGTTGTCGATAACCAATCGTCAGTCGAAATACACGTGCTTCAGGGTGAACGTGAAGTTGCGGAGGGCAATCGTTCGCTCGGGAAGTTTGAGCTGGTGGGGATCGCGCCGAGCCCGCGTGGTATTCCGCAGATCGAGGTGTCGTTTGAGGTCGATGCGAATGGAATCGTATCGGTGTCCGCACAGGACAAGACGACCGGGCGAGAACAGCAGATGCGAATCACGCCGACATCGGGGCTTGCACCCGATGAGATCGACCGGCTCATACGTGAGGCGGACGAGTTCGCCGACACCGACCGTAGCGCCAAACAAGTCGTCCTCTTGCGGAACAAGCTCGACTCGCTATTGAGAAATACCAAGAAAACGTTTACAAAATTTGGTGGCTTGCTGTCTCAGGAAGACCAGGACAACGCAGATCTGGTTTTCGCAGACGCGGAGTCGGCGAGCAATTCGGAAGTAGTTGAAGAGATGAACAAGGCTTTGAACCGGCTCGAACGCGTAGCCGGGCAACTCACATCCGCAATGTTGAACCACACGCCAGACGCAACAACGACCGAAGTGTGACTTTTTCTCTGTGAGACCGGAGAGCACACGCAGGTTGCAGAGAGAATTAAAGAGCAAAGGTATTTAATAGAACTTTATGGCAAAACGTGATTATTACGAGGTTCTTGCCGTCAGCCGCACCGCGACGGATCAAGAGATCAAGAGCGCCTACCGGCGTCTCGCAGTCAAGTATCACCCCGACAAAAATCCAAACGACGAAACCGCGGAAGAGAAGTTCAAAGAGGCTGCCGAGGCCTACAGCGTGTTGTCCGATCCCGAACAGCGCAAACGCTACGATCGGTTTGGTCACGCTGGTGTTTCGAGTAGCGCAGGCGCCGGCGCTTGGGGTGCGCCCGGGTTTGGCGGCATCGAAGACATCCTCGGCGACCTGTTTGGTTTTGGAGACGTGTTTGGGGGCGGGCGCGGCGGCACGCGCCGTACGTCCGCGCAGCGTGGCGCCGATCTTCGTTACGACCTGGAGATCACACTCGAAGAAGCCGCAAACGGTATGACGGCGCAACTGCGAATTCCGCGTCTCGAAACGTGCGACACGTGCAAAGGTTCGGGCGCTGCGGCGGGCAGTCAACCGGAGAGTTGTTCGACCTGCCAGGGCAGCGGTCAGGTTCGTTACCAGCAGGGATTCTTCTCGGTAGCTCGGACGTGTCATGTTTGTCGCGGCGCGGGCAGAGTGGTCAAGAACCCGTGCGCCGACTGTAAGGGCTTGGGGAGAGTCGAACGCGAGAAACAGATGGAAGTAAAGATCCCGGCAGGGGTCGAAACCGGCTCTCGTTTACGCGTTTCAGGTGAAGGGGAATCCGGAACGCAGGGGGGCGCGCCGGGCGATCTCTACGTGGTTATCCACGTGGCCGAGCATGAGCAGTTTGAGCGACAAGGTAGCAATCTTTACGAGGCCGTTCCGATCACTTTCGCACAGGCGGCGTTGGGCGCTGACATCAACGTGAAGACGCTCGTTGACGGCGAAGAGAAATTGAAAATTCCGATGGGCACGCAAACGGGCACCGTGTTCCGGCTCAGGGGAAAAGGCATGCCGGCGCTCGGCGGGCGCGGACGTGGCGACTTGTTTGTCTCAGTGACTGTGATGACGCCGACGACACTGACGCGAGAACAGCGTCGCTTGCTCGAGCAGTTGGCGGAAGTCGAGAACAAGGATCTCGAGAACAAGGGGCTGGTTGATAAGGTCCGAGATATTTTTGGATGAACTTTTTGGCCGCAGATAAACGCGGATAACGCGGATCAGAAATTCTGATCGCGTCATCCGCGTTTATCTGCGGCCAATTTGGAAATGGAGAATCCATGATTGTTCGACTCTTGTTACTGATAGGTCTCATTCCATCGATAGCGGTCGCGCAGCACACGATGGACGCGTTCAAAGAGGTCGACTTCAGCAAGACCTCTCTCAAGCAAGCGCAAGTTCAAAAGCTGGCGATGGAAGATCTGAAGCTGCTGCGCGGCATCATCTTTGGTCGTCATGGTCGCGTCTTCAAAGACGGCGAGATCAAGTCGTATCTCGAAGAGCAGTCGTGGTACAAGCCGAATCCCGACTTCAAGAACTCGATGCTCAACGACACTGAGCGCCGCAACCTGGATCTGATTCGCATCGGCGAGGCCGCGAAGCACGAAACGATCCAAC
Organism: Acidobacteriota bacterium; assembly: GCA_046733535.1. Taxonomy (GTDB): domain Bacteria; phylum Acidobacteriota; class Blastocatellia; order Pyrinomonadales; family Pyrinomonadaceae; genus PSRF01. Next base: position 7,191 of record JBKPPH010000251.1, read on the forward strand.
CGGGCGACATGCGTTACTGGCGCGATCGCCAGATCACGCCGAGAAAGCTCGGCAAGCATAGCGGTGCTGAATGGAAAGTGCTGCTGGCGGAAGTCGAAGCTATTCATGGCAAACGCTTCAACGATGAGCCGTGGCTACAGCAGTATTTTGAAGAGCGCTACTGGTATTTTCCGGATGAGAAGTACGACGCGAAAAAGCTTTCGGCCATCGAGCGCAAGAATCTCGAGATACTCAGCGGCGCACAGAAACGTCAGCGCAAAGTCGCACTGTTGCCGGGCGACATGGAGTTTTTCGAGAACAAGGCCATCACGGATGCGATGTTGCAGGGACTGAGCCTGCACGAGCTGCGTCTGGTGCGAAACGAGATCTACGCGCGTCATGGGCGCATGTTTCGGGCCGAGTGGTTGCAGCAGTATTTCTTCTTTCAGCCGTGGTACACGCCGGATGAAAACTTCAAGGACGAAGAGCTTTCCGGGAACGACAAGTTGAACGTCGAAACGATCGTGAAGTACGAGAACCGGATTCACCAGGAGTTGGGGGCCAAGCCGATCACAGCGGCGTTGTTGGAAGGTTTGTTCATCGAAGACGCCAGCCAGATGCGCCAGGAAATCTACGCGCGTCACGGTAAGATGTTCAAGGAGCCGTGGCTGCAAAAATACTTTTCGAGTTTCGACTGGTACAGGGCTGACCCGAATTTCACCGATGCGGCGTTGACGGAGGTGGAGAAGAAGAACATCGCCACGATTGCGGCGTACGAAAAGCGCGCCGTAACGGCGATGAGTACGATAGAGGGTTGATAAGGCCCACTCAGGTCTCGCGTGACGAGACCAAAAAAACACTTAGCCGCAGATTTTTCGCAGATGAACGCAGATAGATCAGATCAGCGTTTATCTGCGAAAATCTGCGGCTAAAGGCGATATCTCACGCCGGCGCGCTTAGCTGCTTCTTCCTCCAAATCCATATTTTGCAGCCGCAGCGTCACATCCGCATTCATATCCAAAGATCCGCGTTCCCCGGCCCTGAGTTTTACAGTCCCGGCAGCGGCGATCATCGCAGCGTTGTCCGTCGACAGATGCGGCGAAGGGAAGTAGACGGGTAAATTCAGCTTCGCGGCCATTTCGCGGGCGACTTCACGCAGCTTGCCGTTGCACGCAACACCGCCGGCGACGATCAGCGTTCGCGGATAGTGTTCCTCGGCGATCCGTTCCATCGTCCGCACCAACGATTGGACCACGACGTGTTGAAAACTCGCCGCCAGATCTTTTATCTCCTGTGACGGTTCGCCGCCATTCTCCAGCGGCGCGAGCCCGCTTTCGCGAACGTGTTTCGTCACCGCCGTCTTCAATCCACTAAAACTAAAATCCGGCAAGCCATCGCCCATGCGTGGAATCGAGAAGGGCACCGCGTTCGGATTTCCTTCGCGCGCGAGGCGTTCGATGATCGGCCCACCGGGATAACCGAGACCCAGCAGCTTCGCGACTTTATCGAAAGCCTCCCCAGCGGCGTCATCACGTGTGCGCGACACCACTTTGTACTTTCCGGGTTCGGGAATGAAGAAGATATTCGTGTGACCGCCTGAGACGATCAGCGCTTCTGCGGGATACTCGATCGGCGGGTTCTCGAAAGCGACAGAGTAGATGTGGCCTTCAATGTGGTTCACGCCCGCGAAAGGCTTCTTCAGTGCATACGCCATCGCCTTCGCGTAAGAAACGCCGACGAGCAGCGAGCCGACGAGGCCGGGCCCAATCGTCACCGCAATGCCTTCGATGTCGCGTGCTGTAACTCCTGCGCGTTCGAAAGCCTCGTTGACAACCGGAACAATCTTGTCGAGGTGCTCGCGCGAAGCGAGCTCAGGCACGACGCCGCCGAAGCGTTTGTGAATCGGGACCTGCGACGAGATCACGGAGGACACGATCTCCCGACCATCACGCACTACAGCGGCGGCAGTTTCATCACACGAAGTCTCAATCCCCAGCACCAACATAGGTGGAATTCTAACAAGCCATTGAGGTGCTTGTCAGATCCCTAAAAAATCCGCGTTAATCCGTGTTAGATAATTGTTGATAAAAGCTAAGCGTCGAATCACCCTGTTTCAAAACTCTCGTCCGTTTCAGCTTCCCGATCGTTTCCGGCAATGTGTTCTTATGATGATGTTCGACAACCACGAGCGCCTCGTCGCCAAGCAGCTTCGACGTGTGCGAGCCGAGGAACTCGAGCGTCTTCAGATAATCCTCTTTATATGGCGGATCGAAAAACACGATGTTCCACGGCCCCGATTGCGTCTGCCGCAAAAACTCGCTCGCCTCCGCACTGTAAATCTCGTGCTGCTCCTCCGGCACGCGGCACAACTCCAAGTTCGCTTCGATCAACTTGCAACTCCGCCGCGAACGATCGACAAACGTCGTACGGCTCGCGCCACGTGAAAGCGCTTCGATCCCCACCGCGCCCGATCCCGCGCACAGATCGAGAAATCTCGCATCCTCGATACGCGGCGCTATCACGTTGAAGAGTGTTTCGCGAAGCCGATCAGACGTCGGCCTCACGTTCATCGATGGTGGCGCCTTGAGATTTCGCCCCTTGTAAGCACCCGCAATGATGCGCATGTCGTTACCCAACCGCCGCGAGTCCAAAGCGCGGATCCTGTTTGATGCGCGCGATCATCTTCGCGGTCACCGTCGACTTCTCCTTGTCGAGGTAGAACTCGGCTTCCTGTTTCGCCTGTTCGAGGATTTCCTGATCGCGCACAATGTTTCCGATGCGAAACTCCGGCAGACCGGATTGTTTCGTCCCCAACAACTCACCCGGACCGCGCAACTCCAGATCCTTCTCCGCAATCACAAACCCGTTGCTGGTTTTTGCCATGATGCCGAGGCGCTCCTCTGCGATGACGGTTTTCTTGTCGCTCGTCAACAAAATGCAGTAACTCTTCTCTGCGCCGCGACCGACACGCCCGCGCAACTGGTGCAGTTGCGACAGACCGAAACGCTCGGCGTGTTCGACGATCATCACCGAAGCATTCGGAACGTCAACGCCGACTTCAATCACCGTCGTCGAAACGAGAATCTTGATCTCGCCGGCCACAAACGCGCTCATCACCTGCTCTTTTTCAAGCGGCTTCATCTTGCCGTGCAGCAGTCCGACGCGGAGTTTCGGAAACACCGTGTCGCGCAGGTATTCGTAGCGTCGCGTGGCGTCTTTCAGGTCCATCTTCTCCGACTCTTCGACGAGGGGATAGACCACGTAAACCTGCCGGCCCGCTCTGACTTCACGCGAGATCAAACGTTTCACTTCCTGCCGTTGATCTTCGCCGAAGACCATCGTCTCGATCGGCGTGCGCCCCGGCGGCAGTTCGTCGATAACTGAAACGTCGAGATCGCCGTAGACGGTCATGGCCAGCGAGCGCGGAATCGGTGTGGCGGTCATCACGAGCACGTCCGGATTGAGCCCGCGGGCGCGCAGTTCCGCTCGTTGCATCACGCCGAAACGGTGCTGTTCGTCGATCACCACGAGGCCGAGTTTCGCAAACGCGACTGCTTCCTGGATCAACGCCTGCGTCCCGATGCACGCGTTGATCTCGCCCTCCTTCAACGCCGTCTGGAGGCGTCGCTTCTCCGCAGCGCGCAGTGAACCCGTCAGCAACTCCACGCGATACGGCGTCTTTGCGAGCAGGCGTTTGATACTGCGCGCGTGCTGCTCGGCGAGAATTTCAGTTGGCGCCATGAGCGCGGTTTGCAGATCGTTTTCCATCGCCGCGATCATTGCGATTACGGCCACGATTGTTTTGCCGCTGCCGACGTCGCCTTGCAACAGACGGTTCATCGGCGCCGTTGATTTCATGTCGTTGAAGATCTGTGCGGTGACTTTTCGCTGCGCGCCCGTCAGCTTGAATGGCATCACCGAGGCGATTGCGTCTTTGACAGGCTTGTCGATGCGCACCGGGGTGTCTTTCGACTCTTTCACGCGTTGGCCGCGCTGCACTCCGATCGCGAAGGTGACCCAGAAGAAGTCTTCGAAGATCATGCGCACGTGTGCGGGGCTGCGCGAGATTTCGTAATCCGTCATCGAAGCGGTTTGCGGAGGAAAGTGAATTTCACGTAATGCTTGCGCACGGCTGATCAGTTTTGTTCGGAGTAGCAAGTCAGCCGGAAGAGGTTCTTCGATCGAGTCGTCGGGAAGAATCGAAAGGACCGCGTGCACGATTTCTCGCACGCGCTTCGAATTGAACTCGCCGAGCTTGCGATACACGGGCACGCGCCGCCCGACGTGAATCGCCGCCAGAGACGGATCGGGCCGGTTCTCTTCGACCTGTTCCGGATCGTCTTCGTCAGTCGCTTCGGGCGGTAAGAGAACTTCCAATTCGTCGGCAGGCTTGTTCAGCCTCAGCTTGTACGTGTTGCGGCGCGCTTCCCATTCCCACTTGCCAAAAGTCATAAAGCGAACTCCGGGCACGAGTCGCGCGGTGTAATACTTGACGATATCGTAAGCACGCCGGCCCGACACGAACCACCAGACAATCACTTCTCGACCCGTCTTCGCGGCGTCGATTCCGGCCACTTCGAAGATAAAGAGCTGCGGTCTTCCGTAACCCTTTTTCACCGGATAGCCGTGCGCGTGCGTGACGGTAAGCTCGAGCGACGCTTCCATGCCCTCGCGCAGTTCTTTGATCAAAGCAGGACGAGATCTATCCTCATAACGCATAGGGAAATAAGTGAGTAGATCTTCGATCGTGACTTCGGCGGAACTCTTCTTGTGAGTTTGACTGGCGAGGGCTTTAGCGAGCTTGTGAGAGAGCGTCTCACCCAATCGTGCGATTCGAAAGCTGTGAAGATCCTCAACCGGAGTGTCGAGGGAGATGGCGCTGGGCATCGAGGGGATCATAACATAGCAAATGGAGAGGGGCGTTTATGACGAACGACAGGGTATCGGACACGACACGGGACAGTTTGAAGGTGTTGCGGCAGGGATTGTTGCGGCTGCACAAGACGTTGCTCGATCTCGAGCGTCGCGACTACGAGCGGGCGCGGGGCCGGATCAACAACAGTTACGAGTTTTTGCAATTAGTGCTGAAGGACCCGTGGTTTGATTGGCTGCACCGTCTTTCAGAACTCATCGTACAGATCGACGAGACGCTCGACACGCACGATTCCGACAAGCCTGCGACGGAAGCTGACGCGAAAGCATTGGTCGAGAGGGCGAAGACGTTGCTGGCGCCGGCGGAAACGGGGAGTCAGTTTCAGAAGAACTACTTTCTCGCGTTGCAACAGTCGCCTGACATCGTGTTGCTGCATTCGGAGCTGATGAGGCTATTGGGACGATGAGGGCTCTTTGTAGGGGTGGCCCTCCGTGGCCACCCCTGCGCGCAGATTACAACGAAGGGGTGGGCCAAAGAGCGCCACCCCTACAAAGACCTAACAATACTTCTCAAACGCTTGCGTAAGCTCTCCCGCGATCTCGTGCGCGTTGCGGCCTTCGATCTGGTATCTCTCGAGCATGTAAACGAGTTCACCGTCTTTCAGCAGTGCAATCGACGGAGATGATGGTCCAAAACCGGTAAAGTAGCTGCGAGCTCTTTCAGTCGCTTCGATGTCAGCCCCGGCAAACACCGTCGCCACCTTATCCGGCTTAACTTCATTCTGAAGCGCGAGCGCCACACCTGGCCGCGCCTTTCCCGCCGCGCAGCCACAAATCGAATTCACCACCACCATCAACGTGCCTTTGCTATTTCGAATCGTCTCGTCGACCTGCTCGGGCGTTCTCATCTCCTCCGCTCCGAGTCGAGTCAAATCCTCCCGCATGGGACGTATCATGATTTCGGGATATGGCATTTCCTGAGTCTCTCCTTAAGAAATTTTCGACCATAGTAGCATAAGTGCAGCAGTCCCGTTGAGGTCGCCACTCTTGACCATCAGCTTCATTCACTTGTACAGTAACCTTGTACAACGAGAAGAAGGTAATTAGATGCCGATACAAACCACCTATAGCAGTGCTCGCGCAAATCTGGCTAAACTTTGCGATGAAGTGGTACAGAACCAGAGGATCGTCATTATTAGCCGAAAAGGACGGCACGATGTTGCCCTGATTTCCGCAGACGAATTATCTGGATTGCTGGAAACGGTTCACCTTCTACGATCCCCAAAGAACGCCAAGCGGTTACTGACTGCCCTAAACAGAGCAAAGAGCAGAAAGTTAAGAGCAAAAAGCGTTGTCTCCTTGCGCAAGGAGATTGGGCTTGGCTAGGCATGAAAAGACTGGGATCAAATCTTTCCGAAAAATATGCGGCAGTCTTTCACCTGGAGTTCATCGATGATTTGCGGTATTGGGTGAAGCATGATCGGCGGATCGCACTTAAAGCCTTGGAATTGGTTGAGGCGGTACTCCGCGAACCTTTCACTGGGATAGGAAAGCCCGAACCACTCAAACATGTTCTGGCTGGAGCCTGGTCGCGACGGCTTACTCAGGAGCACCGCATTGTCTACTTTGTTAGAGACACAAGAATCCAATTCCTGCAAACTCGACACTACTACTAAGCCGCAGCTTGGATGGAAATCCGTCGTGGGGCGTCGCCGTCGCCTTCGATGGTTATGCGCCAGACGTTTCCGGGGAGGGGGTAGTTGCCCATTCGCTCGGCCCATTCGATTACGATCACGGCGCGTTCGTCGGCCAGTAGATCGTCGAGGTCGACGGCGTGAGCGGCGCTAGCGCCTTCGTCCAAACGGTAGAGGTCGATGTGATAGAGCTGTAGACGTCCGGCGTGAGGATTGACGAGTGTGAATGAAGGGCTGGTGACGTCTTCCTCCGCCACCCCAAGTGCCGCGCAGATCCCTTTTACGAAAAGAGTCTTGCCGGCGCCGAGTGGGCCGCTGAGTAAGAGAATCTCACCGCCTTCGAGTCGCGCACCGATCTGGTGGCCGTAATTGAATGTCGACTCCGGCGACTGGCTGATGAACTCGCCTGTGGGAATGTGGGTGGTTATGGCTGTTCTCCACGCGGATCGAGAAAGGAGATCGCGTCGCTGAAATGGTCCCGAATGTCGGAAGCGACCATCGTTCGCATTCCCAGTTTCTTCGCCGCAAAATCTCCCGCCAGGCCGCCGACATAAAGCGCGGCGACAGTCGCCGCAACCGGATCGGCGTCGTCCCCCAGCGTCGCGTATGCTTGCGCCAGGAAACCGGAAATGAGACCGGTGAGCGTGTCGCCCGAGCCGCCGGTTCCGAGTCCGGCGTTTCCAGTCGGGTTGATGAACACGCGACCATCCGGAGCTGCTACCAACGGCCGCGAACCTTTGAGAACAAGAATGACCTGGTGAGCAGTAGCAAACTCATGCGCCGCCGCGACGCGATCGTCGAGGGCGGATTTATTGTTCGCGCCGATCAGTCGGAGCATCTCGCCGGGATGTGGAGTCAACACGAGCGGAAGCTGATCTGAACCAGTGAGACCGGCAGGCCACGGTGCGAGTGCATTCAAGCCGTCGGCGTCGATCACGCAAGGCTGTGCTCGTCGCTCGATAACTCTATGTACAAATAGCCGCGTCCGGTCGTCGTCGGACGTGAGTCCTGGTCCAACTGCCGCGACCGTCGCCTTCTCGGCGAGCTGCAAAAAATGGTTCGCCGCTTCGTCGCTGACAGCGCCGCGATCTGTCTCGGCTAACGCGGTAGTGATCACTTCCGGCATCGCTCTGCCGGCTACAGAAGACTGCGCCGAAGCAGGAGTGGCGATCGTCACTAACCCCGCGCCCGAGCGCATCGCGGCGTTACCGCACAAAGCCGCAGCGCCGGAGTAACCACGCGAACCAGCCGCGATCAAGACGTGGCCATGCGTATTCTTGTACGACTCGCGTGTGTAGCGAGTGCTCACGAGCCACTGCCGCGCGTCTTCTGCTTCAGTCAGGAACAACCACGGCTTCGTCGCTTCGATCAATGAAGACGGCGAACCGATGTCCGCGACGATAAGCTCGCCGCCAAAGTCGCACGCGGGAGACAGCACGTTAGCGGCCTTGGCAGCAGTGAAGGTGACGGTGAGATCCGCGCGGACGGCCGGTCCAATCGGTTTCGCATTGTCGGAGTTGAGCCCGGACGGAATGTCGATCGAAACAATCAGCGGACACACGCCCGAGACGCGGTCGCGCGCTTCGCGCAGCATCGACAGGTGTTCGATAACTTTAAGAAACACGCCTTCGAGCGGGCGCGTCAAACCGGTTCCGAAGAGCGCGTCGACGATGACATCGTAGGCGCGGCGCGGTTTCGCCATCTGCTCCCAGGCGTTGACGCTGTCGCATTCGATAAACGTGAGCGGAGCAGGCGACTCCGGAGAGCCGGCTTCGAAGCTCGCGAGCCGGCGCACCGACTCGAAATTGGTGTGCGCGTCTCCTGACGTCTCAGCCAGTTTGCCGAAGAGCACGACGCTACAGTGCATGCCCGCGCGTGTCATTGCCCGGGCCAGCGCCGCGCCATCGCCGCCGTTGTTACCTTTGCCGCACAGAATCAGCCCTCGCTTGTCAGCCAGATCGTCTTCGAGGCGCACGCGAATGGCGTTGAGGCAAGCCGCGCTCGCGGCTTCCATCAGGAGCAGGGAAGACGTGTGATAGTTCTCGACGGTGAGGCGATCGATCTCGCGTATCTGTTCACCGGAGAGTACGGGTTGCACGGCCACAGATTAACGCGGAATGACGCGGATCAGGAAATACAAAAAAAAGCGGCCCATGGGCCGCCCCCCGCCTGCCCGCCGCTGCACCAACCGTCCGTCTTTTCCAGGATATCTAATCTAAAGAACCAATCGGCTGCCATCTCCAGAAAAAAATTTCTGGAACAGGAAGCTCGCCTGTTCCAGAATCGAAGGAGCACCTTTGAGCAAGGTTTATATGGTTATCGCAGCGCGAACGTTACTGCGAGCCCCGGTCTGCGCCGGGTCCGTTGCCGGTGACAAGCCGGCGCCGATCAGGTACATCATCGTTTCACATACTTCTCTCGAGCCCGTGCCCACTACCTGTCCCTTTTCATCTTCGAGAACGTAGATTCGGCCAGTCGAATCGAGGGGAAGAATCATTGGCCTCGTGTACATGTTTAGTCTCCCGTGCTGAGTGACTTACTGTTGATTGCGATTTTTGTAGCGGCGACGAAGCGCGCCCGCAGTTCCTACAAGCCCGCTGCCGAGCAGGAACAAGCTGGCCGGTTCGGGAACTTCGGGAGTGTTGGGCTGGCTGAAGCCGCCAAGACGCCACTGGTTGATTTCAGAAAATGTGGTTCCGTTCAGGCCCTGAACCGTGACGCTGTTGATTACCGCGCCTTCAAGAGCCTCAATACCGAAGAAGTTCTGTCCGTTGGTGTTGACGGAGAAGACCTGGTTGAAAACCTGCCCGCCGGCGAGGGTGTAATTGACTGTGAACTGGACCTGTGTCGGAGGCGGTAAGCCGTTGGTGATGTCGATATTCAGGATCAGCTTGGTAAACGTGGCGCCGTTTTCGAGCTGAACGGTCACGTTCGAAAAGGGGATATTGCCGGTGCCGCCGACAAGCACTGCCTGCCCGCCGCTGACGCCCAGGTTACCGCCACTTGAAGTGAAATCTACGATAAAGCCTGCGCCGGAGCCGTTGAAATCACCCTGGACGAGCGGTCCTGAGTGAACGAGGCTTCCGTTATTAAACAACACGTTGTCGGTGTTCTGGTTATTGGGGTTTCCGACCGTGATGGTGATGGGGTCAGCCCACGCGGTGGACGAAGCCATGGCCATGATTGCAAACGCTGCCGAGGCCAGTATCAAGCGTTGCAGGTTGAAGATTCGGGGCATTTTCTGGGGACTCCTTACAGTTTTCGTTCTCAAGCTGTAGAGGAGAAAGTGTTAAGCACCGGCGGATTCCAGAGATTATCGGCGCAATCTGAGTAATTTGCGGATGATCATCTGGGATTGAGGAACGCCGAAAAGGAACTCGATGCCGAAATAGCAGGTCCCGTATGCTCCGAGGACGACTATCGCGAGCGGGACCGGATGCCAGCCCACCACCAGTGTTTTAAGTCCGAAGCCCACCGCGGCGCTCAGCAACGCGCCGATCCAGAGTTTGGCGGTATAGGAAAGTGACAAACCCGTGCGGCCGATTCGTTTGTTCAGACTGTTTCGCAGCAGCACGAATTCCACCCAACCGGCGATCCCCGCTGAAGACGTCAGGCCAGCAGCTCCGAGTTTCGAATCGAGTCCGAGCAGTCCCGGCAGATGGATTGAGAAGTAGTATCCGAGAATAGCGCTGAGTGCGACTCGCAAAACCGCAAAGAGCAGCGGCGTGCGAGTGTCGCGCAAGGCGTAATAGGTGGACGCGTAAAGGCGGCCCAGCGTCGAAGCCAGCAACCCCACCGCCGATCCGGCGAGTATGGTCCAAACGTAAATCGAATCGTCGTGCGTGAACTTGCCGGTTTGATAAAGCACAGCGGCGATCACGTCGCCTAGCGCCAGAAACGCCACCGCGGAAGGAACAATGAAGAAGCTGATCCTTCTCAGCCCCTCGTCCAAACGATGCCGCAGTGTTTCAGCCACGACTTCCGCCGCGCCCACCGTCCGCGACATTGCCGGCAACTCCGCCGCGGAAACCGACATTCCGAACAGACTCACCGGGAGCGTGTAAAGGCTCTGTGCGTAATTGAGGGCCACGACTGCTCCCTGGCCCAGAAAGCTCGCGAGGAATGCGTCGACAAAAGCGCTGATCTGAACGACACCACGACTCATGAACACGGGAAAGAAGCTGTGCAGCACTTGTCGTACGTGCGCACTCGCGAGCGTGAGCACGGGTCGAAAGTGATGGATCAGCCGCAGCACGGTCGGGAGTTGCACGCCAAACTGGAGCGCACTGCCGATAACCGAACCCCACGCGGTCGCCGCCGCCAGACTCGACAGATCCATTCGCCTGCCAAAGAACACCAGCGCGGCGATGATGGCCACGTTCCAGACGACCGGGGCTGTGTACGAAATGAAAAACCGGTGATGGCTGTTGAGAACGCCCAAACACCACGCCGAGAGCACAAGCAGCGCGGCACCGGGAAAAAAGATCCGCACCAGCGTAATCGTCAACGCTCGTCTTTCCTCTTCAAAACCAGCGGCGATGAGGGTGACGATGTAGGGAGTCGCGAAGACGCCGAGAAGCACGATTACGGCAGTCACGAGGGCGAGGATGGCAAAGATGGCGTTCGCAACACGCGCGGCTTCTTTCTCATCGTCCTCGGCCAGCAGCTTCGCGTAGACCGGAATGAACGAAGCTGAGAGCGCCCCTTCGCCGAACACGTTCTGGAGGAAGTTTGGAATGCGAAACGCCGCGCTGAACGCGTCGCCTTCGGCCGAGCTGCCGAAGTAGTGTGCAAAGATGCGCTGGCGGGCGAGGCCGACGATGCGGCTGATGAGAATTCCGGCGCCTACGAAGAAAGCGGATCGGCCGGTGCTCATTTCAGTGCGAACAGGTTTCTGCTCGCGGGTAATTTCCCGTGAGCCGTCGCCGACCTGCTCCAGCGTTTCACCCGCGATGACTCCAGGAGCTTCGTCGTTCATCTTATGCCGCAAAAAAGCACAAAAAGCGGAAGTGACAGAGCTGGTGGAGTTAACACTCGTTTGTGCTTCATGTGCCTTTAACGGCCTCAGCGAACTCTACTCTAACAAACAATCGTCTCTGGAATCATCCTCGCTTTCAATCTTTAAGTTAAGCGGGAACAAGGAAATCGTCCGCTGCTGCTGCGGTGCCGCACGCCGCGATGCTGTTGGACGGTAAAGCGTCCCGGTGATCTTCGGATGGCCGGGGCGCATTTATTTTTGGTTGGGTGTTGAAGGTGGTTCGTATTCTTCGCCGGCGCCGACTGTGCTTTCCGTGTGAGACAGTTGCATCGTCAGCGTGAGCGGTTTGTACTCGAAGGGTTTCGGGCCGCCGCGGGTGTTCTGGACCAGCATGACGAGGTAATCCTGGTTTTCGCGAAACCTCCAAACGCTGCCACGCTGATTCATAATCACAAACAGCAGCACCTCGCCGTTCGCGGCCTTCATCTGGCCGACTAACGAACTGGCGCCGCCGTCGGTTCGCAACAGCGTTCCGGTTTTTGCGATGACACTGCCGCGCCACGGAGTGCCAGTGAAACGATCTTCAAGTGTGCCGGGATCGATACCCGCGACCGGCATGATCGCCGCCGGCGTGAGCCCGTGCTTTTCCAACTCCGCGCGCAGCGCGCGGTAGATCTTCATCATCACTCGCGGCGAGATTCGATTGACGCCGAGTCCACTCAACGAGGCAATCTTCAGATCGTCCGGCGCAAGGCCGAGGTCAGTAGTTAAGACTTGCCGCACTGACTCAGGCCCGCCCAGTGCTTCACCGATGCGCTCGGCCATGAAGTTATTTGAGTAGCACAAGAGCACTTTGAGAATGTCGACGAGCTTGCTCGACTTTTGCGTCAAGAGGAGTTTCGCGGAGGGCGCGACCGGCGCGACGAGGACGTCTCCCATCACGGCGACGCTCGGTACCGTTTCCAGACTCGCGCGATCGTTAAGCAGCGTTCGTTCGTAGTTCCACGCGCGCATGGCTTCGGCGTAGCGCAAGGTCGCATCGAGTGTGTCGTACAGGCGTTCTCCGGAGCGCGAAGCCGAGGCGCTAAAGTTCATCGTGAAGCCGGGTGCGACGACGAGATCTCCGCTTACCTGCTTGATTCCGAGCTTGTTCAGCTCGCGCGCGAGCAAGACGCCGTGCTCGTAGTGAAACGAGGGATCGCGGCCCGAAACGTACAGACTTCCATTCAACGTGCCGGTAGCTTTATCGAGCACTCCATCAGTCCACACGCCTGTTGCGAAGCGGTGGTCTGGTCCAAGCGTGCGT
>JBKPPH010000252.1:0-12607 GCA_046733535.1 Acidobacteriota bacterium
CTGGAGCAAGCACGACGGAACAGGAAGTGATTGATTTTTGCAAAGCGCGACTCGCAGACTTCAAGTGTCCAAAGACGGTTCGCTTCGTCGAAGATATTCCGAAAGGTCCGACAGGGAAGTTGTTGAAGCGCGAGCTCGCGAAGATGTTAGCCGCGGATTAGACCGAGTTCATCTGCGTCATCTGCGGAATCTGTCGTTCATCCGCGCTTTTGTTAGCTCTTCGATCGATCAGCCACGCACCCAGCAACCACAGTCCGCAGATCGCCACCATGATCGGCGAGAACCACTTGCCATACAAACCATCAGGCGAGAACTTTTCCGTTGCTTCGTGCAGGAAGTCGCTGTTCGGCAGCAAGCCTGCTTCGGCAAACTCGTGGAATGAATAGACGCCAACCTGAATCATGAAGAGCAGCAGAAAAATTCCAGTGACCTGGAAGAAGCGCCGCACGTTGATCAGGTGACCAAAACGCGCCCAGCCGAGCGCAAACAGGATCGCCGCAGCCAGGCCAAGGAGCGCGCCATTGATGACGTTCGCATCTTTTACCTGCATCAGTAGCAACGCGGTTTCCATACCCTCGCGCGTAATCATCAGGAACGTGAACAGAAACACACCGAGGACGGCAGCCAGGCGCGAACTGTTTGAAGAAACTGCGCTCAGTCTTTCGCGCATTCGTTGCTGAATCTTTGGTCCAGTGCGCCACATGTGAATCACGAGTGTACCGACCATCACGACGGCAATCGCGCCGAGGACGGCTTCCCGCAGCGCTTCATTCGCAAAGAACTGGCTGACATACCCGCCGATAACCGAACCGAATATGGTTTGGACGTTGGCGTCGTCGACACCGGCCGCAAGCAGGTAGGCAAGACCGCCGCTGGCCGCAAGGGCCAATGCGATCGCGAGGTAGACTGCAGGGTTCAGCCACTTTTGTTCGGATTTGCGGAGGTAAGCGAGGATGACGGCGACGAGCAGGAAGGATTCAAAGCCTTCGCGCATGACGATGATGAATGAGTTCAGCATGGCGGGCGGCAGTATAGCCTAGTTGAAAATAGATTTCAATTTCAGAGTGGAAGATGCCGGCCTAATTAAAAAGGAGATTAGCTGAGATTGCTATTGAGGGGCGGTGGGGAGGATGGCGAGGTCGGCGCGCAGGAGGCCGAGTCGCGTGGTGCAGGTGAAGCGCAAGGGAAGGCGACGGCGATCGTCGCTGACCCACATGCGCATTTGATACTTGTCGGGCTCGGGATCGTCGGATGTTATCGACAGTGCGATTGCAGGCACTGTTCGATCGCCTAACTGAATCGGCTCGCGCTTCAAGGCGCCGACAAATAACGTCTTCGGCTCGTTCTCTACGAGGACCGAGATCGCGTTCCGCTTCGGCGGCGTGAGATTGAAAGTTCGCAGTGCGTAGAAGAACGAGACGTAGTCGTGCGTGCCTACCGGAATCTCGACGCGCGTTCCTTTATCACTGCTCGCCGCACCAGTCTCCTGGTTGAATGTCAGCACCTGATTCAAGCGCCGTTGACCTTCAACTAAATTCATCGCAGTGCGGTACGGCAACAGGCCTTTCGGATCGACGTACGAATCAATCTTGTCGTTGGCGAAGAAGAGTTGACCGGCAGCGCCCGTCGTTTGTGCGCTTACACTCAAAAACAGACCGTCGCGATCGTAATAGCGTGAACGTCCGCGCACTTGAAAACTCGCGAGACCCAGCGCGGTATTGTTCGTACCGAGGAACACCTGGTAATTCAATTGCTCGCCGATCGCGAATGGTAAGTTCGGGCTGAGCGCGGGCGGCGCCACTGGCGTCGGAGTCGGCAGTGGCGCGGTGATAATGGCCGGGGTCGGCGTGGGTGTTGGGATTGCCGGCTTGAGAATCTCTGACCCGGCGAGTTCGGCTCTCACCTCACCGGCGCTTACACGAGCCATTACCAACACCGGAACGTGTCGTTCGTCGTCAGTAAAATAAACGCGAATATTTTTGACGTCAGAATTGTTGAGTTTGATCTGGGTGACGATCGTCGAAAACGATCCGACGTTTGTTCTAACGACATCTTTACCTGTGACCCTCAACTCCGCCTGATAATTGGTCGACTCACCGTGCACCGAGAAGTCGTAGACAGCGCCCTCGGTGAGCGGCAGTGCGCGCGTGCGATAAAAAGCAGAGACGAAATCGTACATCCCGGGAAAGCCTCTTTGCTTCGGCGGAATCGCATCGTTCCCCGCCGGCTGGTTGAAGTCGTCGGCTGACTCGGCGGTCTTGAGCGCGTCGCGCGCCGTTTCCTGCGAGTGAAACGGCAAGCCGGTGCTGGGATCGACGTAGCTCATGTAGTCGTTGTTTATGGCATACAGAGCGACGTTGATGACCCCGGTTGTCTCCACGTGCCCTCGCAGTTGTATCGAGTCGCGACCAGCGTGAACGCCGCGTGAGACGACTTCGACTTCAACGTGTGCAGCGCTCGGAAAATTTGAAAAAGACACGTTGTATGTCAGCCGTTCGCCGATCAGATACGGGGCCTGCGAGAAAGGAATAACAGCAGGCGCCTCCTTTTCCTGAGCAAACAATGGAAAAATGAGTGCGAGAAGGAGGATGGTCAACGTGGAAATGAGCCGGGGTTTCAAGCTGAGATTCACCGTGGCATGATAATTTCAAATTGATAGTTGAGCAAATCGCGGGTTAACGCCCATCTTTACACGCTGCGATAGTTCATCAGTTCCGTTCTTCAGAGCGTTCCATTTCGGCGACGATTTCGCGTGCCGCTTCGAGCGGGTTTGCCGCGCCGGTTATCGGTCGTCCCACCACGAGGTAACTCGCGCCCGCGGCGATTGCCGCGGCCGGTGTCGCGACGCGCTTCTGATCTCCACTTTGTGACGTCTCCGGCCGTATGCCGGGCGTGACGATCAGAAAGTCGGGATTTGAAACTGTGTGCCGGATCGGTTGGATTTCCTGTGGCGAAGCAACCACGCCGTCGACTCCTGATGCTTCTGCCAATCTCATCAGCCGCATAACTGACTCGGCCGGATTAGAGGTTACACCAATTTCGGAAAGGATGTTCGCGTCAATGCTGGTGAGAACGGTGATGGCGAGCACTTTCGTGTGGCTCCGATTCGAAACAGCCTCGACTGCGCGGCGCATCATCTCGCTGCCGCCACTCGCGTGAATCGTAAACAACGACACTCCGAGTTCAGCCGCAGAACGTGCTGCGCCGGCTACCTGGTGTGGAATGTCGTGAAACTTCAGATCGAGAAACACTTTGGCATCGAGCGCAATGATGTCTCTGACGATTTTTGGTCCAGCGGAAGTGAAAAGTTGAGAACCGACCTTGAACATGCCGGCGACGCTGTGGAGTTGTCTCGCTAACTCAAGAGCTTTATCCGGCGTGTCAACATCGAGTGCGACAATCAGTTTTTCTTTCATCCGTGTCATCCGTGGTTTAGTTTTTTTGCCCGGCAGCCCACGGCTGCATCCAAACTCGCCAAACCCTCGCGAGCAAGAATCTTCGCGAGGCCTTCGTTTATCTCTTGCGCAATCTTCGGTCCCTGGTAGATGAAGCCAGTGTACAACTGAACGAGACTCGCGCCCGCAGAGATCTTCTCCCACGCATCATTAGCATTGAAGATCCCGCCGACACCGATTAGGGGTATTCGCCCGCCCGTCAACTCATAGAGTTCGGCAATCATGCGCGTCGATCTGCTGCTGAGCGGCTTTCCACTGAGCCCGCCCTCGCCACACGCAGCGACGCGTTTCGCATCAGTTCGCAAATTGTCGCGGCTCACCGTAGTGTTAGTCGCGATGATGCCGTCGATCTGCAAGCGTTCGATTACGTCGACGATCATCTCGAGGTCTCCGCGTTCAAGATCCGGCGAGAGCTTGACCAGCAGCGGCACTTCTTTCTGATGACGTTCCTGCAACGCGAGCCTGCGTGTTTGCAGAGCCGATAGAAGCGCAGCCAGTTGTTCCGACTGCTGCAACTCGCGTAACTGAGGTGTGTTTGGTGAACTGACGTTAACGGCGATGTAATCGGCGACTTTGTAAACGAGTTCAAAGCTCGCGAGGTAATCTTCAGTGGCGTTTTCGAGTGGCGTGATTTTGCTCTTACCGATACTGACTCCGAGCACGCAATCAGGGCGATGCCGCTCGACTCGACGCGCAAACGCGGCAGCGCCGTCGTTATTGAACCCGGCTCGATTGATTAACGCTCGATCTTCCGAAAGCCGAAAGAGTCGCGGGCGCGCATTGCCAGGCTGCGGATGATAAGTGACTGTTCCTGCTTCGATGAAACCGAAGCCGAGCGCCGCGAGAGGCTGTAACGCAACGCCGTTCTTGTCAAAGCCTGCGGCCAAGCCGACCGGGTTCGCGAAGAGTAAGCCGAACCGGCTGATCGGATTGTCGAAACGCCGTGCGATCAATCTCGAAGGAATTAAAGTTAGCGAATGGAGCGCCAATTCGTGAGCGGTCTCTGGCGGGAGACGGAAGAGAATCGGTCGTAGCAATGAGCGATAGACCATCAGTGAGACAAGATTACAGGATTTTGTGCGAATCTTGTAAATCCGGTAGAGCCTTGCTAGTATCCGCGGAACATGGATTTCATCGAGAAGGCCCGCATCATGGATGCTCCGCGCATCAATCGCGCGCTGGCCCGACTCTCGTCCGAAATCGTCGAAGAGAACCACGGCGCCGGCGACCTCTTCCTCGTTGGCATCAGGCGTCGCGGCGTCCCGCTTGCCGAGCGAATGGCGGCGAAGATCGCGGACCTCGAAGGCTACCGCCCGCCAGTCGGCGTACTCGACATCACACTTTACCGCGACGATCTTTCAACTGTCGGCGCGAAGCCTGTCGTTAACCGGACCGACCTCCCCGGCGACATCGAAAACCGCAACATCGTTCTGATTGACGACGTGCTTTACACTGGTCGCACGATTCGCGCCGCGCTCGATCAATTGATCGACTTCGGCCGCCCGCGGCGAGTTCAGTTAGCGGTGCTCATCGATCGCGGTAAAGAACATCGCGAGCTGCCGATTCAGGCTGATTACATTGGCAAACTCGTGCCGACGAAGAAGAGCGAAATCATCAAAGTGATGCTCCAGGAGTTTGACGAGGAAGAGGGAGTGGTAATCGTCGAGCGGCCGTCAGAGACGGCGTAACGAAGCGGCCTCGGGGCCGCTTTTTTTGTGTCAGCAGTTTTGTTCAGCCCAACTATGCAACCAACTTTCAACCGCCGCCACCTGCTCGGCATTCGCGAACTCAATGCCGGCGAGATTAATAACCTGCTCGATACCGCGGAAACTTTTCGCGAAGTCTCAAAACGCCAGATTAAAAAGGTTCCCGCACTGCGCGGCCGCACCGTCATCAATCTTTTCTTCGAACCTTCGACGCGCACCCGAACGTCGTTCGAGATCGCCGCGAAGCGTTTGTCGGCTGATGCGGTGAACGTCAGCGTTTCTACTTCCAGCGTGAGCAAAGGCGAGACGTTGTTGGACACGGCGCGAAACCTCGAAGCGATGGCGCCTGATTGCATCGTCATTCGTCATTCCTCCGCCGGCGCGCCGCAACATCTCGCGCGCATGACGAACGCGCCGATCGTGAATGCGGGCGACGGCGCTCACGAGCACCCGACGCAGGCCTTGCTCGACGCCCTGACGATTCGCGAATACAAAGGCCACATCGACGGTTTGAAAGTCGCGATTGTCGGCGACATCCTGCACTCGCGCGTGGCGCGTTCGAATATCTACTTACTGACGAAACTCGGCGCGAACGTCAGTGTCGGTGGTCCGGGAACACTCGTTCCGGAAGACTTTGCCGAGCTTGTCGACAACGGGCTGAGTATTGAGCGCCACTTTGAAGACGCGATCGAAGGCGCCGACGTCGTGATGATTCTGCGAATTCAACGCGAGCGTCAGGACGCTGCGTTCTTTCCGTCGATGCGCGAATATGCAGTTCACTACGGCCTGCAGCCGCGACACCTCGATCGTGCCGCCCCCGATGCGATCGTCATGCATCCCGGTCCGATGAATCGCGGCGTCGAAATCTCATCGGAGATTGCCGACGGCAGCCGCTCGTTAATTCTTGATCAAGTCACCAACGGTGTCGCGGTGCGGATGGCCGTGCTTTATCTCCTCGCCGGTCGTCCAACTGAGGAGCCGGCGGCAAAAAGTCCGTCAGCAAAGAAACCAAAACGAGAACGCAAATGAAGCTGCTGATTGCAAACGGTTACGTGATCGACCCGGCGCAGCAAGTCAATACCGGCGGCCGAAGTCTGTTGATTGAAGACGGTCGTGTCGTGGGTTTGCTCGACCGTGGCGAGCCCGTGCCTGAACAGGCGCACGTCATCGACGCGACCGGACTGATCGTCGCGCCCGGTTTCATCGATCTGCACACGCACTTGCGCGAACCGGGTCAGGAGTACAAAGAGACGATCGCGAGCGGCGCAGCGGCGGCAGTCGCAGGCGGTTGGACCAGCATCTGCGCGATGCCGAATACCGATCCGGTGAATGACAATCCCGCGGTGACGCGTTTCGTCATCGATCAAGGCCAGGCAGCAAGACTCGCAAACGTTTTTCCGATCGGCGCGGTCACGAAGGGAAGCGGCGGCAAAGAGCTCGCCGAGATGGGTGAAATGAAAAACGCAGGCATCGTCGCCGTTTCAGATGACGGGCGTCCGGTGCCGACTTCCGCAATGATGCGGCGCGCGATGGAATATGCACGTGGGTTCGATCTGACTGTTGTCGATCATTGCCAGGATCATTCGCTGAGCGCCGGCGGCGTGATGCACGAAGGACGCTGGTCCATGATTTTGGGTTTACGTGGAATGCCTGCTGCCGCGGAAGAAGTCGATGCAGTTCGCGATTGTGTGCTGGCTAAATTGACGGGAGCAAAAGTTCACATCGCGCACGTATCGACTCGCGGCGCGCTTGAAGCTGTGCGACGCGCGAAGAATGAAGGTTTGGCGGTGACGTGTGAAGTGACGCCGCATCACTGGACACTTACCGACGAAGCCGTTGCCGAGTACGACACGAACACGAAGATGAGCCCGCCATTGCGCAGCAGGGCACACGTCGATGCTGTCCTCGAAGCGATGAAAGACGGAACGATCGATGCGATCGCGACTGATCACGCGCCGCACCATCTCGATGAGAAAGCGTTAGAGTTTGATCAGGCGCCGTTTGGAATCACGGGGCTGGAAACGGCTGTGGGGCTGGCGTTCGATCTTGTACACGCCGGAGTGATCGATTTAGAGCGGGTGGTGCAGATGTGCGCTGCGAACCCGGCGCGAATCTTTGGACTTGCGGATCGCGGGTCGTTCAAGCCAAACGCGCACGCGGACGTAACGCTTCTGGATCCGCAACTCGAGTGGGTGTTCGACGTGAATAGATCAAAGTCAAAGAGCCGGAACACGCCGTTTCACGGACGCTCGATGACTGGGGCTGCGGTAGCGACGATCGTCGGCGGCCGCATCGTCTACCTCCATCCTGATTACACTCGCATCAACGAGCCAAAGCAACGCACCGCGGCAGTGTAAACTTAGCCGCAGATTTGCGCGGATGAACGCAGGTCAGCGTTAATCTGCGAAGATCTGCGGCCCGAAACAAATCTGAACACTTCCGAAATAGCCGCTACACACCTTCAAACGATTATGCCCGCTCGCCGGCAGCAAAAACATTGCATATCCGGAACTCGCGCCATAGAATGCTCCGGTCTTTGTTCCCGAACAATTCTTTCTAGAGTTCAAAACAAGCGGTAGTCTCGTTTGTACCCACCGAACCTGTAGGAGGTCACGATGAAGCGTAAGCTTTGTAGCCTTACCTGTATCGCCGCCATTCTTCTGATCACTCCTGTTTGTCTCGCCGAGAAGCGAAACAGCAACAAGATCCTCAAACAACAAGAGCGCTATACGTTGTCGCTGGAACTGGAGTTTTCGAAGAAGAGCCAGAACCCACTCGAGCAGGCCATTTCCGTTTTATTTGACGTCGGCCCCAATGGATACGCGACAGGATTTCTGGTAGGCAATGGCCTCGCGATGACTGCCTATCACGTAATCTCCGGCAATCTCAGCGCCACGAAGAAAGTGATGCTCGGTTTCAAGCCGAGTGATGAGCTGTCGGTGAAAGTTTTCGTGGACGGCTGTCGCGCCAAGGTACTCAAGGTCGACAAGGAAGCAGACCTCGCGTTGCTCGAGATGTGCCGCAACGCAAAGGACGCGAAAGCTCCGGTGTTTCAAACGGCGCCGAACAAAGACGACGCGCTGTTTCTGATTGCGCGGCCTCATGGCGACAAAGTCGTCAGTCACGGCAGTTTTTACGGCAACTACATGCTCGGTAACCAGGAATATTGGTCGGTGAAGATCGACAGCCGCGACGGCTTCTCGGGAAGTCCTGTTTACAACTCGAACGCGGAAGTGGTGGGCGTGTTCAGTGGTTACGACTGGTCACAAAAGCTGGCGCTGATCAGTCCGAGCATTCGCGCGCAAAAGCTGCTTGAAGATTACAACTCGACGGCGAAGCCTTAGAGTTTTCGCGAAGCCTCAGAGTTTTCGCGAAGCCTCAGAGTTTTTTCGCCAAGTGGTTTCGTAGCGAGCGTTTCAAGTGCTCGCGATGCATGTCTCTGATCAGTTTCAATTCGGGGCGCTCGATGCCCAGCATTTTGCGCCCCGCGATCTGCGCGCTGACGACGAGGTAGTTGGCCAACTGGTTCGCGGCGAGCTGCCAACGCGGCGATGCCTGGTGTTCGAACTTGAATCCTGCCGTCATTTTTACTCGCATACGTTCGTCGTCCGACCAGCGCTTGATCGAACTCTGTGCGCCGTGATGGACCACGACCGCGTCCGGAACAAACAACAAACGCCAGCCTGATTTCGTTATTCGCCAGCACCATTCATTGTCTTCACCGTACATGTGAAAGCGTTCGTCGAAACCGCCCACCTGTTCGATCATCTCGCGCCGCGCCATAAACGCGGCCCCGCCGAGCATCGGTACGCATCGTTCGCGATCGTGATCCCAGTGCCCGCCCAACAACAACTCGCCACGAATGCGCCGCGGCAGCAATCGATAAAGCCATAGCTGCGAAAGTAGCGTGTGCCAGGCTCGAGGCGGATTGAAGTAAGCGCTGACCTGCACCGAGCCGTCAGAGTTCAAAATCTTCGGACCGCACGCGCCGATGCGAGGATCCGAATCCAGTTTGTCGATCAACGTGTCGATGGAGCCGGGACGGACTTCGGTGTCGCAGTTCAGAAGGAATAAGTGCGGCGAATCGGTCAGGGCGAATGCCTGGTTGTTAGCGGCGCCAAAGCCCCGGTTTTCGGCGTTGTTGATGATGCGGAGTTGCCGGCGCTCGATCATCGGAGCGGCGACTTCATCCGCGCGTAGCTGCGCGATGCTGTCGTCTTCGGAGGCGTTGTCGACGACGACGATTTCGTAAGTTGCTTTTGGAACGGAGCTGACGATGGTTTGGACGCAGCGTGTTAAGAGAGAACCGCCGTTCCAGTTAACGATGATTATCGACACGTCATACGGCATAGTTCAGGAAACAAGGTCTTTCGCGGCGCTCTTGAAACCGTTAGCGTATTCGTGATAACGCCGCGTTAGCAACTCGCGCAAGATGCTGGGAACACGATTCAATCGGTTCGGCGGCAGGTTGGCGCGCACGTTCAGGTGAAACGAATAATCCGCGGCGAACGAAAGCGCTTTGCGAGTGTCGTAAGAATTTCCCTGCGCTAACAGACGCTCTTCGAGCGTTGTCAGGATCTTGTGCAAGTCGGCGCTCGAGTTGCGTCGGCGCAGCGCCTGCACTGGACCCGCTTGCTCCGCGGCTTGTTGCGCTTGCCCGGGAGCGCCGATCTGTTGCTGTGCATGCTGGCGATATTTGATCAAAGGTTCTTCGATCGGCACGACGCCGGCGACCGCGGCAATGGTGAGCGCGATCCAGCCATCGTGAATCATCGCAATGTTTTCAGGAATCGGCAGCGAAAGGCGCATGAACTTTGATTGGAAAGCCATGGTTGCGCCAGTCGCGGTCCAACCCGTGATGAGCACTTCGAGCGCGCGGCCTTGCCGGACGAGGTTTCTTTTGTGCGCGTCGAAACCGACTTCGTCCCACATGCGGCGGTTCAGCGGCGCGAGATTTTCGTCGACGATTTCGGCGTCGGAAAAGACGAGTCCCGCCGTTGGCGTCGTCTGAAACGCCTGCTCGATCCTTTCGAGTTTATGAGTATGCCAAACATCATCCTGATCGCTGAGCACGATAACGTCGCCGGTGCACAAGCGGATTGCTTGTTCGAAATTCTTCATGCTGCCGAGGTTTTGTTGATTGAATTTCAGTGAGACGGGAATCGACGATGCTTGCGCAAAGTTTTCCAGCAGCGTTTTAGTTTGATCGGTTGAGCCGTCGTCGCAAACGACGATCTCGTCCGGTTTTCGCGACTGCGCGGTGATGCTTTCCAACTGCGCGGGCAGAAACGCGGCGCCGTTGTAAGTACACATCGCGACGGAGATCTTCATCTGGAGTCATTCTACGACAGGATCTTGATTGCGAGGCATTGTAGGACAGGATGACAGGATTTGCAGGATTCAAAGATTAATCCTGAAAAATCCTGTAATCCTGTCTAAAACACCTTCCGCTCGCGCACTCTCTGCTTCGACTCGAGACTGAACCGCGGCTCCAATCTTCCTGTCCCTGCAATCATCCCCGCCACGTACTCCCCGACTGCCGGCCCGTGTTTGAATCCATGCCCGGATCCACCGCCAACGAGCCAGACGTTTTCAAACTCCGTATGCCGGTCGATCAGAAAATCTCCACTCGACGTGTTCTCATACTGACAAACACGCGTCTCAGTAACCGGCGCATCAGCAAGCCGCGGTATTCGTTGTGCCAGGTACTCCCGCACAGCCTTCAATCCCGACATCGAAACGACGCGCTCACCGCTGTCGGGATCGAACTCCGGTCCGTGTGCGTCGATCGCCACCTTCAAACCACGTCCATCGAAATTCGGCATTCCGTAAACAAGATCGTTGAAGTCGAGCCACGTCGGCAGTGCGCCGCGACTGAACATAGTGTCTCCGGGTGGAACGCCGAAAAAGAAAACCTCCTGTCTCGTCACGTGAATCAACTCGCCGAGCAACTCGGGAAACAGCTTCGGCAACCATGGCCCACAAGCAAACACGAAACAATCGGCAACGATCTCTTTCCCGTAAGTGGTGCGGATCGATTTAACTTTGCCCGGCGCGGCTTGCAGCGGCGCGATCGCCTCCGTGCGGTATTCGACGCCGCCTGCGCGTGCGTGTGCTACGACTGCCTGCACGGCGCGACGAGCCAATAAAACTCCGGCGTCCGATTCGAGGATTCCCCACGGAACCGTCGCAAGATCGAATTGCGGAAATCTGCGGACGAGCTCATCGTGGTCCAGTTTTTCACATCTAGCTTTTAAAAGTTCTAACGTCGCCAGCGTTGCTTCGCAATACGGATCGTGGTCGCGAGCGAGCCAGAGAAGTCCGGTCGGTTCGAACAGTTTTTGATTGACGCTCTCGAACAGTTGTTGCCAGAGAACGAACGAGCGTTGTGCCGAGCGTGAGTAGATTTCGTCTGGACCGTAGCCAAGTCGTATAATGCGCGACTCGCCACCCGAGCTGGCGCGGCTGTTTCCTGGTCCATACGCGTCGAGCAGTAGGACAGCCGCCCCCTTCAAGCTAAACTGGTGCGCGATCCAGGCGCCAAATACCCCCGCACCAACAACTGCAATGTCGTAAGACATGCGCGCGATTGTAACTTATCGAGGAGGAAGTGCAGATGCGGACAATAATTGGGCTCACCATTCTTTCAGGTTTGATGTTTCTCGCGGCTTGCTCGGATCCGGCCGCTGATAAAACGAAGGCGGTCACCGGTGAAGCGGCGCAAGTGGCGTCGCCGCAAACCGCAGCCGCGCAGAAGTATCAGATTACGCCGCAGAATTCGAAGATTGAGTTTGTGGGTTCGAAAGTTGTCGGCAGCGAGCATGGCTCGTTTGGAAAGTTTTCTGGACAGATCGATTACGCCGGCACTCCGGAAAACAGCCGCGTCAATATCACGATAGACGTGGATAGTGTGCAGACGGATTCAGACGGTTTGGCGAAACACTTAAAGACTGCCGACTTCTTTGACGCGGCCAAGTTTCCGCAGGTGACGTTTGTTTCGACCTCAATTAAAGCCGGCGGCGAGAGCGGCGCAACTCACACTGTCACGGGTAATCTAACCATGCACGGCGTTACGAGGTCGGTAACGTTCCCCGCGACGATTGCCGTAACTCCTGAGACCGCCACCATGGACAGCAGTTTCTCCATCAACCGGAAAGACTTCGGGATCAACTACGCCGGTCCGGCTAATAACTTGATTCGTGATGACGTCGCACTGACACTTCACGTTCGCGCGACCAAGGCAAGTTAATTGTAGGGGCGGCCCTCCGTGGCCGCCCCTGTGTGGAAACGCGGCGAGGGGCGGCCACAGAGGACCGCCTCTACAACTCTCAACTAACAGAACGCGGGTGAAATACTCTCGACGGTTTGGCGCGCTTTCGGCGTGAGCCACTCGAGTGTATCGAGCACCTTCGGGTGCGTCATGCCGCTGCCGAGATACGTCCAGCG
>JBKPPH010000253.1:0-23192 GCA_046733535.1 Acidobacteriota bacterium
CGATCTCCTGACCTCAGCCATCGGCCACGAGTTCATTCATGTAGCACGCCGCGACTACCTGCTCAACCTGATTTACGAATTGCTCTTCGTGCCGATCTCGTTTCATCCCGCCGCGGCTTTATTAAGACGTCGCGTCAGACAGACTCGCGAACTCTGCTGCGACGAGCTCGTTGCCGATCGAATCCTGAACGCCGAAACTTACGCCCGCTCGCTCGTACGACTCGCCAGCTCCGCGCCACCTCTGCGTCGTCTCTCCGTTACTACAACCGTAGGCATCGCCGATGCTGACATCCTGGAGGCCCGTATCATGTCGCTGTTAAAGAAACCCGAATTGAATACACGCTGGAAGAAACTGTTGCTGATCGCTATTTCGTTGTTACTGCTCGTGCCGTGCGCCGCGGCCGCTGCGCTGGCCATGCGCTTCGATGTCAACTCCAGTGCGCAGGAACCGGCCGCACAGGATCCGGAGCGCAAGGAAAAAGAGAAGGTTGAAATGAAGCGCCGCGAAGCACGCACCGGGGAAATGCAGGAGCGGATGGAAAGCGATCCGCGGTTTCGCGAGGAGAGGGAGCGCAAAGAACGAGTAGAGATGGAAATGCGCGAGGTCCGGCAGGCGGCACTAGTTCGCCTGGCCAAGATCAATATGGACCAGGCCATTCAAGTCGCGACCAGCCAGCATCCCGGAAAGGTCCTGCTTTGCAGTCTCGAAGCGAAAGGCTGGGAGGAGCCCGGAAAGTTAGCGAGAGATGGCGTGGTGTTCTACCACGTCATGATCGCCGATGAAGCCAACGCCGGCGCTACGCACACCTGGGTCAACGCGGTGGACGGCACGATCATCAAGACCGAGCAGGAACTGCCACGCAAACGCGAACCATGATTTAGCCGCCGATTACGCGGATGAACGCCGATCATGCCGCTCTCTTGGATCTGCGTTCATCCGCGTGAATCTGCGGTTGAATGCTCGCCATCAACTCCTGGAAGCCCGGCAGATCGAGTGACTGAGGCCCATCCGAAAGCGCCCGCTCCGGACACGGATGCACTTCGATCAACAAACCATCAGCACCCACCGCAACTGCTGCTTTCGACATCGGACTGATCAAACTCCGCAAGCCGGTTCCATGTGAAGGATCCGCGAGCACGGGCAAGTGTGATAACTCCTTCACGAGCGCCACGGCCGCGAGGTCGAGCGTGTTACGTGTCGCTGTTTCGAATGTCTTGATCCCGCGCTCACACAAGACGACGTTTGCATTTCCACCGGCCAACAAGTACTCGGCGGCGAGCAACCACTCCTTCACTGTCGCGGATGGTCCACGTTTCAAAAGAACCGGTTTCGAGACGCGTGCGAGTTTGCGAAGGAGGGAGAAGTTCTGCATGTTGCGCGCGCCGACCTGCATCATATCGGCATACTCCTCGACGATCTCGACGTCAGCTTCGCTCATGACTTCCGTCACGATCGGCAAACCGGTTTCCCTACTCGCCTGCCGGAGAAAACGCAGCGCTTCGACGCCGAGTCCCTGGAAGTCGTATGGCGAAGTGCGCGGCTTGTAAGCACCACCGCGAAGCATGCTCGCGCCTGACGCTTTCACCGCATGTGCAGTCTCCATCAGTTGCTCTTCCGATTCGACTGAACAGGGTCCGGCGATCACGACGATGTCTCCATTGCCGATCTTTGTTCCACGCACGTCGACGACTGTTCGCGTTTGTCGCAACTGCCGGCTGACGAGTTTGAATGGGTGAGAGATTTGGATCACGTCCGCGACTCCAGGCGCGGCGCGCAGTGCTTCGATTTCGGAGCGACGGCCACTGCTGCCGACGGCGCCGATGATGGTGCGTTCCGCGCCTTCGACCACGTGTGCCTGAAAACCGCATTCCTTGATTCTGTCAACGATGTGGCTGATCTCGTCGGGGGTTGCGTTGTTTTGCATATTGACGATCATGATGAGTGTTCCTTTACTGATAACAAGATAAATCGGGTGTAGTTTTCCGCCTGGTCCTGAATGCTCTTGCGAATGATCGATCCGCCGTAGAGTTCGGCGGCGCGCTGTCCGGCGATTGCCGCGCGTTGGGGATCGCGAAGTCGAACGACTTCGGCGACGCTGCCCGCGGTGTCGTCGGCGACAACGGATTTGAGCCGGGGATGTGTTTGAAAAAAACGGCTGCACTGCGCGAGTGCGACGGGATGCGACTGCACAGTTTCGATCGTGTCGAAGGTTGCGTCGCGGCAACCGATGAGGTGTTGTTCGATCTTGATTTCAACTTCGTCGATTACTTTGAGTGCGCTCGACTGCAACAGATCGACAGAAGGTTGGACGGGGCCGGCGATACTGTTTTCGACCGGAGCGAGAAGAAAGTCGGCGAGGTCCGCGCTGTTGAAGAGGTCGGCGAAAGTCCTGCGGGGTACGAGTTCAATCTCAGGGCCGAGCAACTTCAGCGCAGCTTCTTCGCTGAACGCGCCGCGCTCGCCCTGAAACGCCACCCTCGGTTTTCGAATCAGCACGTTCATGAAGTGATACTAACTTGCGACTCGACGCGTCGCGATTCGCGGATGATGCGCCGGAATAGTTTGCCGACTGCGCTTTCGTCGAGTGGTCCGCAATTAATTTCTTGCAGCCGTTGCAGCACGATACGTTCGCGTTCGGGGTCGCAGAATGGAAGGTCCGCGGCCTGTTTGAGCGCGCCGACTTTGAGCGCGAGGCGTGCGCGCATGTTCAGGAGTCGCAGAAGTTCGGCATCGATATCGTCAATTTCTCTGCGCCAATGCTCTATGTCCATGATTGAAACTCCGGCTTTTGTGTACAAAAAAACCAGCCGCGATTTTTTAGGATCGCGGCTGGCTCGTTGAAGGTGTTTGTGCTTGCGTTTAGGTCTTCAGCACGTCGTTTTCAAACTTTGCCGGTCCGC
Source organism: Acidobacteriota bacterium (assembly GCA_046733535.1). GTDB lineage: Bacteria > Acidobacteriota > Blastocatellia > Pyrinomonadales > Pyrinomonadaceae > PSRF01. Next base: position 2,902 of record JBKPPH010000253.1, read on the forward strand.
TCTCCTTAAAAAAGGAGTAGCGGTAAGTAAAGGCGAAGTAGAAAAATGTGCGAGTGCTATCCATAACCTCGGCTACTATAGGCAGGCCCGAAATTTGTGTCAATCATTTTTTAGCAAAACATTTTCGAGATTGTTCAGGATTATCATGCCAATCCTGTCTGAAGATGCGCGATGACACCTTTGTCGATAACACTTGGTTTTGCGCTCTTATTTCTTAACCCAACTAACGACACTTACATCCGTTTTAATCAACTCGGGTTTGCGCCGCCGGACATCAAGACGGCGATCGCCTTCGCACGTGAACCACTGGCGCAAGAGTTTCGGCTCGTAAACGTCACGACAGGCGCGGTAGTCTTCAAAGGCAATGTCACTCCAGTCACCGGCTCGTGGGGCGAGTTTAATCATCACGCCGAACTCGACTTCACGTCCTTCAACTCCGAAGGCACGTACGTCATCGAACTAGGCTCGACGCGTTCACGACAGTTCAGGATCAATCGAACGATAAATAACGAACTCGCCGATCAGTTGCTCGAGTTCATGCGACAGCAACGTTGCGGCTACAACCCGTACGTCGATGCCGCCTGTCACACTTTCGACGGCCGCACCGCCTTCGGTCCCGCGCCACCCGGCACTTACCTCGACGCATCCGGCGGTTGGCACGACGCCGGCGATCAACTGAAGTATTTGTTAACCGCGAGCAACGCCACCGCGCAGATGCTGCTCGCTTATCAACTCGCACCCAAGCACGCTTTCCACGACAACTTCAACAACCTCGGACAGCCCGGCGCCAACGGCATCGCCGACATTCTCGACGAAGCCTTGTGGGGACTCGCGTGGATGCTACGCCTGCATCCCGCACCCGATCAGCTCTATCACCAGGTCGCAGACGATCGCGATCATAAAGGCTTCCGTCTGCCGCAGAACGAGACGGTTGATTACGGCTGGGGCGCCGGCAGTTATCGCGTGGTCTATTTTGCTGACGGCAAGCCGCAGGGATTGCGCGAGTACAAAAGTGAGTCGAATGGCGTGGCTAATCTCGCGGGCCGTTACGCAGCGGCCATGGCTCTCGGCTATCAGATTTGGAAAGACGATCCGCGCTTGCGTTCGTTCGCGCTGACGTTGCTGCAAGCGGGCAGGGAAGTGTACGCGTTGGGCCAGGCGAAAGAGGGCGTGCAGCAAGGGAACTCTTACAGCGCGCCGTATCGCTACGCGGAAACCACGTGGGCCGACGACATGGAATGGGGCGCGGCGGAACTCTTTCGCGCGACGAGAGACGCGCGCTACCTGCGTGACGCGAAGCGATATGCATTGGTCGCCGGCAGCGAGTCATGGATGGGCAGGGACGAGGCAGGGCATTATCAATACTATCCGTTCATGAACGCCGGCCACTTCCGTCTGTACGATTTGGTTGACGCGCGTACAAAGAAACAACTCGCCGCGTTCTATCGCGAGGAGATCGAGCGCTGCATGAAACGCAGTGAGCAGAATCCTTATCGCATCGGCGTGCCGTTTATCTGGTGCTCAAACAACCTGACGGTAGCGCTGGCCACCCAGTTGATTCTTTACGAACGCATGACGGGCGATAAACGCTATCGAACGTTCAGCGCGAAACAGTTCGATTGGTTGCTGGGAAGAAATCCGTGGGGCACGTCGATGTTCACCGGCATTCCTGCCGAGGGGGTTTATCCACACGACGTTCATCTCTTTCCGAATGCGCTGCTGAAAAAGATGGTGCGAGGCGGCTTAGTGGATGGGCCGGTTTATCAAAAGGTGTTTCAGAGTCTGCGTGGCGTCTCGATCAGGGAACCGGATCCGTTCGCGGCGTTTCAGGACGACCGCGCCGTCTATCATGACGACATCAACGACTACTCGACGAACGAGCCGACAATGGATGGGACGGCCTCGGCAATCTTGTTATGGACTTTGAAGTAGGCCACAGATTGCCACGGATGATCACGGATCCAATCCATATCAATCGGTGTTATCTGTGGTTGGTTTATGGTATGAGCAGCAGCTTGCCGGTGGTTTTTCGGCCCTCCAAATCTCTGTGCGCTTGTGCTGCGTCGCTGAGCGGATATGCCTTGTGAATCCGAAGTTTCAGCTCGCCACGCACGATCATCTGCAACACGTCGTTCGCACGCCACTCGAGTTCTTGACGCGTTGCGGTGTAATGCGCCAGCGTCGGGCGCGTGATGAAGAGCGATCCTTTTTGCGACAGCGCGATCAAATCGAATGGCGGTACGGCGCCACTCGATCCGCCGAACAGAACGAGGTAGCCGCGCGGCCGAAGCACGTTCAGATCTCTGTCAAACGTAGCCTTACCCACGCCATCGTAAACGACGTGCACTCCCTCGCCGTTCGTCAACCGTTTTGTTTCAACTTCAAAGTCGCTCTCGGTGTAGACGATGCATTCGTCCGCGCCGGCATCGCGCGCGAGCTGGGCCTTGTCGTGGGTTCCGGCGGTGGCGATTACGCGCGCGCCGATTCTTTTCGCCATTTGCACCAGCAGCAGTCCGACGCCGCCAGCCGCCGCGTGTATGAGCGAGGTTTCACCCGGTTGCAGTTTGTAGCTGCTGTACAAAAGATAATGCGCAGTCATGCCTTGCAGCATTGCTGCTGCCGCTTGTTCGAAATCGAGTTCGTCCGGGATTTTTACTAAACGACTCACCGGCACCGCCGCGTACTCGGCGTAACTGCCCAACACACTCGTGTAGGCAACACGATCGCCGCGCTGCAACGTTGTCACATCGCTGCCGACCTCCGTGACGACACCCGCGGCTTCCTGTCCGCTCACGAAAGGAAGTGGCGTTGGATAGCGGCCTTCGCGAATGTAAACGTCTATAAAGTTCACGCCCGCGGCCTTGATCTGAACTACCGCTTCGTTAGGTTGTGGAGACGGAACTGGCAGGTCTGCGAGAGTGAGCACGTCCGGCCCACCCACCTCGGAAACTTGAATGGCTTGCATGCGCAGGATTCTGCCACAGAAGAGAACGTCGCCACAAAGAAGCGCTAGATGCTGATTGTCGTGGCGTCGTAATTGAAGACGATCTGCATCAGGCGGCGGACCACTGCTTCCGGCACGAGAGCGAGCGTGGTTTTGCGGAAGCCTCTGGCGAAGACGTTCTCAAATTGTCCTACTCTTCCGTAGTAACGCGAGTATCTGGTGATCGCTGCCGTGCGCCGGTAGCGGCAGCGTTCGTAGCGCCGCAAAGCTTCTTCAACAGCACCGTATTTTTGAAAGCACCGCGCCAGCACCATCGCATCCTCCATCGCAAGACAACCACCCTGGCCGAGATTTGGTGTCGTGGGATGGATGGCGTCGCCGAGAAGAGTCATTCGTTCTGTGCCCCAGCTTCTGTTTGACTCGCGGTCGAACGCGCCTGTTTTCAAGATGGTTGCGAATGGCGTTGATTCTATTAGTTCGAGCACTGGCGGATACCAGCCGTCGAACAACTGCAACAGTTCGTTTGTATCTGCGATCCTATTTGCAGCGGCCCACCAACCGACTCGGCCCAACCCGACTGGACCAATACCGAAACGCTGTCCGCGTCCGTGAATCTCGATCGCTGTCGCCGCTGGAATCGTCGCCGGAACGGCAGGACATATGCCGCGCCAAACGGTGTAACCGCGGTAGACAGGCTCGCCGTCGTTTAGGAATTGAGCTCGCACGCGCGAGTGAATGCCGTCGGCGCCGATCAGGAAGTCTGCTTCTGTTGATTGACCGTTAGCGAAGTTCGCGATCACCTTGTCGCCGCGTTGGGTGTAATCGATGAACGTGTGTCCGAGATGGATTGACGACGACGGCAGCGCGTGAAGGAGAGCGTTCTGCAAGTCGGCACGATGAAGAGCGACGGCGGCCGGTGAAGTGTTGGTTTCTGAAATCGAAACGCGGTTGATTAATCTTCCGTGCTGGTCCAGCCAGCGTATCTCGCTCATGACACCGGCTTTTTCGAGAACCTTCTCTGCGACATTGAGCCGTTCGAGAACGCGCATCGCGTTGGGCCAGATGGCTATCGCAGCGCCGACGTCGAGGAGCGCCGGCGCCTGTTCGTAAACTTCTGACTCGAATCCGAATTCTTTGAAGGCGAGAGCAGTCGTTAGACCACCGATGCCGCCGCCGATGATCGCGATGCGCGCCATGTGGCACAGAGTATATGCATAGATTACGCGGATTCAGCGAGCGATTTGATGTGTAGCAGAACTCTTTCGTGAATTCGATGGATGATGTAGTCAGACCACAGGTGCCAGTAAGGCGCAGGCCAAAACCGGTTTTGGTACCATGTGGTCCCCTCGAGTAGCGTGGTGCCGTCCGGCAAAAACTTCAATTCGAATTGACCTCGTTGCGAGATGAGGTAGTTCTCCAGGTGCGGCGGACGCAAATCACTGTACAGTGAGAACTCCTCCATCGATCTCGGTTGAGCCGTCACATCGAATCGCAGCAGACGCGGTTCATCCCACACCGTGATCGGCTCGACGAATTCACCCGTCGAAAACACACAGTGCCGCACCGCGCCAACACCTTTACCTTCTATCTCGGCACGAATCGGGTACGCGATGCCCGTCTTGAACATTAATTCCGCCGGTGGTGAGAGTTGTGAAAACGAAACCACATGCGACCAAACCGTCTGCGGGTTGGCGTTGATGACGACCGACGTTTTCACCGCGTACAGCGGCGGAGTTTCACCCAAACTATGTTCGAGCAGAATAAGACCCGGCATTAAAAAGAACGCGACTGAAACCACGCGCATAGTATTCGGCGAGAACGACGGCCGCTGCTGAAGCATGAAGCCCATCAATCCGCCAAACAATGCAAGCACGACGCCGAGCGGCAGGGCCATCGCGAGACAGATGACGCCCTCAATCGCAAATGCAAACAAAGAGAGCCCGACAAGTGCGGTTGAAAGAATCGACACCAACAGGCATTTGCCGAGTGATCGTGGCCGGTGAAAGCCGTAGATCAAAGTCGAGTTGAATCCGAGAAAAAACGGAATGCCGACAAACAGTCCCCAACCATAGTTGCCGAGATTGTTGGCGCTGAGTGCCGCGACGACGACGGCGAGTACCGCGGTCACTACTATTCCGAAAATAGCACTGCCGAATTCACTTTGCGGGATCAGCCGGCTAATCCTCGAGGGGACAATGGCGCCTCTATCAAGTGACTCGTTCGAAGGAACGGCAACGAGAATTATGAAAAAGATCAAGTTGAGAAATGGCAGGAAGAAAAATATTACGAACCAGAGTGGCAGGTCTGCGTCTCGGAGTCGCCGTGCGGTTAAGACGGTGCCGATCCAAATAAACGGTAAGGCAACCGCCACGAGCGATGCATAGAAGTTAGCTTCTCGCGGCGTGATCGCTTCAACGCCTTGCTGCCTGTCGAATACCCAGTAATTAAAAACGCTCCACCGGTGGCCGTACGCAGCAGCCAGGAAACGATCGACGTTATGCTTGATCGCGAGCAGGACCACACCCGTCGCGAGGTAACGCGCTCGACCAATCGTGCCGCGCCAGCTCCAAAGATCGAATAGTCGTAAGCTCAAGGTGCAGTGCCTTTCTTTGCAGGAGCGTCTGATTCCCACAACCGAATGATGAGGGATATGAAGAACCCACTTAACGCGCCTGCCGGAATGAACGAGACGAAGAAGGCAATTGGAAAAAAGATATCGGGATGTGATTGACCATTGGCCAGGTAGATTGCTGTCGTAAGCACGCCTCCGATAGCTCCCAACACGGTACCAACGACCAACCCTCCATTCAGAAGACCAAGAATGAATCCCAGCAGCAAACCCATCAGGAGACCCACGACGCCTGCGAGCACTGCACCCAAACCAGCCCAATCCTTGTTTCCCGTTATTCCCGTCCCTGGGTCGCTGCAGTAAACCACGATCCAGGCGAGCACGGCGAAACACAACGCAGACACGAGTCCGCCGCTGATCGTCGCCATAAAAGTGCGAATAGCTTTCATACTGAACTTCTCAGACCAAAGAATCTTCGCCTGCATCGTCGTCAATCGTCTCCGCCGCATCGCGCAGTTCATCGACGAGCCGCAGCGCCTGCTTTCGCAGCGGGCGCATGAACGGGTTGCTGGCGAGGTGGATCAACTTGTCGAGCAGATCGACCGTGTGATCGACCAGACGATATGTGCGCCGGTGTTTCGGCGATTGATCGTGAATCCAAAACAGGATCACGCCCATGTGATAAACCCACAGCAGGTACGGCAACTCCGCGCGCAGGTCTTTCGGAATACGCGCCTTTGACTCCTCTACCACTCGTGCAAACAGTTCAATGCTCGCGCGGCGAGTCGGATCAGACTCGTCGGCAAAAGGATTCAATGGACTTTGCGGATGGGCCGCGGTTTTGAAAAGCACGCCCGCAAACTGGTGATACGGTTTCAGAGTGTCGATCTTCAGTCGCATCACAGTCCGCAGGCGTGCTTTCAGCGTCTTGTCATGTTCGAGCGCCGGCAACGCGGCGGCGAGATGTTCTTCGTGCGTACGTTGATAGAAGGCTTGAATGAGATATTCCTTCGAGCTGAAGTAGTAGTAGGCGTTACCGAGCGAGACGCCCGCCTTCTCGGCGATAGCGCGCATCGTCGTCTGGTCATACCCGCGCTCGCGAAACATCTCGAGGGCAGTCTCGAGGATCAGCGCTTTCGTCTGATCGCCCTTGACCGTCTTCGTCGTCTTCTTTTTACGCGGCGCACTCATCGTGTCACTTGGTTGAGTCCGGCGACTCGGCTGATCTGGTAGCGGTTCTGCGAGATCAGTGAAACTACTCGCTTCGTCGTGGGCAATAGTTCCGGCGTCGCAAGGCGATAGGCCCAGTCGCGGTAGCGCACGAGCGCCCAAAGGACCATCAACCACGCCTTCGGACCGAAGTAGACGGCCCCCGCGTCGCTCACCACAGTTAGATCATTCTTCGTCAGATCGTGATTGAGTTGCGGATAGCGCTTCCGCGCTTCGTCAGACGCGCACGGCACGAAGATGAGCTCGACGATCTTCGATTGTTCCGCGAGCCACTCGTGCGCGCGTTTACACAAGCCACATTCAGGATCGTAAAGGACGGTCAGGGCTAGCATGGCTCAGGCCTCCTGATGGACGGCGGTAGCGGTAAAAGTGTCAGGACTCACCGGAGGATGGTTGTCGCGCGTCGTGCGGCGGCGCATGCGGCTGAAAACAAAGAGATTGAAGAAGTGCATCCCGCCGAGGACGAGCAGCACCATGCCTATCTTCACGGACAGGGCTTCAATGCTTTGTTGGGCAGTCTCGACGGCGTAGCCGAGTTTGAGGGCCAGGCTGACGTAGCCGAAGTTAATGAGGTAAAAGCCGACGACGAGCAGGTGGTTGACGGAATCGGCGAGGGCTTCGTTGCCATGAAATACGTCGACGAGAAACACGCGTCCGTTTTTGTGGAGCGTGCGCGCTACCCAAACGGTCAGCGCCATGCTGAGACTCAGGTAAATCAGGTATGTGCTTATTCCGATTGTCATGGTCAGCCTCCTTTTAGCTGGTTGGACGCTGATTTGAACGCGTTCAACTACACGCAGCCTACGCCTGCTTCGGGGGTGCTGTCAAGAAGTTTTTGAACACGTTCAAAACATTGCCGATTGCCAATTGCCGACTGCGGATTTTGAAGACGCTCCGGAGGATTACGGCCAACCGGTAATCCGCACGACCACAAAATCGGCAATCGGCAATTGGCAATCGGCAATAACCAGTGTTATTGTCCGGGCGCGGTAATTTTCACCCCCAAGGAGAAACCTGATTGGCAGCAGAAGACCTAATCCCGGCGGAGGGCACGATCATCGACAAGCAGCCCAACGCCTTCTTCAAGGTGCGTCTCGACAACAGCGAACATGTGGTATTGGCCGCCATCTCCGGCAAGATGCGTAAGAACCGCATCCGGATCCTGGTAGGCGATCGCGTCAGTGTTGAGATGTCGCCCTACGACTTGTCGCGCGGAAGAATTACCTACCGGTACAAGTAAGCGCAGTGTCGATTGGCAAATTCCAATTGCCAAATCCTGCTTAATCGTGTCGTCTAAAAATCGGCAATTGCCGATTGTGTTTCGCCAATATCCGTAGTGACGCTGCGGATACGGGCGTGGTAGTATGCCTTTATCATGCACGCCGATGTCATCCTGATACGAGTTATCTTTACCGCGGTTTTAGTGGTAGCGGGATACAAACTCGTACCCATCGGAGATGACCCATGGATTTCAGCGGCAGCAGGTGCGTTAATCGCGGTCTGCATCATAATCTTCGAGCTGCGGATTCGCCGAGCAACACTCAAAACTCTTATCGGCGCCGCTGTTGGTTCGATCCTCGGAATCATCGGTGCTTATCTGATCGGCTCGCTAATCAGTAGCCAGGAATCAACCGCACTCGATGCGGGCATGAAGACGTTTCTGACGCTATCGCTCACGTTCTTCATGGCGTATGTCGGATTGATGGTGGGTGCTGCCAAAGGCGACTATCTCGACCTTTCGGCCCTCGGCGGAATCTTCAGTGACAAAGTGACCCGTCGCGACCTCAAGATCCTGGACACGTCGGTAATCATCGACGGCCGGATTGCCGACGTGGCCGAAACAGGTTTTTTGACCGGCTCGTTAATCATCCCGCAGTTCATCCTCCGCGAGTTGCAGCAGGTGGCCGATTCACCTGACTCGTCCAAGCGCCAGCGTGGCCGCAGGGGCCTGGACATGCTCAACCGTCTCCAGAACAACAGCTCGCTCGATATTCAAATCGTAGAGACTGACTTTCCTTCCGTGCGCGAAGTGGACCTGAAGTTGATCGAGCTCGGCAAGCAGCTCGACGCCGTGATCGTCACGAACGATTTCAACTTGAACAAGGTCTCACAATTGCGCGGAGTCAGCGTGCTCAATATTAATGAGTTGGCAAATGCGCTCAAGCCAGTCGTACTCCCAGGCGAGGCAATGAGGGTTTTCATCCTGAAGGAAGGCAAGGAATACAATCAGGGCGTGGCCTATCTCGACGATGGCACGATGGTGGTCGTCGACAACGCGCGACGTTTGATCGGCAAGAACGCCGATATAGCAGTGACCAGCGTGTTGCAAACAACTGCCGGCAAGATGATCTTTGGCCGTCTCTGGGAAGAAGCGGAAAATGGCGGACACAGCGATATTCACCGCACCAACGGCGCTTCGCGGCGCCAGGTGCGGGACTCGCGCAATAGCGCAGCTCCAGTCCGCATTTCTGAAAGCGAACCAGTTACTGAGAGCTGACGCTGCACGCCCGCTCTACGATTCCTATCTCTCTTCATGAACATCGCGATTATTGCTGCCGCCGGCGCTGGCGCCCGGATGGCGAGCGATCGGCCGAAGCAGTTTTTACTGCTCGCCGGAACGCCGGTAATCTTTCACACACTCAAACCGTTCGAGGAGTGTGAACAGATTCAGGAAGTGATCGTGGTCCTGCCCGCAGAGGAGTCTGCGGGCTTCCTTTCGATGGCCGGGAAGTATGGACTGCGAAAACTCGCGCGCGTTGTTCCGGGAGGAGCGACACGGGCCGACTCGGTGAAGCGTGGGTTGATGGCGATCAGGTCGGCGACGGCGGAGATCGTTGCGGTGCACGATGGTGTTCGACCGTTTGTGACAGTTGCCGAGATCGAGAGCACGATTGCGGCAGCGCAAGCTGATGGTGCCGCGATTCTCGTCGCTCCGGTGACGGACACGATCAAGCAGGTCGGCGATGATGCGGTGGTGAAGACACTCGATCGCTCCGTGTTGCGTCGCGCGTTGACACCGCAGTGCTTTCGATACGAGTTGCTGCGACAGGCGTACGAGCGCGCCGATGTTAACGATCCGTCGTTGACAGACGAGAGCGCGCTCGTTGAGCAACTCGGTCACCGCGTGAGTGTTGTCGAGGGTAGTTCGAGGAATATCAAGATCACGACGCCCGCTGATCTTGCGATTGCAGAAGCGTTTTTAGCCGCGGATTGACGCAGATGTTTCGGATCGGAATTGGCACTGATACGCATCGTCTGGTTGAAGGGCGAGAGCTTGTGTTGGGAGGCGTGCACATCGCTTCCGATCGCGGCGGTGAAGGCCATTCAGATGCTGACGCGCTGAGTCACGCCATTGCCGATGCGATTCTGGGCGCGCTTTGCGAAGGTGATCTGGGAGTGCATTTCCCGGATAGAGATCCACAATGGAGTGGCGCGAGTAGTCTTGAACTGCTTTCGCGGGTGATGTGGTTGGCCCGCGAACGCAGTCTACACGTAGTCAACGTCGACTCGACGATTTTGCTCGAGGCGCCGAAACTCAGAAGTTACGTCAACTCGATGCGCGAAAATATCGCGGGCGTGTTGGGAGTTGATGCCGGCTGCGTTAGTGTAAAAGCAAAGACCGGCGAAGGACTCGACGCGGTGGGGCTGGGGCTAGCTGTGACCGCTCAGGCCGCTGTGCTGATGGAGAGCAACAAGGAAACAGCTTGAGACCACAGGACGTTATCAGAAAAAAACGAGACGGGCTGAGTCTATCGCGTGAAGAGATCGACTTCTTCGTCGGCGGCGTTACCAGTGGTCGCATCGCCGACTACCAGGTCAGCGCGCTGCTCATGGCCATTTACCTGAACGGCATGGACCAACAAGAGCAGCAGGCCTTGACCGAGGCGATGCTCAACTCCGGCAACATCCTCGATTTCTCAGACATTCCCAAACCGAAAGCAGATAAGCATTCGACCGGCGGCGTCGGCGACAAGACTTCGATCATCATCGCTCCACTCGTCGCTGCGTGCGGCGTGTGTGTGCCGATGATCTCGGGTCGTGGTCTGGGCCATACCGGCGGCACGCTCGACAAGCTCGAATCAATTCCCGGCTATCGCGTCAACTTGAGCGCGACTGAGTTCAAGCAGGTGTTGGACCAGGTCGGGTATGCGATGGCGGGACAGACTGCGGAAATCGCTCCGGCCGATAAAAAGATGTATGCGCTGCGCGACGCGACTGCGACAGTCGAAGCCATTCCGTTGATCGTCGCGTCGATCATTTCGAAGAAAGGCGCCGCCGGTCTCGACGCGATGATCATCGACGTGAAAGTCGGTAACGGCGCGTTCATGCGCGAAGAAGCGCGGGCCAAGGATCTGGCGCACGCACTCGTGAGCACCGGAAATTCCTGCGGCATCAAGACGCGTGCTTTATTGACTGACATGAACCAGCCGCTTGGCCGCGCAGTCGGCAATTCGCTCGAGGTTGAAGAGTGCATCCAGATCCTGCGGGGCGAAGCGAATGAAGCTGCACGACCGGTGTTGGAGTTGTCGCTCGAACTCTCAGCGCACATGCTTCTGCTGGCCAATGTCGACCAAACGATCGAAGCGGCCCGCAAGCGTTTAGAAAAAGTTTTGAACTCCGGCGAGGCGCTGGAATGCCTGCGAAGCAACATTGCGGCGCAGGGCGGTGACCCGCGCGTTTGCGATGCGCCGAACGATTTCCTGCCTTTGGTAAGAGAAACGGTTAAGGTAGAATCCCCGCGCTCCGGCTTCATTACACGAGTTGATACCACGGAGATTGGTCACGCGATTGCGGCCATCGGCGGCGGGCGCGTGCGCATCGAAGACACAGTGGATCCCACGGTTGGTTTTACTTCCGAGTTGAAGCTAGGTGATCAGGTTGCGGCGGGCGAGGCAATCGGTATGGTGTACTGCGCCGACGCCGCGGCGGCTGCAAAGGCCGCGCGCCGCATCACCGCCGCATACCACATCGGAGATCAACCGCCGGCGCAGGCGTTCAACTTGGTTAAGGAAATAGTCAACGAATGAAATACAACCTGTTTGCGCTACTCCTTCTGACTGCATTGTTGATTTCCGGCTGCGGTGGAAGCTCCGCGGCGGAAGACAAATCGAAGATCAAGGTCGGCATCGTTTTTGACATCGGTGGAAAGGACGATCGCTCTTTCAACGCCGCTGCGTGGGAAGGCGTGCAACGTGCCGCAAAGGACCTGCCGATCGTGTTGCGTGACATTGAACCCGGCACTCCAAACGCCATCGAGCCCGCGATGCGCGCGTTCGCCGAACGCAATTTCGATCTGATCATCGGAGTTGGTTTCGCTCAAGCCCCGATCATGGAGCAGGTCGCGAAAGACTACCCGAACATCCAGTTCGCGATCATCGACGGCGTCAGCCAACTGCCAAACGTCGCGTCGCTCGTTTTCAAAGAGCATGAAGGCTCATATCTCGTCGGCATTCTCGCCGCGAAGGCTTCGCGCACCGGCACGATCGGTTTTCTCGGCGGCATGGATATCGGTCTCATTCATCGCTTCGCCAAAGGTTACGAAGAAGGCGCGAAGTCAGTTAATCCCAACATCCGTGTGATCGAGAACTACGTCGGCGTAACCGACGGCGCGTGGAACAATCCCGGCAAAGGCAAAGAACTCTCGCTCGCGCAGATCGGCAAAGGCGCCGACGTGATCTTCACGGCTGCCGGCAATTCCGGACTCGGAGCTTTCGACGCAGTTGAGCAGCAGGGAAAACAGAATGGCCGCGCAACGCATTTCGTGATCGGCGTGGATTCGAATCAGAACATGGTCAAGCCCGGGTTTGTGCTCACGAGTATGGTGAAGCGTGTCGATAACGCGGTTTACGACATCGTCAGGGACATCGTTAACCATCGCTTCTCACCCGGCCTCCACGTCTTTGGTTTGGACAAAGACGGCGTCGGCTACGCGATGGACGAATTCAACAAAGACCTCGTGGCGCCCGAGGCGATTCAGGAAGCCGAAGAGGCGAAGAAGAAGATAATCGTCGGCGAGATCAAAGTAACAGACGCAATAGGAACCTAAGCCGCAGATGAACGCGGATAAAACGCGGATCAGAAAACAAATGAAGAATCAGCGTTAATCTGCGTTCATCTGCGGCTACGCTCAGAATGCTCGAACTCCGACAGATCACAAAACGCTTTGGCGACGTGTTGGCCAACGACCAGGTCGACATCGTTGTAAAGCCGGGGACGATCCATGCCATCGTCGGCGAGAATGGCGCCGGTAAGTCGACCGCGATGCGCATCGCTTACGGTTTCTACACCGCGGACAGCGGTGAGATCCTCGTCGACGGCCAGGTCCGCGATATCAGATCGCCTCACGATGCGATCGCACTCGGCATCGGGATGGTCCACCAGCACTTCATGCTGGTCGAGACTATGACTGTCGCCGAGAACATCGTGCTCGGCGCTGAACCGGGCTCGACACTTGCCCTCGATCTGAAAAGCGCGGCATCACAAATCCGGCAACTCTCCGAAGAGTTCAAACTCGCCGTCAATCCGAACGAACCAATCGAACATTTATCAGTCGGCCAGCAACAGCGTGTGGAGTTGTTGAAGGCGCTCTATCGCCACGCGCGTCTCCTCATTCTTGACGAGCCGACGGCGGTGCTGACGCCGCTCGAAGTCGAAGAGTTCTTCGCGATTCTTCGTCGGATGCGCGAGCAGGGCAAGACCGTCATCATCATCACTCACAAACTCTCCGAAGTGCTTGCGATCTCCGATGAAGTCACCGTCATGCGCGATGGCAAGGTCGTCGGCCGCGTGCAGACAAAGGAAACAAACGCCGCCGAGCTCGCGCGTTTGATGGTGGGCCGTGAAGTGTTGTTGCGCGTCGAGAAACCGGACGCCGAGGTTGGCAGGCCGCAACTTGAAGTTAGGAATCTTTCTGTCACTGACATCTTCGGAGCTAAACGCGTTAACGACGTGTCGTTCGAAGTTCGCAGTGGAGAGATCGTCGGTATTGCCGGCGTGGAAGGCAACGGCCAGACGGAACTGATCGAGGCCCTCGCGGGACTCGTCGAACCGGCGCGTATCACGGGTGAGATCAACTTCGAAGGCAAGAACCTGAATGCGCTCGGCGCGCGCGTGCGCCGCGAGCTTGGCATCGCTCACATACCTGAAGATCGCCATCGACGCGGACTGTTGCTGGACTTCAGTCTCGCGGAGAACGCGATACTCGGCGTGCATTATCGTCCGCCTATTGCTGCGATGGCGGGCAGCATTTTTCTTGACGAGAACGCGGTGCAGCGGCGGGCCGCAGAAATCATTCAGCGCTTCGACGTACGCCCGCCAAACGCGGCACTTCCCGCGCGCGCTCTTTCGGGTGGTAATCAACAGAAGTTGATCATCGGACGCGAGTATCACGTGGATCCAAAGCTGTTGCTGGTGTCGCAGCCGACGCGCGGCGTCGATATCGGCGCGATTGAGTTTATTCACCGGCAGCTCGTGAGTTTACGCGACAATGGTTGTGCGATCCTGCTCGTCTCGGCTGAACTCGAGGAAGTGACAAGTCTTTCCGATCGCTTGCTGATCATTCACAACGGTCTCATCGCCGGTGAAGTAGATCCCAAAGTAGCCACCCTGGAGGAGATTGGGTTGTTAATGACGAGAGGACACTGAGGAATTGTTGTAGGGGTGGCTCTCTGTGGCCACCCCTCGGTTGACTTCATTTCGATCGAGGGGTGGCCACGGAGGGCCACCCCTACAACGATCCAAGTATGGCGCAGACATCAACATGAGCAAACTCGCCCGCGATCTTTTGTTTCCTCTAATCGCCGTTCTGGCTGCTTTCATAGTTGGCGGCATTCTCATCCTGCTCGTCGGCGATAATCCGATCGAAGCCTATCGCCTGCTACTCGGCAGCGCGCTCTCATGGCCCGACGGAATCGGCTACACGCTCTTTCACGCAACGCCGTTGATCTTCACCGGACTCGCAGTGCTCGTCGGATTTCGTTGCGGACTATTCAACATCGGAGCCGAGGGCCAGCTCTACGTCGCCGCGTTCGCGACAGCATGGGTGGGAATCACGTTCGCCCATCTGAGTCCCTGGCTGCTCATTCCATTCTGTTTCGCTGCCGCAATACTCAGCGGCGCATTCTGGGGCGCTATTCCCGGCGTACTGAAGGCGCGCTTCGGCTCGCACGAAGTCATCAACACGATCATGTTGAACTTCATCGCCGTCGCGCTCGTCAGTTACTTCACCCAGTACCATTACAAAGTGCCCGGCGATCCGATTCTGCAAACCGCGCCGATCGGCCAGGGCGCACACATCGCGCGACTCGGGAAGTTTGTTCCGGGCTTTCCTGAACGTATTCCTCTGAACATGGCATTCCTGCTCGCGCTACTATGTTGTCTACTCGTCTACCTGTTTTTGTGGCGAACGAAATGGGGTTACGAGATACGCGCGACCGGCAGCAATCCTTTCGCGGCGGAGTACGGCGGTATTTCGATTCGCAAGCAGATCGTTTTGGCGATGGCGGTTTCAGGCGCACTCGCCGGCATGGTCGGAATCAACGAAGTGCTCGGTTATCGTTATCGTTATTACGACGGCTTCTCTGACAACTACGGCTTTACGGGAATCGCTGTCGCGTTACTCGGTCGAAACCATCCGGTGGGCGTGATCCTCGCCGCGTTATTATTCGCTGCGTTGCAACACGGCGGCATCTACGTCGACGGTTTTTCTGAACACGTAACGAAGGACATCGTGCAGGTACTGCAAGGAATCATCATTCTGTTCGTTGCGGCTGAGGCGTTTTTCAAGTGGCTGGTCGGCAGAAGACAGAGGGTTGTAGGAACGCAGCATGTAAATCTCGAGAATCCCGTGGTCCTGTCAAAAGAGATCTGAAGCATGAAGGATATTCTCACTTTTTCACTCATCGCATCGACGATTCGACTTGCCACTCCGCTCGTGCTCGCAGCACTCGGTGGTCTATTTTCCGAACGATCGGGCGTCATCAATATCGCTCTCGAAGGGAAGATGCTCGCCGGAGCGTTCACCGCCGCTGCTGTTACTCACGCAGTTGATACGAGGTTGGGAATGGGAAACGCGAGCCCGTGGATCGGTTTGCTCGCCGGCATGATTGCCGGACTCTTCATCGCTGCGATCTACGCGGTGACTTGCATCAAGTTCAAAGCCGATCAGGTTGTGAGTGGCGCTGCGATCAACATCCTGATGCTCGGCATACCGGGATTTCTGAGTGGCGCTTTCTTTCTTTCATCCGGCTCGACTCCGCAAATTCCGAAAGATCACCTGTTGCCGCAATCGCCGGTAGTCATCGCCGTCTCGATCGTCGCACTCGTCCTCGTGATCTGGTACGTCATTTATAAAACACCTTTCGGATTGCGGCTGCGATCGGTCGGAGAGAACCCTGAAGCTGCGGACGCGGCTGGTGTGAGCGTCAGCAAAATCAGGTATTCGGGTGTGTTGATTGCCGGCCTGCTCGCCGGCATGGGAGGCGCATATCTTTCGATCGGGCAGTCGTCGTTGTTCACGAGAAACATGACCGCGGGACGTGGTTTCATCGCGCTCGCTGCGCTGATCTTCGGCAAGTGGCGGCCGTTGCAGACGTTGCTCGCGTGTTTTCTGTTCGGGTTTACGGAAGCAGTTTCGATCCAGATGCAGGGCGTGTATAAGTTGCCCTCCGGCGACGATATTCCTGTGCAGTTTATCCAAATGGTTCCGTACGTCTTGACCATCGTGGTGCTCGCGGGGTTTATTGGAGCATCCCGGCCGCCGCGAGCTTTGGGTATACCCTATGAAAAAGAGAAATAGGCAGGGGTGTCAAAATGGTTGAGCGAATGGCAAGCACGAGTCTTTACGAACGCGCCGAACATGCCACGAGGGTTATCAGGGCCCGCATAAATGTAGAGCCGCGCATCGCGATTGTGCTGGGCAGTGGGCTGGGCGGATTTGCCGACGACTTCGAGGAAGCGGTGGGGGTTCCTTACGACGAGATACCCGGGTTCGTACGCTCCACTGCGCAAGGGCATGTAGGGCGATTGGTGGCCGGGAAAATCGATAGCGTTCCGGTCGTGGCGATGCAGGGCCGCGTGCACTACTACGAAGGTTACTCGTTCGAAGAAGTTACTTTTCCGATTCGTACTTTCAAACTGCTGGGAATCAAAACGCTGATTCTGACGAACGCCGCGGGTGGAATAAACGTGCAGCTAACGCAGGGTGCGTTGATGGTGATCAGCGATCATCTTAATTTGATGGGTGACAATCCATTGCGTGGACCAAATGACGAAAGGTTTGGACCACGTTTTCCGGACATGACGGCCGTCTACTCCCCGGAGTTACAGGAGCTGGTTGTCGACGAGGCGAAAGCTGCAGGCGTCGAAGTGCGGCGTGGGATCTACGGCGGTTTGTCTGGTCCAAGTTATGAAACGCCGGCGGAGATTCACCTGCTGCGAAATCTGGGGGCGGACGCGGTCGGCATGAGCACGGTGCCGGAAGCAATCGTTGCGCGGCACATGGGTCTCGAGGTGCTCGGGATTTCGTGTATCACGAACATGGCGGCGGGAATCAGCGACGAGCCGATCAATCATGAAGAAGTGATGGCGACGGGCGATCGTGTGCGTGACACGTTTGCGCAGTTGCTGCGGCGAGTTGTAGGGGCGATCAATCGAAGGGTATAAGGGTTTACATGTTAATTCGGAAAAATCTTGTAAATCCTGTCAAAGGATTTCAGCGATGATCATCGGCATCTCGGGAGGCACTGGTTCAGGCAAAACCACCGTAGCGAATCGAATTCTCGAATCAGTCAGTGCCAGCGAAGTCGTCTTCATTCAGCAGGATTCTTATTACCGCAACCTCACCGATCTGCCGCTCGACTACCGCGGCCTCGCGAATTTCGATCATCCTGATGCGCTCGATAACGAACTGCTCGTGAATCACGTGCGCCGGTTGAAATCCGGCGAAGCAATAGAACTGCCGCTTTACGACTTCAAGACAAACTCGCGTTTGAGTGAAACGCGAACGGTCGCACCAAAACCCATCGTCATCGTCGAAGGAATCCTGATCTTCTGCGATCCACGTCTGCTCGAGCAGATGGATATCAAGGTGTTCGTCGACACACCCGACGACATTCGCTTCATTCGCCGGCTGCGACGCGACATTGCCGAGCGCGGCCGCACCGCCGAGTCGGTTATCGAGCAATACCTGGCGACGGTGCGGCCGATGCACATGCAGTTTGTCGAGCCGTCGAAGCGCCATGCTGACGTCATCATTCCCGAGGGTGGTCATAATCTCGTCAGCATCGATTTGCTGAGCGGAAAAATTCGCGAGAGGCTGGCCAGTGCTTTATCAGTAGTTGGAGGTCAACTTTGAGCGAAAATTTGATTGAAGCCGCCAAGCGTGCGCGCTTGCAATCGGTGGCGCCGTTCTCGAATTTTCTTGTCGGCGCAGCAGTGAGGACCGCGGACGGGAAAGTTTACACCGGCTGTAACGTCGAGAGCGCGAGTTATGGTCTAACTGTTTGCGCCGAACGTGTCGCGATCTGGAAGGCGTTGTCAGAAGGTGAAAGGCAGTTTACCGAACTCGCCGTCGTAGCTGACACTGAAACGTTGACGCCGCCGTGTGGAACTTGTCGCCAGATCATTTGGGAGTTTGCGAGGGAGGCGACGATTGTGTTCGCGAACCTCGAGGGAAAGAGCGAGGAGTTTCATATCGCCGATCTGTTGCCGCGCGCGTTCGATGCGCGCTTCTTGAAAAACAAATGAATCCGTATCAATCCGTGGTTATCTGTGTTTCCCTGATTCTAATGACCATGCTTGCAAACGCTTCCGTCCAGACTCGCCGGCAGCCAGCCGATCTGCTTGTGCTCGGCGGCACGATCGTCACGATGGACCAGACGCGCCGGATCATAGATGACGGCGGCATTGCGATCTCGAATGGGCGCATCGTGGCCGTTGGACCACGCGCCGAGATCGAGCGCGCTTATACGTCGCGGCAGAGAGTTAACGCAGCCGGCAAAGTCATCACACCGGGTTTAATCAACGGCCACACGCACGTGCCGATGGTCCTGTTTCGCGGGCTCGCCGACGATCTCGACCTGCAGGAGTGGTTGACGAAGTACATCTTTCCGGCCGAAGCAAAAAACGTAACGGAAGAATTTGTGCGCGTCGGGACGCGGCTCGGATTGGCCGAGATGATTCGCGGCGGCACCACGACCTTCTGCGACATGTATTACTTCGAAGACGCGATTGCCGATGAGACCGCGAAAGCCGGCGTTCGTGGCGTGCTGGGTGAGACGATCATCGACTTTCCGGTT
Organism: Acidobacteriota bacterium; assembly: GCA_046733535.1. Lineage (GTDB taxonomy): Bacteria > Acidobacteriota > Blastocatellia > Pyrinomonadales > Pyrinomonadaceae > PSRF01. Next base: position 21,941 of record JBKPPH010000253.1, read on the forward strand.
GCGGACAACAAAACCAATGCCGAGGGCATGAGCTACGTCGAGAAGTTTGTCGCTCGTTGGAAAGGGCACGAACTGATCGTTCCGGCGATCGCGCCTCACGCGCCGTACACAGTTTCGGAACAGCACCTCAAGGCGGCGCGCGCATTCGCCGATCGCACCGGTGTGCCGATCGTCATACACATTGCGGAAACAAAGCGCGAAGTGGACGACAGCGTGAAAGAGAAAGGTGCTAGTCCGGTTGCTTTCCTCGACCGCATCGGGTTCCTGAACGATCGAGTGATTGCTGCTCACGTCGTGTGGCCGCAGGGGACTGACATCGCGATCCTTCATCGTCGCGGTGTTGGTGTGGTCCACAATCCGCAGTCAAACATGAAACTCGCCGCCGGGGTCGCGCCGGTGCCGAAGATGCTGGCAGAGAATGTGTTGGTCGGTTTGGGTACGGATGGGGCGGCGTCGAACAACGATCTGAACATGTGGGAAGAGATGGACACGGTTGCCAAGCTGCACAAGGTGTTCACCGGCGATCCGAAAGTGATCTCCGCGCAGCAGGCATTCGAGTTGGCTACGATCCGCGGCGCGCAGGCGCTGCATCTCGAAAAGGAGATCGGCTCACTCGAAACAGGAAAGCGCGCGGATCTCCTCGTCGTCGATCGCGACACGCTCAATCAGATTCCGCTCTACAACGTCTACTCCGATCTCGTCTACGCCACCAAAGCCTCCGACGTCGAGACCGTCATCATCAACGGCCGCATCGTTATGCGCAACCGTCGCCTACTGACCCTCAACGAAACCGCGGTCAAAAACGACGCCCGCGCCTTCCGCGACAAAATCATCAAAAGCCTCGGCACCGCCGGCGCGCCGTAAAGCTAATCCTCGCCAGCCTCGACGAACTCTTCAACCGCCTTGCGAAAAGACTTCCTATCGACCGCGGGGTACTTGTACAGTTCATCCTCGGTTCGAGAAAAGAGTTCGGGTTTGCCTCAACCTCCAAGATCATTCTTGGAGACAGTCAGTACAGGGAGCGGTAGCGACCTGGTCAACGATTGGAGTCGAAAATCTTTAGGAAATATCGCATGCTGATCACTGACCAGGTTGCTATCGCTCCCTGTACTGACCGTCTCCAAGCCTGACGCCCGATTTTTGAGGCAAGGCTAAAGAGTTCCAATACCGACCGCGTTCCACGAGTCCGCGCTGAATCATCCCCGAACGTCAAGTATGTCAGTCCTGTGCCCACGTTCGATTTTAGCAAGCC
>JBKPPH010000254.1:0-12032 GCA_046733535.1 Acidobacteriota bacterium
GCGAAGTCTGGCCGCGTCGTGGTAATCGATAAACCCGACGCCGGACAAGCCGCGGTCTATCTCGCTCGGACCGGCATCACTCGCAAAGATCCCGATTACTTCCGCGGCATCGTCACCAACTCCGTTCTGAGCGGCTACTCAGGACGTCTCAATCAGGAGATTCGGATCAAGCGCGGTTTGAGTTATGGCGCCGGTAGTTCTCTCGACGCGCGGCGCGGCGTCGGACCGTTTGTAGCTTCTGCACAGACGAAAAACGAATCAGGCGCGCAGGTGGCTGATTTGTTGCTCGGCGAGATCACACGCTTGTCGGCGTCGCCGCCTGCCGACGTGGAGCTAACGCCGCGTAAGGCTGTGTTGGTAGGGAGCTTCTCGCGCAATCTGGAGACTGCGACTGGTCTGGTGGGCCAGGTGGCGTCGCTTGCGCTTTACGGAATGGGTCTCGACGAGATCAATCGCTACATAAACAACGTGCAGGCGATCGGCACTGCCGACATTCAGAAGTTTGCAGGCACGCGTTTGGATGCGAAGACCAGCAACATTATCATTGTCGGGAATGCGAAGGCGTTTCTGCCGGAGTTGCAAAAGAAGTATCCAAACGTGGAAGTGATTCCGGTGGCTGAGTTGGATTTGAATACGGCGCTTTTACGAAAAAAGCAACCACAGATATAACGGATAAAGAACGGATTTATGAATAGACTAATTACGATAGCCATGTTGTTCTTTGGTATATCGGTGCAGGCGCAGGAGCAGGTGCCGATCGATGGTGTGGACGCGCGATCGAACCCGGCTGAGTTTGCAAAACAACTCGGCAGCACGGATGCGCACGTTCGACAGCGAAGCGCGGAGGCGCTCGCGCGTCTGGCCGCCACCGATCAACGCAAGCTCGTCGAAGGTTACCAGCTGGAGGAGAAGAACAAAGAAGTGCGGCTGGCGCTCGATTGGGCGTTGTATCGCATGGGCCGCGCTGAAGCCCTCTATCGAGTGGTCGACGATCTCGACTCCGGTCGCCAAGAACAGGCCATCGGTTACTTGTCAGAGCTGGAAAGTGCGGATCTGCTTTATCCGTTTCTCAAACGCAGCAACAACGCGCCACGCATCAATGCCGGGTTGCTGAAAGCGCTCGCGCGCATCGGCGACGCGCAGACGCTCGAAGTCGTCAAACCTTTTCGCGAATCACACCAGCCGTACGTCGCGGAAGCCGCGGAGATCGCCCACGACGAGATCGAAAAGCGGCTCGGCGAGCCGGCGCCGACGACACGCGCGCGCCCGCGAACGGTCGAGAAGGTGGCGGACCGCCCGTAAATGCACGCGAGTCTGCGCACATTTCTCGATCGACTTACAAGAGAAAACGAAATCGTCACCGTCAAAACCGAGGTTGATCCGTATCTCGAGTTGGCCGAGATCCATCGTCGTGTGATTAGCGAAGGCGGGCCAGCGTTGCTGTTCACGCGGGTGAAGGGAAGCCGTTATCCCGTCGTCACCAACCTGTTTGGTGCGGAGCGGCGGATCGATCTCGCGTTTGGGCCAAAGCCGGAAGCTCTCGTTCGTGAGCTCGTGCAGATTGCCGAGTCCATCCTGCCGCCGAAACCTGCCGAACTCTGGAGCCATCGTTCAGTGGCGCTCGAGTTTTTGAGACTCGGAACGAGAAACACGTCGCGATCGCCGGTGACTCAGGTTGTCGATCGACCTGCTCGTCTGGACCAGCTTCCTGTGTTGACGACGTGGCAGGAAGATGGCGGCCCATTCATCACGCTCCCGCTCGTCTACACGGAGAACCCGTTAACTAAAAAGCATAATCTCGGCATCTACCGCATGCAGGTTTACGATGCGGCCTCGACCGGACTGCACTGGCAGATCCAGAAAGGCGGCGGTTTCCATTATCACGAAGCCGAACGTCTCGATCAGCCCTTGCCGGTCACTGTGTTTCTCGGTGGACCACCGGCGCTCATTCTGGCCGCGATTGCTCCATTGCCGGAAGACGTGCCGGAGCTAGTGCTCGCGTCGTTGCTTGCCGGACAGAAACTGAAGGTGACTGCGAATCCACTCGGGCGCGAGAAGCATCGGCTGGCTGCCGAAGCGGAGTTTGCCCTCGTGGGACATGCGCCACCGCATGAACGGCGGCCTGAAGGACCATTCGGCGATCACTACGGCTACTACTCGTTGCTTCACGATTATCCGGTGTTTCACGTCGATGCCGTCTTTCATCGTCGCGACGCGATCTATCCGGCGACCGTCGTCGGCAAGCCGCGCCAGGAAGATTTCTTCATCGGCGACTATTTGCAGAAGCTCTTGTCGCCATTGTTCCCGATGGTTATGCCTTCGGTGCGAGATCTTTGGACGTATGGCGAGACGGGATTTCACTCCCTGTGTGCGGCCGTCGTGCGCGAGCGATACGTGCGCGAGGCGCTGGTTTCGGGTTTCAGAATTCTCGGTGAGGGGCAGTTGTCGCTGACGAAGTTTTTACTGCTCACCGACACGCCGCAGGATTTGAAAAACTTCCCGCGGTTGTTGGAACACATGCTCGAGCGCTTTCGTCCCGAGACTGATCTCTTTGTTTTCTCAAACGTCGCGATGGACACGCTGGATTACACGAGCGGCAAGGTGAACGAAGGCAGCAAAGCGATCATGCTCGGATTGGGTGACCCGGTTCGCAAACTGCCGCGCGAGTTCAACCGGCCGTTGCCAGGTTATATCTCGCGTGCTGACGTGTTTTGTGCCGGGTGTTTGGTGCTGCAAGGCTCATCGTTCGCGGAGGATGAAACGCTGGCGGCGCGAATGGCTAACGATCCGGTGTTTGCGGATTGGCCGTTGATCGTATTGCATGACGATGCGCGCGTGGCGCGATCGTCGCCGGACTTCCTGTGGGCGACGTGGACCAGGTTCGAGCCCGCATCGGACATTCATGCTGCGCGCGCAACCGTGCAGCGACATCATCTGGTCTACACCGCACCAATCGTCATCGATGCGCGCACCAAACCAGGCTTCCCCGATGAGCTCGTCGTGCGTGACGACATCAAAGCCCTCGTCGATCGTCGCTGGAACGAATACTTCAACCGCGGATTACACGGATTTTAAATCGGGATTTAAATCCGATTTAAGATCCGCCGTCATCCGTGGTTCATCAGAATTGTCCGGCGTACCACTCGACAAGCGGAGCGCCGAAGAGTAGCGCCGCGATTGCGCCGAGCCCGAGGAAGACTCCAAACGGCAGCAGCATCTGCATGTTTCGTTCGCGCTGCCGTGTCATTAGCAAAATACCGATCACCGAACCGCTCAACACGCCCACGAAGATCGTCAGAATCGTGAGTCGCCAGCCGAGATAAGCGCCGACCATAAACATCATCTTGACGTCGCCGAGACCCATCGCCTCGATGCCGCGAAGTTTTTCCCACGTCCAGCCCATGAGCCAGAGCGAACCGCCGCCGATCAGCGCACCGATGAGCGCTCCGGCGAGCGATACAACGCTCACCGGCATGTTAGCGAGCGCCCCTTGTGAGAGCGACGGCAGATCGTCGAAGTGTGGCGTGCCGGTTAAGTAAGGAATCGCGATCCGGGCGACAAGCGCGAAGACGATTCCCGGATACGTGATGACGTTCGGAAGAATCATATGCTCGGCGTCGATGAAAACAAGCGCCAGCAACGCGGAAGCGAAGACGAGATCGAACGGCAGTGCAGCGCTGAGGCCGTCGTGCCACGCGACGCCGACAAACAGGGCGGCGGTCAACAACTCGACCGCGGGATAACGAAACGAGATGTGTGCTTTGCAACTCCGGCACTTGGCGCCGAGCGCGGCGTAACTAACCACGGGAATGTTGTCGTAGAAAGCGATGATCGCGCCGCACGAAGGACAACGCGAGTTGGGAAAGACGATCGACTCTTCGAGGGGAACTCGATGAATTACGACGTTGAGGAAACTTCCGATGATCGCGCCAAACACTCCCGCGATCACATATCCGACGACAGGGGGGACCAAGTCAATCATCTGAATCCGTTTTTATCCGTGTTATCCGCGGTCTGTTTTTCCCAAAGCATCAAATGCTTCAGGAATGCGTGATGCGCGGCGAAGCTCGCGATCGTGAAGCCTGCGAAGCCGTCTCGTAACCCGCCTTTCAAAATCAAACTCCTGATAAATGCTGCTGGTCCGGCAGTGGCCACGCCCAACACCGACGTGCGCCGTCCTTCTTCAAACATTTGCCGCGCTGCGAGCGGCGCGTAACGCTCGCCAATCATTCGATGATGGTGGGCAGCGTCCTGCGATGTATAGTGCAGCAGATCGCCGGCGAGGTTTTCAACACGCGCGCCGGGATTCATCGCCACCGACTCGTGGATGTGGCGTTGTTTCCAGTGGCCCATGCTCTTCTTGAAGAGTCGCAACTGTCGATCGGGATACCAGCCGCCGCCGCGAATCCAGCGTTGCTGGTAGTAAGTGCGACGGGCTATGAGATAACCATCGGCGGTTTCTTTCGCGTCGCGCAAGGAGTGAATCGACTGCTTCACTTCATCCGAAACGCGCTCATCAGCATCGAGACTGAAGATCCACTCGTGCTTTGCCTGTTCAACTGCAAACTGCTTCTGCGCGCCAAAGCCCGGCCAGGCGTTGGTTATTACTCGCGCGCCACAAGACTCGGCGATGGTCCGCGTGCCGTCCGTCGAATTCGAGTCTACCACTATCACCTCGTCGGCCCATGCAACCGATTCGCAGGCGGCCTTGATGTTTGCTTCTTCGTTGAGGGTGATGATGGTGGCGGAGATCTTCATCGATAATAATAAAGCCGCAGATTATCGCAGATTAAGGCAGATTAAAATCAAATCTGCGTTTATCCGCGAAAATCTGCGGCCCTTATTGCACCTGAACTGGGTGTTACGGAAGCAGGGGCGCGTCGACAACCACGTTGTTGGCCCGCAACGTCGTCGACGTCGCACGTTGCAAGTCCGCGAGCGCCTTGTTGTAGTCGGTCTCCGCCCTCAACTCAGACGCACGCGCGTTCGCGAGTGCATTCTCCCGTTGGAACAGCAGGAACGTCGTCGAACGTCCCACCTGGTACAACCGCTGCTCGCCTTCGAGCTGCATCTCCGCATTCGTACGCGCTTCACGCGCCGAGAAAACCCGCTGCCGTGCCGACTCAACCGCCTGCGCGGAATTGCGAACATCGACTTCGATGATCTGCTCCTGCGAACGTGTCGACGCCATCAACTGCTCTTTCTGGATCCGCGCACCCGCCAGGTTCGCTTCCGCCGTCTTGTTCTTCCACGGAAACTGAAGCGCGACGCCCACCGTGATGTTGCGCGTGTCGCCGCTGATCAGGTTACGCAGGTCGCGTCCGTAGCCGCCGATGAGCGTGGGATTTGGACCGCTACCCGTTGCCGTCACGAGCGGTGTGGTCGACACCGGCAGGCCCAGCGCGATCTGAGTCTGGCGAATCTGCTCGAGCAGGAACGCGTTTGGATTGAGCAACGGATCGCCAGTGATGAGCGGTACCTGAGTGCCGGGGGTCACAACGGTTCCGACGTTCTGACCAGCGAGACCAGTCAGCGCCACTGTTCCGACTAAATCGACCTGCGGCTTTGTCTGGTTCTTGAAGAATCTGATATCGATGTCGTTGATATCATTCTGCAAACGCAGACGCCGCAACTCAGGACGATTGTCGCGCGCCGCTTTGAGAGCGTCCGGAAGATTCACCGGCGTCGTGTCAAACTTCGGCGTGTCGGTCGGCGTGAGCTGCGCGGACCACTCAGGACTGTTTGGGTCCTTGAAGATCAAAACCTTCAGATTGTTCTCTGCAATCGCGACTGCCTGAATCGCCGAGTACACGGCCGTCTCGCGGTTCGCGAGCTCGGTTTGCACTTCAGCTCTTTCGAGCGGAGCTTTGGCGCCCGCTGCGATCTGCGCCTCGACGTTTCGGAGACTCTCGCGCGAGAGATTCAGGTTAGCGAGTTGGTTCTGCTGGTCGCGCAATGCGAACACCAGTTCCCAGTACGCTTGCTGCACACGAGTGATTACGTCGATCGTGCGCTGGCGAAAGTCTGCGTCTGACTGGTCCAGCCGTTTCCGCTGAATGCGAATCTGGCGGCGGTTGTTGTCAATTGAGCGATCGCGCAGTAGCGGCTGTGTGAACGTCAACGACAGGTTCGACGAATAGAACGGGTTCAGCAAGCTGAAACTGTTACTCGTATCCGTGTGCGAGTTCTGAAATTGAAGAAAATAATTTCCACCGCCCCGGCCAAACTGTTTCTGTACGGACGGACTCCACGAGTACGTCGTCGTGCTGGTCACGGAACCGCCGCCCAGCGAGCTCTGCTGTGGCGAGATACGTTTGTCGTATTGCGGTGTGATCGCGAAGATCGGATCGAAAATGCCTTCAAGCGCGCGCAACTGAGTCTCCGCAAAGCGAACATCGTCGCGTGCGACTTCGATGTCGTTGTTGTTTTCGAGCGCGCGTTTGATCGCGTCGTTCAACGACAGCGGCACCGACTCACTGCCTACACCGAGACGCGAAAGACTCGGCAGTGGCGGCAACGGCTTCGCCTGGAACTGCGGAATGTTCGGTTCGCGCAAAGGCTCGTTGGTTCCAGCCGGCTGGTTCGATCCGCCGGGCACGTTTCCCGCGGCGGGTGTCGGCGAAGGAACTCCCGTTGAACGCGGCGGAACAATGGTTCCCGGCGGCTGGGTCGGCGGAGTTGTTTGCTGCGTTCCCGGAGGCGCCGTGGGGTTCTGTGTCGGCGTTGTCGTTCCGGGAATCGGGTCCTGTCCTGGTGGTCGTGTCGGATCACCGGGTGCGGGAGTCGGTCGCGGCGTTGATTGGGGCGTTTGCGCCAGTGCGGCGCTGGTTCCGGCGAAGACGAGCAATGCCAGGACCACGGGCCTAATCGAAGTACGGGATATCAAATTAAACATCAGACGAAGAGCTCCTTAAACGTGTTTCCTTCCAGTTCGAACCGCTACGGCAAGGAAGAGTCGGAAGACATTCTGGCAAACGAGAGTCCGCCGCATCAAGCCTGTACTACGTTACGTTCCAAAACGCAGTTTCAAAAAGTTCTGCAAAAGGCTCGCTTGACACACCGAAATACGCCGCATAATCTTGCCTTTCTCGTGTAGAGACACTTCGGGGCTGCTCCAGGTTACAGAGGCGACTACGCCCGGGCGGAATTCTGTCCCAAATTTGCGACCTGGATTGTCCCACAATCGAGACGAAACTCAATTCAAGTTGGAGGATTTCAACAATGGCGGTGAAGGTTGGTATCAATGGATTCGGTCGCATCGGACGCAATATCTATCGCACTTCTATCGGTGATCCTGACATCGACTTTGTAGCCGTCAACGATCTGACCGACACCCGAACCCTCGCGCATCTGCTGAAGTACGACTCGGTGCTTGGCAATCTGGAGCATGAGATCGCTTCGACTGAAAACGGCATACGGGTCGGGAACGACGAGTTTCGTGTGTTTTCACAACGCGATCCGGCCGCGATCGATTGGGAGTCTGTCGGCGCGGAGATCGTGATTGAATCAACCGGACTGTTCACGAAAGCCGAAGACGCGAAGAAGCACCTGCACGGCAGCGTGAAGAAGGTGATCATTTCGGCGCCGGCGAAGAATGAAGACATCACGATCGTGCTGGGCGTGAACGAAGAGAAGTACGATCCGGCTGCGCACAACATCATCTCCAACGCTTCCTGCACGACGAATTGCCTGGCGCCGGTCGCGAAAGTGGTCCATGAGAAGTTTGGCATTCGTTCGGCGCAGATGACGACGATTCATTCCTATACAAACGATCAGCAGCTACTCGACTTGCCGCACAAAGATCTGCGACGCGCGCGTGCGGCGGCACTGTCGATGATTCCGACCTCGACTGGGGCGGCGAAAGCTGTTGCGCTCGTGTTGCCGGAGTTGAAAGGAAAGTTTGACGGGATCTCGGTGCGCGTGCCGACACCGAATGTTTCGCTTGTTGACGTGGTGATGGATCTGGAGACGGAGACGACGGCTGAAGACGTGAATCGTGCGTTCAAGGATGCGGCGAATGAGGAGCTGCGGGGCATTCTCGACTTCTCCGAGGAGCCGCTTGTTTCGACTGATTACAGACGCAACTCGAACTCGTCGATCGTCGATGCGGAGTACACAAAAGTGATTGGCGGGCGGATGTTGAAGGTGTTGTCGTGGTACGACAACGAGTGGGGCTATTCGTGTCGCGTGCGCGATCTCATCAAGTACATCGCTTCGAAGGGATTATAGGTACTAATCTCTTTTAAATCCTGAAAATCCTGTTGACTAAACTGTCGATCAAAGATTTGGACCTTGGGGGCAAACGCGTCTTCATGCGCGTTGACTTCAACGTCCCCATCAAAGACGGCAAAGTCGACGACGACTCGCGCATCAAGGCCTCACTCCCAACGATTCAATACGCGATCGATCAAGGCGCGCGCGTGATCCTCGCTTCGCATCTCGGCCGCCCCAAGGGCGAGCGCGTCGACAAGTACAGCCTTCGCCCAGTCGCCGAACACCTCTCCGAACTTTTAGGCCGCCCGGTCGCCTTCGCCGAAGACTGCATCGGCGAACCCGCTAAATCAAAAGTCGAAGCGCTTTCCGACGGGGACGTGCTGTTGCTCGAGAACCTGCGTTTCCATGCGGAAGAAGAGAAGAACGACGACAACTTCGCAAAGCAGTTGGCGTCGCTGTGTGACGTCTACGTCAACGACGCATTCGGCACCGCGCACCGGGCGCATGCATCAACCGCGGGCATAACACGACACGTCTCAAAAGCCGCGGCCGGTTTGCTGATGGAGAAAGAGCTCGAGTACCTCGGCAGAGCTATCAACAATCCTGAGCATCCGTTTGTCGCTATTCTCGGCGGCGCGAAAGTTTCGGACAAGATTCCTGTCATTAACGCGCTGATCGACCGTGACGTCGACAAGATCCTGATCGGCGGCGCGATGGCTTACACGTTTCTGAAGGCTGAGGGATTTACTGTTGGTAAGTCTTTAGTCGAAGACAGCATGATGCAAACGGCGCTCGAGATTAAGAAGCGAGCTGAAGAGAAGGGAATCGCTTTCCTGCTGCCGACGGACCATCAGGTTGTCGATAGCTACGAGCCAATCAAAGGCCAACAGATCGTAGCGAAGACGATTCCAATCGAGTTCACCAACATCGGCCTCGTGGGTATGGATATCGGCGTCGAGACAGTCGCCCATTTCTGGACGGCGCTGCAAGACGCGCGCATGATCATCTGGAATGGTCCGATGGGTGTGTTTGAAGAACCGCCATTTGATCAGGGAACGATCGGCGTCGCTAAAGCCGTCGCCGAAGCTGCCGAACGCGGCGCGACTGTAATTGTCGGCGGGGGGGACTCCGTCTCGGCGGTGACGCGCGCCGGCGTTGCCGATCAAATCACGCACATCTCAACCGGCGGCGGCGCGACTCTCGAATTTCTCGCCGGCGACGAATTGCCTGGCGTCGCGGCACTCAACGACAAAGCCTAAACATTGAGCTTGCTTAGCACCTGAGACTCTGCCTCCGACGGAAGTTTCCCTTTCCATACATCAACCGCAACACCACTGGCATTGACGAGGATGAGCGTAGGTGTGCCGCCGACATTGATTTGGCTTGGTGGTACCTGCCTGATGTCGGCGATGCTGACTCCGATTTCGTCGAGGTATTGTTTGCCTTCGGCAACAGACTGCGGCAAGAGGGCTATCAGTTTCACATCGCTCCGGTTAGCGGTCTCTTTGATGAGGCGCTGATAAAACGGAGCACTCTCGGTGCAATAGCGGCATCCTTTTTGAAGAACGAGGAGAACGGTGTGCCCATTCTTTTCCCACTCTATTCCTTGCAACGCAATTTTATCTCCGGCAGAAACATTGTTACGAGCGGAAGCCGGACTCGCAGATTCATTACTATTCAAAACATATCGTTTGACTAATACGACGCCCAGGAGGATCGCCACGACGATAATGGCGACGTTAGCAAGCAGTTCGATTCGTTTCGCTAAATTGCTCATGAGATTTTTTCCCGGTGAATGAAAACGTTGTCGCAGAGGCGTTGCCGGATAGACAGAGCGGCAGTGGTTTAGTTCTGCGCTCTGTCATCCGGGATGTATGTTTGCGAACGTCTGTGTTAACAGGGAGACTCCCAGCAATCCCAGTCAGAGCAGCAATACCAAACGCATGATTCATCGTTCACTCGCCGCTCACAAAACCAAATGTTCGTCGATTTAGCAGGTACTGCAGTGAGTGTGATCAGGCATGCCGTCAGAAACGCCAAAATGGATAGTCTTCTCTTCATGTGAGTTTCGCCTCCTTATCGAGGTTGCCCGAGGTTTGTTGGATTGCGCATGTCAGGTACGCAAAGTTGATGTTGATTGAGGCCATCAAGATTATCGGTGAGTGGGCGAGGTGTCAACGTCGGTGCCAGTTATGGTTGGCGGTTAAAGATTGCTAATATCTGAGGGCCTTATCAGAACGACGTCAATTACAAAAACACTATGCGCAAACCTGTAATCGCCGGAAACTGGAAGATGTACAAGACGCTCACCGAAGCCGTCGATACTGCACTCGCACTGAAGCCTCTTGTCGCGAATGCAAACCATTGCGAAGTCGTGATCGCACCCGTGTTCACCGCGATCAAGACGGTTGCCGACCGGCTCGAAGGGTCGAACGTCCGCGTTGCAGGCCAGGATTGTTCCACCGAAACAGAAGAAGGTGCGCATACGGGTGAGGTGCTGGCGTCGATGCTGCGCGATGTCGGCGCGCGAAATGTGATTGTCGGCCACTCGGAGCGGCGACAGTTCTATGCAGAGACGGATGCGCAGGTAAATAAGAAGACGCACGCGGGAGTCAAGAGCGGTCTCACGGTGATCATGTGCGTGGGCGAAACACTCGATCAGCGTGAGCAGGGAAGTGCTGAAAGCGTTGTTTCGCAGCAGTTGAACGGCGGACTCAGCGGGTTGACAGCCTCAGATCTCGCCCGTATCATCGTCGCCTACGAGCCCGTCTGGGCCATCGGTACTGGACGCACAGCGACGCCGGAGCAAGCGCAGGAAATGCATGCGTTTATCCGGCGCGTTTTCGCGGAAAGGCATTCGAAAGACGCGGGCGAGGCTTTGCGAATTCTTTACGGCGGTTCCGTCAAGCCCGACAATATCGCCGGTCTGATGAGTCAACCGGACATCGACGGCGCGTTAGTTGGCGGCGCGAGTTTGAAAGCAGAGAGTTTTGCGGAGATCGTGAATTACAGACGTTGAAGGTTTGTTCATATTCAGGAGTTTGATTTGTTAAGTTACATTCTTTACGCGCTATTTATTTTTTCATGCGTTGTGTTGATAGTCGTGATCCTGCTCCAGCCGGGCAAAGCGGATGCAGGCGCGCTTTTTTCTAACACTCTATCGAGCACCGCTTTTGGACCACGCGGCACGGCGAGTCTGTTAGCGAAGATCACGATCGGCGCGGCAGCGGCGTTCATGTTGATTGCGCTCGCGCTGGGTTTACCGATCCTGAGTGGCTCGCGATCCGTGTTGCAATCGGAAAGCGCGCCAGCGCCGACGGCAACGCCAACTCCGGCGCCCGTGCAACAATCTTCACCTGCAGCACCAGCGGCTTCACCGGCGGCGAGCAAGTAGGTCGTCGCTTTGCTTGAAAACGATTCCGGCTATAATAGCCACAGCCTTCTAAACTCACTTCATGCCGAAGTGGCGGAACTGGCAGACGCGCACGTTTGAGGGGCGTGTGAGGCAACTCGTGGGGGTTCGAGTCCCCCCTTCGGCACCAAGAATCTAAAAATCCTCAGTAAAAACGCAGATTTTCGACGTTTAGGAACAACTAAGGTACAAATACCTTTGATTCCGAGCCGTGGGCTTAGAATTTCTGCCGAAGGAAATGCTGCTTCAGTCACGTTCATTCCTCGAAAATAGCTTTACCGATGATCCGTTATTCGGGAGTTTTTTGGACCGCGTCAAGGCAGCGCTCTACAGAGTCAGGAGCGCCTATCTCTGTAACTACAAATCAGTCCAGTTGGCGGCGCCAATAGTACGCGCGATGCGTCAG
>JBKPPH010000255.1:0-6360 GCA_046733535.1 Acidobacteriota bacterium
GTTAACGACGATCTCGGCGTCTGGAATTGTGGCTGCAACTTCCGCGACTCGATCCGTTCCGCTCGTGTGATGAACGGACGTCAACACCGCTTCGATATTGCTTGAACGAACTGCGTCGACAATTTGCTGACTGTCGGTGGCAACTATCACCCGGTCCACATTTCGCGCTGCGCAGGCGCGTTCAGCGACCCAGCAAACCATGGGTTTTCCGGCAATTTCGATTAGCGCTTTTCCTGGCAGACGTGTCGAAGCGAGGCGTGCAGGAACAATGGCGACCGTGTGATTCACGGGATAACAGATTAGCTTGCGGCGACAAAGACTGTCAACGAAATCGCCACAAGAAGGTTCAGCCACAACAAAGCACAAAATCACCAAAGAGCTAATTAAGCGATTGCGTGCTTTTGTGCCTCTTTGTGGTCTTTACTTTTTCCGCGTCGCCGCGGCCTTTTTCGCGGAACGTGAACGCGAAGCTGCCGAACGTTTCTTTGCTGCTTTGTGTGCCTGGCGTGAAAGCGCGCGCTTCGAGGCAGCGCTGTGCCCCTCACGCTTGAGCGCTTTCAAGGTTGCGCGTGAGCGCTTCGCTGACTTTTTACCTCCACTCTTCGCTTTGCGAGTGTCGCGTGCAGCCTGCTCTTTAGTGTCTTCGGAGGCATTCTTCGACGGCGGCAACTCAACACCAGCACGTCGCGCTTTGGAAAGTCCGATCGCAATCGCCTGCTTCGTTGAACGCGCGCCATGCTTGCCTTCACGAATGTGCTCGATCTCTTCACGAACAAACTCACCTGCCTGCGTGCTCGGAGCTTTTCCTTCTCGCTTGTCGCGGCGCGCTCTTTCGAGTGTCTCTTTTTCTGGCATCGATAGCTCCTTCCTGCTTGCATCGTATCGGTTCGTGGGCGTACGGGTAGCGCACACGATTTCGCTACGTGTATCGTCCTCCACAACTCTTAACTCCGAAGCAGCAAGGTCCATACCTTCGGGTCTGAGATTTGCCCGTTGTGAAGAAAAAGAAAGGGGGAAATACACAGCATGAACAAAGCATTAACGTTTGGCGCCGGTCTCGGTCTGGGAACGGGCCTCATGTACCTGCTAGACCCGGATCGAGGGAGGAGGCGACGCGCCCTCTTGCGCGATAAGTCAGTCTGGGCCCTTAGAAAAACCGGCGACTGTTTGGAAGTCACCGCGCGCGATTTTCGCAACCGTACGGAAGGGATCGTTGCCGATCTTCAATCGCGCTTCTCTTCAGAGCCGGTCGACGATGCAGTGCTTGCCGAGCGCGTACGTTCGAAGCTGGGCCGGATAGTTTCGCATCCGAGTGCGATTCAAGTGACCGCGCAAAACGGCAACGTCACGCTTGCGGGTCCGGTTCTCGCGGCTGAAGTGCCTGAGCTTCTCGCATGTGTGAACCGGGTGCACGGCGTCAATGAAGTCGCTAACAACCTCGAGATCCACGAACAGGCCGGTAATCATCCGGCGTTGCACGGAGGACGCGAGCGCCTCGGTAATCGTTTCGAATTCTTTCAGGAGAATTGGTCACCGGCAGCCCGAGTTGTCGCGGGCGCGGCGGGAGCATCACTCGCAGCGTATGGTGGCGTGCGGCGTGATGCACTAGGCGCCGGACTCGGCGCTGCGGGCTTGTTATTGATGACGCGCGGAATAACGAATACCGGATTCAAACACCTGACTGGCCACTGACAACAGGAGGAAACGTATGGAGCAATCGCAAAAAACCGGAATCAAATCAGACGCACAAAAACAACAGCGGGCACGCGAGGGTTACGATCCTCTCCCGGCTTCCAATCCAGTCGCGGGCGCATTTGGCGAACACAAGCGCGACACGCCGACGGATCAGGACGTCGCTTTAGGAGAGGCCGACAAAATACCACCGACCAAAGACGCTTAACACCTTTTACAGGATGGACAGGATACTGTTCATCCTGTACAAACTTTCCCGCCACAAACTCGCGCCCGTGGGTGTTCTAATCTTGAATCACGAAATTTCCCCGGAGGTCCGCAATGTCAAAGACAATTTGGAACCGCTACTTTTTCGGTTTAGCCCTAATCACAACCCTCATGCTGCTCGTTTGGATAGTGGGCGTAAATGCCGGCGCTCAGAGCGAAAAAACCGGCGAGTGGACGGCTACAGTTTCTAAAGACGAGTCGAAAGTTCAGTTGCAGCTCGAGGAGCTTCGCAACAAAGACGGCAGCCGCCACCAGCACGGGCAGTCATATGATTTTTCCGAGCTGCAAGGGCTAACTCGCGACCAGGCGCTGAGCGGCGGTCCCGTGAGTTTTAGCCTCGTCCGTGAGGCGGGCAAAATCGATTTCCAGGGTAGCTTCCAAAATGGAAAAGGCTCCGGCACATTTCGTTTCACGCCTAACGCGGCGTTTGTCTCGGCGATGAAGAGCCGTGGATTCGACTTCGTACGAGATGACGACGAGGACCGTCTGTTCGCCGCGGCCACTGTAAACGTCACGACAGCACTCGCGGACGATCTCGCCTCCGCCGGCTTCGGAAAACTCAACATCGACGATCTCTTCAAAGCCGCCATCTTCAAGATCGATTCGAAGTTTATGCGCGAGATGAAAGCCACGGGTTTCAACGACCTCGGTATGGAAGAACTCGTCAAGGCCCGCATCTTCAAAATCGACGCAGACTTCGTCAGGAAAGCGGCTGACATGGGCTTCCAGAACGAACCGTTCGAGAGTCTCGTGAAGATGCAGATTTTCAAGGTCACACCCGAGTTCGTGACCGAAGTTCGCAACGAAGGGTTGACCAATCTCGCCGTGGAAGACGTCGTCAAACTCCGCATCTTCAAGATCGACGCCGAGTACATTCGCCAAGCGAAAGCCGAGGGCGCAAAGATCGACGTCGAGAGTCTCGTGCAGAGAAAAATCGGCGTCGCCCGCAGAGAAAATTAGATCCACGATTACACAGATCAGACGTATCTGTGTAATCTGTGGACATGAGGGTCTTCAAAAACTATATCAACGGGGAATGGGTCGAGAGCGCGTCAGGAAAAACATTCCCCAATATCAACCCCGCCAACACTGACGAGACCATCGGTCTTTTTCAAGCTTCAAATGCAGACGACGTGGACCGGGCTTGCAGCGCTGCCGCAGCAGCCCGGCTAGCGTGGGCCGATCTGCCCGCAACAAAGCGCGGCGAGTACCTTTTCAAAGCCGCCGAGTTGCTCGAGAATCGCCTTCAGCAACTCGGCGAGGATATGACGAGAGAAGAAGGCAAGACCTTGCCTGAAGCCATTGGCGAGGTGAAACGCGCCATCAACATCTTCCGCTACTTCGGCGGCGAAGGTTCGCGACAGTTTACTTACCAGGTCCCTTCAGAACGCGAAAACGTACTCTGCTATACAATTCGTAAACCACTCGGAACAGTGGCGCTGATCACGCCGTGGAACTTCCCGAGCGCGATCCCTGCATGGAAAATCGCGCCTGCGCTGATCGCCGGCAACACAGTCGTGATCAAACCCGCGTCACTCGCGCCGCTGAGTTCTTACAGGTTGATCGAAGCGCTGCATGAAGCCGGCATCCCGCCGGGTGTCATCAACTACGTCACCGGAAGTGGCGGCCTGGTCGGAGACGCGCTCACCAGCAACTCTGAAATCAAAGCAGTCTCGTTCACGGGCTCTACTTCGGTCGGCAGCGCGCTTTATAAAAAAGTCGCAGAGAGAAGAATTCGCGTGCAGCTCGAGATGGGCGGCAAAAACCCGACAGTCGTTCTCAACGACGCGGACCTCGATTACGCGGCCGACATTCTGATCAATGGCGCGTTCTTCTCGACCGGACAGAAGTGCACCGCGTGTAGTCGAGCCATCATCGAGAAATCGATCTACGAACCGCTGGTGGAAAAGCTCGTCGAGAAGACGCGTAGACTGAAGGTCGGGAATGGTCTCGAGGCGGGCGTTCAAATCGGTCCGGCTGTGGATGAGGAACAATTGAAAACGGATCTCGAGTACATCGACATCGCCAACCGCGAAGGCGCACAACTGCTGTGCGGTGGTAAACGTCTGGCGGGCGAGAACTATGACAAGGGTTACTTTGTCGAGCCCACGATCTTCAGCGGCGTGACGTCAGAGATGCGTGTCGCGCAGGAAGAGGTTTTTGGTCCAGTGTTAGCGCTCATGGTGGCGGAAGACTTTGACGATGCGTTGCGGATTGCGAACGACGTGCGCTTTGGACTTTCAGCGTCGATCGTGTCAAAGGACCTGACGCGCGTGCACAAGTTCATCAACCGCATCGAAGCGGGGTTGATTACAGTAAATCTTCCGACTGCGGGAGTGGAGTATCAACTGCCGTTTGGTGGGACGAAGGAATCGAGTTTCGGGATGCGTGAGCAAGGCCCGCAGGCTTTGGATTTCTATTCGGAGTCGCGGACGGTTTACTTGAAGTACACCCAATAAAATTTAGCCGCGGATAAACGCAGATCTGCGCAGATCTGCGTTTATCTGCGGCTCGCGTTCACGCGATATACGCAACGCTGATCGCCTTTTATAATATGCTCGGCACGCTGGACATCAACCCCTGGTCCAAGCACCGATCGAAATAGATCCAACTCGGTCGAACAGAACCCCTGGCACGCATTTGCCGCAGCGCAGATCGGACAGTGGTTCTCAACCAGTAAATACCCACCTCCATCTTTGCGGACCTCGGCCATGTAACCTTCTTCAGTCCGCACCTTCGCCAGTTCGCGAAGCTTTTTCTCCAACGTATCACCCGGCCGGATGCGCTTGCTGTAGTCACTTTTTTGCCGAGCACAGCGCGACGTCAACACGCGCTCCAGGCCCTCATCACCAAAAGCATCCTTCACGGAATCGATCAGCGCAACACTCAACTCCGCGTAGGCTTCGGGAAACAGGCGATCGGCCTCCGGCGTGAGGCGCCAGAATTTTGCCGGTCGACCAATCGGCACCGGCCGCGTTTCGTGTGTGACGAGCCCCTCGCGCTGCAACGCATACAGGTGTTGGCGGACCGCCATCGCCGTCAACCCCAACCGCTCGGCAAGCTGAGCTGAGTCGATAGGGCCCTCCATTTTTAAAAGTTTGCCGAGCGCGCGACGCGTCTTCCGCTCGGTCGCAGGCTGTGTTTTAGCACTCATGAGTATATTTCTAAAGAATTCCCTTTACAAAGTCAATAGCCAGTGCTACGCTTCTACTTACTAAAGGTTTGGCTTTAGAAAGTAGGTTGAATATGACAACAGATCCTTTTACCGGTCTTCGAGTCGCGGTTACGGGAGGCACGTCAGGCCTGGGCCTCGCTTTCGTCCGCGAACTATCGCAGAGAGGCGCCCGCGTCGCCTTCGTCGCACGCACGCGCGAACGCGTCGAGCAAGTCATGCGTGAAAATCCCGGCGTACATGGAATCGTCGCCGATGTCTCTGATAAGAACGATATTTATCCCATCGCGATCCAGGTGACAGGCGAACTCGGCGGCCTCGACGTGCTGATCAATAACGCTTCCGAGCTTGGACCAACGCCGCTCCGAATGCTCTCTGACACCGAATGCGAGGATCTCGAGCACGTGTTCGCAACCAATGTCTTCGGCCCGTTTCGTCTGACAAAGGCACTGATGGGAGCGTTGGCTGCTTCCGCGCGCGAGGGACGCGGCGCTGTTGTGCTCAACATTTCGAGCGACGCGGGCGTAAGCGCTTATCCGCGTTGGGGAGCGTACGGTTCGAGCAAGGCCGCGCTTCAGCAACTGAGCCGCGTTTGGAACGAAGAGCATGCCGCGGAAGGCGTGCGATTCCTTTCGCTCGATCCCGGCGACATGGATACGCCGATGTACCACGCCGCGATACCCGATGCAGATCCTTCGACGCTGAAGCGTCCGGAGCAAGCTGCGCACGAGTTGTTGGAAGCGATCGCAGAAGTATTGGCACAGGTGTCAACGATCGGAGTGACCAATGATTGCAGCCGAATCAGCAGTCCAGCGTCCGTCTGACGCAAAACTTCTCGTGATCGACGATCACGCGAATCTCATTCACGTTGCCCGCTCCGCGTTTGTCGAATTCCTGCGGCCAAACGATCTCGTGATCGCGAACGACGCTGCCACGTTGCCTGCGAGTCTCAGCGGTGTGCACCAGCAAACTGGCCAAGTCGTTGAAGTGCGGCTGGCGGGGCGACCGTCGTTGGATCCCAGCGACATTAATCGCTTCAGCGCAGTCGTCTTCGGCGAGGGCGACTTTCATACGCGCACTGAAGACCGACCGTGGCCGCCAATCATAAAGCGCGGTGACACGTTGCTGCTTGGTCCACTTCGCGCAACCGTCGAACGCCTGCTGGACCATCCGCGACTCGTCTCACTTCTCTTTGCCGGCACTCCCGACGAAGTCTGGGCAGGTTTGGC
>JBKPPH010000256.1:0-17738 GCA_046733535.1 Acidobacteriota bacterium
GTGTAAGCATAACCGGCGCCGCTCGCGTTTATGTGATCGGCCAAGACTGTCGAAGCGCCGTTGACGAGGACGGGAGTGTTTTGGGCCATCGCTTCGAGAGTGACGATGCTGAAACTCTCATACGGTGACGGCGTCACGAACAGCATTGCGCCAGCCATCAATCGAAACTTCTCTTCGGCACTCACGAAACCCCTGAATTCGATGTCTTCATGCTCGGGCACAGGCATGTCGTCAACACCCGTGATGATCAAACGGAGCTTACCCGGGTGGTTTTGCTTGAACGTGATGAAGGACTCAAACAACTCACGACAGCCTTTATTCGGATCGACGCGGCCAGAGTAGAGAAGATAAGGCGCGGGCATCGATTGCGGCTCGCGAATTTTTGTCTCGATCGACATCGCAACGATTGTTCCCGGCAGGTCGCCCCAGAGTTTTTGTCCGACACGTTGTTCCGCGGCCGTCAACCAGACAAGCGCGCGCGCACGCCGCGCTGCGTATTTGTATGCCGGGAGATATGCGGGAAGTTCGTCGTGCAACGTCGGCGCGAAGAGAGCGCGGCCCGCGGGAAGTTGTTGGAGACCGAAATAGGTAGTCGGGTAGAGATACGTGATGAAAATCAGCGCGCGATAGTCACGCCAGTGCTCGCGGATGAAGTGAAACAGCGGTGCAGAGTAAGGTCCCTGGTGCCGGATGAAGTCTTCCTGTAACGCCATGGACCAGCGGAAGTCAGGAAGATCGTTACTCTTCCCGGGCTCAAATGAACCGAAGGCTTCAAAGATTCTCCGGTGCAGTTGTGCCCAGTACGGACTGCGCCCGATCGTTACCGGAAACCTGACGATCCGAACTCCCTCTTTGATTTCCGGTCCCTCCGGCAGCGTGTTGGCCCATACCGCGGTGTCGACGGCGGTGGTGGTGAGTAAATCCACTTCATAGGCATTGCTCAGGAGGGTTGCATAATGCCAGGCAAGAGTTTCCGACCCGCCTACGATGTCTTCATGACATCTTTGTACGACGATGCCAACTTTACTCATCCGAGTGTGGCCATCGCCTCGACGAAAGTGCTTTCGATCTTTTGGTTGCTGAACAGTGCCTCGTAGCGGCGGCGGCCACGCTGGCCCAAAGCACTGCTCACCGCAGTATCTCGCAGGAAGAGATCGATCGATTCGGCCATCAGCAAAGGATCACGTTCTTTCCAGATGATTCCCGCATCGCCGACAGTTTCCGGAATCGCTGTGGCGGCATAAGCCGTGATCGGCAACTTCATCGACATTGCTTCCACGAGGGGCACACAGAAACCCTCGTGTTCGCTGGCCATCACAAACGCATCCGCTATCTGGTAGTAAGCCTTCAGCACCGCATCCGAAACGCCGCCGGTAAACACCACGGCGCTGGTCAACTGAAGTTTGTCGACTGCGCGATGCAAGAGTTTCGAATACGCGCTGTGGCCTTCGCCTCCTTTGCCTACGATGATGAGACGCGACTTGCGATTGCAGCCGTAATGGTAATGCGCGAAGACTTCGATCAATTGCAGGAAACCCTTGTGCGGCACCACGCGGCCCACGGAGACGATGTTGGCGTGGGCGCGAGAAACACTTTGCAAAGTCAGGCGATCGCCCGCGATTTGAGTGAGGCGATCGATGTGATGGAATGGCGGCACGACAAACGTTTTTGCCGGATCGGCGCCAAGCTCGCGCAGCTCCTGCATGCTGAACGCAGAAGCCGACATATAGAGATCACATTCCGCGGCGACGACGTCCGCTAGCTGTTTGCGACCGGCTTCGCATAGTTGCTCATCATGACTATTGAAACCGGCGAAGTACTTCGCGGGTGTGACATTGTGATACTTGATCACGCGACGGCAGCGCAGCTCGCGAAGGAGCTGCAGACCGTGATCCCACCCGCGTGCGTAGTGATAAATCAGAATGTCAATTGGCGCGCGAAGAAAGTCTTTAATCCGCGTGGCATCGTAAATTGCAGTATGAGACAGCGAATGAGATTCGCAAAAGAGATGCACTTCGTGTCCGCGCCGTTTCAAGACGTCGTACATTCCGAGCGCATCGTTACTGAGTGCATCGGCCGTGTCTAAACTTGGACTTAGAATTCCGACTCTTGGCATAAAACAGCTTTGCCTCAAAAATCGCTATTGGACACGATCAGTACCGTGACGCGGTAGCGTCGGGTGGACCGTCGGTGCATTAGTACCAAAGAATATCGCATGCCGAAGACTCGCCCGACGCTACCGCGTTACGGTACTGACCGTCTCCAAGTCTCGCTCGTGACTTCTGACGCAACTCAGAAGTGAAATCCCGCGCGCGTGGTCACGTCGAGAAACTGCTTCTCGATCCCGTAGTTTGAAAAACACTGCTCGTAACGGTCAAAGCCCCTGTCTACGAGCGCCATCTTCGCGGTCTCGTTGCTGAGCAGGGAATCGATGGATTGCGCCATCAGGTACGGATCGCGTTGATCCAAAATCAGACCGGCGTCTTGTGTGGTTTCGGGAATCGCCGTCGACGCATACGCGACGACCGGGACCTTCATCGCCATCGCCTCGACCAGCGGCACGCAGAACCCTTCGTGTTCGCTTGTCGTCAGCAACGCGTCGGCGATGAGGTAATAGGCTTTCAGCGATTCGTTTGTGATCGTTCCGGTGAACACAACGCGAGAATCGATATCCCACGTGTTGATTATCTGCCGGAGCATCATCCCGTAAGTTGAGAGGGCCTGAGTTTCCGCGCCGACGAGAAACAACCGTGCGTGTCGATTAAACTGAAGGGAATAGATGGCAAACGCCTCGATGAGAGCAGCATGTCCCTTGTTCGGGCGCAGGCCTCCGACTGCGAGCAAGTTCACACTCTCGCCATCATCGCCGTCCACGATGTCGAGATCTGCAAAGCCTGCCTGCAACGCCTCCGCGTGGTTGAAGGGCGGAAGTACAAACGTTTTGTCATCGTCGCTTCCTGCTTCAATCAAGTCTGCCTGGTTGAAAGCGGAATCTGCGAGCAGTAGATCAGGCCCGCACTCTACAACGTCTTTAACCTGTGACTTGCCGCTGAGGCAGAGATGCTGATGGCGCTCGCTGATGCCTTCAAAGAAATATGCGGGAGTTACATTGTGATACTTGACGATCCTGCGGCACGAAGCCCTCTTGAAAATTTCGACGCCGCCGTCCCAACCAATCGAATGGTGATAGAGCAGTACGTCTTCCGGATTGGTTAAGTGTGACGACGCTTCATTGTATGGGCTGATCTCTGGAACTGTCAGGCTCGTGCTGTCGACAAAAACGCGAACGTCGTGACCGCGCTCACTCAACAGGCGGTGCATTGCGAGGACGTCGTTGCTCACCGCATCTGCCGCCGTCACGTCGCGACTGAGAATAGCGATGCGAGTCATGGCGTATCCGTGACCCGCTTGCGAGCGACCACGGCGTAATTCATTGGACCGTAGATGAAGTGGTTCACGTCGCTCGACAAACGGTCCTTCACTTCAATTGGGCTGGGGACGGCGTGAAGCTTCATGATCTCGATACAACGAAAACCTCGCGCCTCGACCAAAACCTTCATCGTCCGGCTCGGGATCGGATTTTTATGCGTGGGATCGAAATAAAAGTTACAACTACCGACGACGAGATTTTCGGGATTCGGCGTTTCGAGAATCAGCAGTCCGCCGGGTTTGAGTGTGCGGCCCACCTCGTCAAGAAACGTGACGAAAGTTTCGAGCGGCAGGTGCTCGGCAAAGTGAAAGCCCGTGACTGCATTCAAGCTCTCGCCCGGCACGGATCGCAGATAAGTTAAGGCGTCACTTTCGACGACATCGAGCGACAACGACTTGCATCGTTGAATCTGAAGGCGATTGTGATCGATTCCCCTCGCTTGAACTCCGGCTTCCTTCAGCACTTCCAGCCACTCGCCTCGTCCACAACCAACATCGAGTATGCCGGTCGTAATCCCCGCCTTCGCGAGCACAGGCAGATACACTTTCACTTCCTCTTTGATCTCGGCGCGTGTGCCGCGGAACTCTTCTTCGAGTGAGCAATAGACTGACTCAAGCAGGTGATCGGCTTCGCTTTTTATTCTCGTCGCATCCTGATCTTTAAGCAGTAGGTCTATCTGAGATCTAAAGGTGCTCTTCAGATCGTCGAGTTCTTCCTGGAAAATTTGTAACCGTTTGCGACTGAGTTCCGAGTGCTTGTGCTCCAGCTCGGAGATGTAGGCCACAGCTTCGTTGATATGCGCCGTCACGCGTTCGAGCTGCGCGGCCGTGTGCGATTCCAGTCGCCGGTGATTGGCGATGAGCACGGGCAGTCGAAGTATGGCTACCGGGAGCTGCAGCAGATAACCGAGCACCGGCACGCGATAGAGTTTTCTGAAAGCCGAGAGCTTGCTTAAACCTGCGATCGGAACATTCGCCCGTTCTCCCTCCGGCGAGAACCTCAGGCTCGTCAGGATATCGATTTTGCTGTAGCGGCCGCTGCGCAACTTCCCGAGATACTGCGGAAACCCGTAGTCGTCCGGCTCACGTTTAAGAATCGCCCGGTAGGCGTTGCTGACGAACGCTTCATCGTGAAAGCCGAGAAGATCGTTCACGTGATACTGTTCGCGTTTTTCAAACTCGGGCTGGAGCTTGAGATCCGGCACGACCGGCTCAGTGCGGGGCGCGCTCGGCAGCAGAACGTCAAATGCTTGTGTGAGTAGTTGCCTGTAGAAAACTGAGGCGCCGTTGTTCAGTGCGTTGCGCTTTCGCCTTTCTGCGTCCTGCTTGATCTGGTCCATCAGTTGGGCCAGATCGAGTCCGTCTGCGGAGCTGTCGGTCTTTTCTAATTCCATTGACATTGAATCGCGTGTCTTGGATACGGTCAGTACCGTAACGCGGTAGCGCCGGGTTGGCCCTGGTGTATAAGTACCCAAAGATATCGCATGCGGGAGACTCACCCGACGCTACCGCGTTACGGTACTGACCGTATCCAAGTCTCCTCCTGACTTTCCAGACAAAGCGACTGTGCCCGACAGCCGCCTGCTCGCCGCGGTGGCATTTAAATTCGCGACGCCTTCCATGCGTGTGGCCGCCATCACTCTGAAAAACAAACAACCGTCAAGCCAGTCATAGCTCACGCCCGCGCTGCTATGGACAGCAACGCAGAGAGAAAACAGATCGGGCGCGAGCCAGCAGTTAAACTCAAACGTCACTTCCATGAGCTGCCCTTTGCGCACCGCTTCAAATGGCACTTCCTGTAGCTCGGTGTTCGTTCCGTAAATGTGAATGCCGTGACGGTTTCGAATGAGGAACCCGCAGACAACGTGGTCGAGATCCGCGTGCGCAGCGTAAACGATGCGAACGGTCAGCGGCTCCGCCGTTTCGACAAGCTCGGTTGGTCGCAAGGAACTATCGAGTAGCTCGACTTGCAACACCTCGGCGCTGCGATCACCGTGACGGTACAGGTACGCGAGGGGAGTTGCAGTGCGACTGAAAACGGGAGCAACGGTGCTCGGTTCTGTTGTCTCAGCCGGTTTGAGATTTGCTTCGTACGCCTGCTGGCGCGCCATGATGATCTTCTGATAACGATTGAGCACGTCGGCAGGGGTGCCTTTGGCGACGATCTTTCCGTGATTCAAAAGGATCGCGCGGTTGCAGAGCGCGCGAATGGCTGACGGGTCATGCGAGACGAAGAGAATCGTCGTCCCGTTCTCTTGCATCTCCTTGATGCGGCGCATGCAACGATGCTGGAAAACGGCGTCGCCGACCGCGAGCGCTTCGTCGATGATCAGTATTTGTGGGGAGGTCGCAATCGCTGTGGCGAAAGCGAGCCGCACGTACATGCCGCTCGAGTAAGTTTTCAGCGGCTGGTAAATGAAATCCCCGATTTCGGCGAAGCTTGCGATCTCGGGCAGCAGTCGCTCAGTCTCGCTCTTCGAAAGCCCCATCAACGAGGCGTTCATGAAGATGTTTTCAATGCCGGTGAACTGCGTATTGAATCCCGCGCCGAGTTCGAGCAACGCTGCGACGCGGCCTTCGAGCGACACGCTGCCGTGTGTCGGTTCGAGCGTGCCGGTAATGATCTGGAGCAAGGTGGATTTGCCGGAGCCGTTTGGGCCGATGATGCCGGTGGTCGTGCCGGGTTCGACTTCGAAGCTGACGTCGCTGAGCGCCCAGAATTCGCGATGGGCCTTCCATCGACCGCGCGTCAACGTCTCTTTCAATCTATCGGCGGGCCGATCGTAGATGCGGTACTGCTTGGAGACCGCTTCAACGCGTAGTGCTGGAGGCATATTTGTCTACTGATGATCCCTGTTCGACTTCGGCCAGGTCTGAAGCCACCATCTCTTTGATCAACTCGCGAAACGTGTACGTTGGTTCCCATCCGAGCACCCGCCGCGCCTTCGAAGCATCGCCAATCAGTTGATCGACTTCCGCGGGCCGATAATATCTTTCGTCAACTTTGACGAAGTCGCGGTAATCGAGATCAACTTCCGCAAATGCAATCTCACAAAACTCGCGCACGCTGTGACTCTGTCCGGTCGCAATTACGAAGTCTTCCGGTTCAGGCTGTTGCAGCATCGCGTGCATCGCGCGGACGTAGTCTTTCGCATGACCCCAATCACGCTTCGCGTCGAGGTTACCGATTCTGAGTTCCGACGCGAGGCCGAGTTTTATCCGCGCGACGGTGCTCGTCGTCTTCCGCGTCACAAACTCAAAGCCGCGACGCGGGCTCTCATGATTGAACAGAATGCCGCTGACACAATAAAGCCCGTACGCTTCGCGATAGTTTCTCGTCAAGTGATGCCCGGCGACCTTGCTGATTCCGTAAGGGCTGCGCGGTTGAAACGCGGTGCTCTCTGTTTGCGGTACCTCGTTGACGTTGCCGAACATCTCGCTCGAACCTGCAAAATAAAAACGGCACTTCGGCCGCAACTCACGCAGCGCCGCGAGCACGTAGTGAGTGCCATTGATGTTCATGTTCATGGTCGAGAAGCCGTCGGCGAAACTCTCCGCCACGAAGCTCTGCGCCGCGAGGTGATAGCACTCATCAAAATCGTGTTTGCTGAAGACGTGGAAAATACTGGCGTAACTTTCCAGGCTGGTCGGGTGCAGCGTTACGCGATCGAGTAAATGCGTGATGCGGCTGAACCTCGTCTCAGGCGCCTCGAGCGCCACGCGACGCACGAGGCCGTGCACTTCATAGCCCAGACTCAAGAGGTAGTCAGCGAGATAGCTACCGTCCTGACCGGTAATTCCGGTAATCAGCGCTCTCTTCGTCACAGGGTGGTCCTCATTCGGAGCGCAGGCGCCACGTCTTGTCTCAAAACTCAGTCGTGGACGGGGTCAGTACCGTAACGCGATAGCGGATCAGACGTCGCGGATCAGACGTCGCGCATCAGTACCAAAGAATATCGCATGCCGAAGACTCACCCGACCGCTACCGCGTTACGGTACTGACCCTGTCCAAGTACCACAGCTTACTTTGAGGCAAACCACCTGCGCGCTCCAGACATTACCAAAATACGTCCCTGCTTGCGAACCGCGGGGCTTCTGCTTAGAATGGCCGTTCTTTGATCGCCGGTGGCCGGCAATACTTTCACCGCGTGCAACGCTGCTCAGCTCCCCGAGGGCATCAAACCTGCTCGTATTTGCGTCTTTATTGCGGAGGAATTCGTGAAGCAAGTTTTCTGGTTCTTGTGCGCCAGCATCGTGTCAGCGCTAGTCGGTGGCTCGCTGGCCTCCGTCGCAGCCCAAACATCAAGTCCGACGCCTGACCCCTTCGTCGTCCAACTTACTTCAACTCCGACCTCGGCTTTCAACTCCGTCATGGGCGACATGAGCGCGAATGGCCGCTTCGTTGTTTTCGTCTCGAACGGAGATCTTTCAACTGAAAAGCTCCGCGACGGGAGAAACAATGCGGACGGTAATCGCGAGATCTTTCTCGCCGACTACGCGCAGCGCCGCATCTTTCAGATCACGAATACGAAGAACGTTCCGAACCCGGTTGCGTCGCCAAGCCCGACACCAACTCCCAGTCCGACGCCGACACCTAGCCCAACGCCGACTCCGGCTCCGACGCCTGCCGATGGAAGACTTGTGAAGATCGAGATCGATAATCGATCTCCGATGATCTCACTGGCGCCAGTACCGAATGCGAGCGGTCTGCGCGTGTACACCATCGTCTTCACTTCAAATGCGCCACATCCGGCTAACTTCGACGGTACCGAAGGCAATTTACAGACGGACGGCAATTCGGAGATCTGGATCTTCAAACTTCCGGCAGTGAGCGATGTCGACCTAACCCTCGGTGCGGAGTTGCCGCTCCAGGATTTGGTCGCTAATGGCATGTTCACACAGATTACTGACACGACTGCCAGCGCCGTGCCGAGACCAGGTTCAACAACTAATGCTCCGTTCTTTGCTGATGACAATCGCGAGCCTGCGATCACGGACGATGGAAATCTGCTCGCGTTTATCTCGACGCGCAATCCCGGTCCGCTTACCGGCAACAGTGATGGTAATCCGGAGTTGTTCTTCTACAACATTGGTGATGAAAAGTTCACCCAGGGAACGAATACGCAGGACACGAATTCGGGAGTTGGGTTCATCTTTCAGAGTAACCCATCATTGTCTTCGAACGGATCTGTAGTGTCTTTCGTCTCGAGCGCCAACATCGCGAGCGATCCCGCCAAGCGCAATAATGCCGATCGCAATGCCGAGATCTTTGTTGCGGACTTTGACGGAGCTGTGACTAATATTCGTCAGGTCACGCGCACACAGAACGGAACCACGGGCGCGAACCTTTTAAGTCCCGGGCGCCGCTTGAGTCGGGACGGAGCGCTCATCGCATTGGAGTCGCGCGCGACGGATCCTAAGGCCAATGCCGTCGCCTCGAATCCGATTTTCGGCCTTTTCGTTTATACGGTCGCGACTGATACGTTCAATGAGGTGGGCACTCGGCCGCAGTTTGACGACCTGTTTCGTTTTCCGACTTTCACTGACTACAACGGAGCGCTGGCTCCGTCGAGTTTAGTCTTTGCCTCGCGAGTAAATTTCAGACCTGACGGATCACTTCCGACTACCGCGCAGGCGGCTGAGGGTTTGAATCCCACGAATTCGCCGCAGATATTTCTGACGTCGCTGCCGGTTTCTTCTTCAAACACTTTCATTCGTCTGACGAGAACGCCTGATTTCAACAGTCTGGGAAGCGTGCGCTTTGCTACCGGCGACACTCGCAAGCGAATCGCTTTTGCGCTCGGCGGTGTGGACTTTGGCACCGGCAACCCTGATTTCTCGATCGAGATTTACTATCTCCTGACTCCCACGATCACGGCCCAGTCGGCGGCAGTGTTGTCGTTCTTTACTGGCGCCAGCAACATGCCGGTCGCCGCGTCAACACCAGTTCCGAGTCCGAGTCCCAGTCCGACGCCGACGCCGAGTCCGGTTCCCGGCGCGCCGATCGGTTTAGCGCCGGGTGAATTGAGTATTGTTCGCTCCACCGTTGCGCTCGCGCCTTCAGACGCTAACGCTGTTCCGGGTGAGGAAAACGATCCAGGTGCACTGGCCCCGCGCAGTCCGGCTATGCCGGTAGAGCTCAACGGCGTTTCGCTGAGCGTTAACGGCGCAGCGGCGGGCCTGTACTTCGTGGGTAACACCAACAAGCAAATCAATTTCGTGATGCCTGTCTCCACAGCTCAAGGAGTTGCGACAGTGGCGATCAACGTGCTCGATGCCGCCGCCAATACCGACACGCTTCATCGCGGATTTGTGCTGATTGTTCCTGCACAACCTGACATCAGCACTACCAGCGGCGACGCGGGCGGGCGAGCAGGTGCTTTGACTGCTCCCGGGATGATGGCCGAGCCTTTCAGCGTAACGACTAATGGCGCGCCCACGGTAATACAATTAAGCCTTACCGGAGTGCGGAACGCCACGCGTGCTGAAATCACCGTAACGGTCGGCACTACAACAATCAGTGGCGACGGAATCGTGCTGGTGCAACCGAATGTCAGGAATCCGGGTTTCGACTTCATTAACTTTACCCTGCCTGCGTCTCTGGCGGGCGCCGGAGACGTGCCCGTAGTGGTGACGTTCACACGCGGCGGCTTCACGACGACCAGCCGCCCAGCGGCCACGGCCCCGCACATAACAATCAATTGAGCGTGTAGGGGCGGTCCTCTCCGTGGCCGCCCCTTGTTTATATTGCGCATTCTTCGTGAGACGGGCGGCCACGGCCGCCCCTACAATTAAGTCTTAGTGGCACTTTTTAGCATCTTTGCTACTCGGATTCGTGGTACCATGCGCTCCGCTGGCCGCTCCCCCGATTCCAGCCGCGCGTCAGTAAAACTGGTCCTCGCCAGGAAGTTCTGAATGCAATATCCAGTCGCCATAATCGCCAGTGTGGCCATGTTCCTCGCTCTCGGTTCCCGTGAGCAACTGGAAACCCGCGACTCCTCCGAATTCGAACCCTCAGCACAAACCGTCCGCAAAATACATTGGCCCAAAAAGACGATCGAGATCTCGCTCTCGACTTCGCTGCTCTCTCCCGGCGCAAACATCAAGCCTGATAGCGATGTTGTCGGAGCAGCACGCCGCGCCCTCACTCGCTGGTCCAGTTTGTCAAACGTCAACTTCGTCGTGACGTGGTCTCCAGTCGTTTCAGTCAGCCCGGCAGAAGCAGGCGATGGCGTCAACTTGCTGACGATCGGCGCCACTGCTGAGAACGAGGCCTTCAACTCCGACTCGACTACAGGTCGCACGCGCGTCTTCTTCGATCCGGAAACAGGCGCCATCGTCGAAGCCGACATCAGCATCAATCCTCGCCCACGGGCTGAGGACGGCACGGAGCTACAGTTCTCCACCGACGGCACGCCCGGCACGTACGATCTCGAAGCCACGTTCACGCACGAGATTGGTCACTTTCTCGGGTTGGACCACTCGGTGCTGTTGTCGTCGACGATGCAGGGTCGCCAGGCGGTGAACGGAACGTTCGGGCTGCCCGCGCTGACGGAACGAACGTTGAGCGAAGAGGATCGTCAAAAGGTCCGCAGTCTTTATGGACCACGGCAGCGAGTCGGTCGTATCGAGGGCCGGCTTACCGACAACCGCACTGCGGGTGTGTTGATTCCGCTGAATGGTGCGAGTGTTTGGGCGGAGAATATTGTTAATGGGCGCGTGATCGCGAGCGATGTGACGGCGGACGATGGGAGTTATAGATTGGAAGGCCTGGCGCCGGGTCACTACCGCGTGATCGTGGCGTCAGGACCTGAAAGTGCTCAAAAGTTTCGCAGTTTCGAACTGTCAAGCCAGCTTGCCGTCAAAGCAGATACGCCCATGGTGCTGAACTCGAGTTTGGTTCCGGCTCAGGCATCAGCGCTCAATCCGAGAGTCATCGGGCTCAACGCGGAGCTCTCGACTGTCGCGCTTCCGCTCGTTGCGGGTCGCCGCGTGAAGATTTATCTCGGCGGCGAGGGGGTCGATCAAGTACCGGGCACCAGCATCTCAGTGAACTCGCCGTTCTTCACTGTCGATCCCGCGAGCCTGACGCGTGAACAGATCGCCGCGCCGTTTCCGGTTGTGAGTATTGAGTTGCAGGTTGCGGCAAACGCGCCGATCGGCGATTACACGATTCGCCTTCAGTCCAACTCCGGCGAAACTGCGTACGTGCCGGGAGCGATCACGATCGATCCGGGCGCGCTCTTGTCAGCTTCGAACGCCGCAGACGATTTTAGAGACTTCATCGCGCAGCAATTCGCCGACCTCGCCGCCTGGCTCGAACGCTAATCGCTTTGCCTCAATCGTCTTGTTGGACACGGTCACTACCGTAACGCGGTAGCGTCGGGTCGGGGCCAGAGGATGTTATAGTTTAGCCGCTTGAAGGAAAAACTACTTTCGTATCTCCTGTGTCCCTCCTGTGAAGGATCTTTTAGCCTCTCTGTCAGCAAATCCGAAGATTCCGAGATTATGGAGGGCAGGTTGCGCTGCGACGCCTGCGCTTCTTCGTTTGCGATAAATTCCGGCATTCCGCGCTTCGCAAATCTTGATCAAGTGGAGAGCGACAAACACGCGACAGCAACCAATTTCGGCTGGCAGTGGCAACACTTCACGCAGGAAGACGAAAGATACGCTGAACAGTTTCTCGGTTGGATCGCGCCAGTGACGCCTGAGTTTTTCCGCGACAAGGTCGTGCTCGAAGGCGGTTGCGGTAAAGGACGCCACACACAACTCGCTGCCCGCTGGGGCGCGCGCGAAATCATCGGCATCGATTTGAGCGTAGCGGTCGAGACGGCGTTCGCGGCGACGCGTTCATTGCCCAACGCACATATTATTCAGGCTGACATCTACCGGCTGCCGCTCGCGCGCAGGTTTGATTACGCTTTTTCGGTCGGTGTCTTGCACCACTTGCCCGATCCGCGCGGCGGCTTCGTGTCGCTGGCGTCGAAAGTAAAGCCGGGTGGACACGTATCGGCGTGGATCTACGGCGCTGAGAACAACGGGTGGATCACGCGTTGGGTCAACCCGGTGCGCGAAAAGATAACGTCGCGCATCGATAAACGCGCGTTGCTGCAGTTGTCGAAGGTTCCGGCTGCGTTGGTTTACGCAGCCACAAAGCTGGTCTATGGTCCACTAAACAAAAACGGTTCGCCACTCGCCAAGCGTCTCTTTTACAACGACTACTTGAGCGCGATCTCGAAATTTGGTTGGCGAGAGCAGCACACGATCGTTTTCGATCACCTCGTGGCGCCGACGGCGTTCTACATTTCGCGTGATGAGTTTGAGACGTGGTGGCGCGATATTGGAGCAAGCGACGTCGCGATTAGTTGGCACAATAAGAATAGTTGGAGAGGAACCGGAGCGGTGCCACAAAAAGTCATACAAGAGGAAGAATCGATTCGCTGAGCTCTTCATGCAATCAACCCAAACAGCACAGCGCAACATTTGGCAACCGCTTTGGCAACTCCCATCGCGGGCGGAATTGATCTTCTCGTTCGCCAAGCGAGAACTGCTGGGCCGTTACAAAGGCTCGGTGTTGGGCCTCGCGTGGGCGGTGCTGACGCCGGTGGTGATGATCGCAATCTTCACGTTCATCTTTGCGGGCATCTTCGGCGCGCGCTTCGGCGCCAGCGATTCTCACTGGGATTACGCGCTTTATCTTTTCTGCGGCCTCCTGCCGTGGTCCATGTTTCAGGAGTCGGTGCAGCAGTCGGCAAGTACGATCCTCGCTCACTCGAATCTCGTGAAGAGAGTCGTGTTCCCACTGGAAGCACTGC
The DNA here is from genome assembly GCA_046733535.1 of Acidobacteriota bacterium. Lineage (GTDB taxonomy): Bacteria > Acidobacteriota > Blastocatellia > Pyrinomonadales > Pyrinomonadaceae > PSRF01. The sequence continues at coordinate 13,245 of JBKPPH010000256.1, forward strand.
CGGCGGCGCAGGTGTTCGCCGCGCTCGGTAATCAACTGTTCGCTACCATCGGTTTACTGGTCGCGACGATCATGATCCGGCAACATCTCGATCTCACTGCGTTGTGGCTCCCGGCACTGTTGGTTCCGCAACTCCTGTTTGCACTCGGCGCAGCCTGGCTGATCGCGTCACTCGGAGTTTTTTTGCGCGACATTGCGCAGGGCGTCACGTTGCTGTTGATGGCTTGGATGTATCTGACTCCCATCATCTACCCGGAAGCAATCGTGCCGGCGCGTTTCCGCACCTTCATCAACCTGAATCCCTTCACTCCCCTCGTCCGCAGCTATCGTCGCATTTTCCTGGACGGCGGCGCTCCGGACTGGTCCGGCCTCGCCTACTTCGCAGCCATCGCCCTGCTGGTCTTCATCTTCGGCTACTGGTGGTTCGCCCGCACCCGCAAAAGCTTCGCCGACGTGGTGTAGCTGCTCTAATGCCCTTGCCTGAGGCCAAATGTCCGCTGAATTCTTTCCAGCACTGATCGCCAGTCACGAGTTGAAAGTTTGCCCATTCTGCGTTTAATCAACGAGCGGGGCATGGTGACAAGAAACGATCGAAATGCAGACGGTTGTCTTAGTCGGGCGTCCACCCAATCCTGCAACCGATAGTCTGTTGTGGAATATGCCGCATTAACCCGGCTGGTAATCAACCCAACGATCGCATCAGGTCGCTCCAGGTGGTAGAGGCGCGATGATAGAACCACCGCAGGTCGTACTTTGGTTTTTTCGACGCCCGCAAATGCGACCAGGACTACATCGCCGGCATCAAGGTTTGGTTCTGTTTTTTTCATGAGGATTCTCGCTGTGAGAAAGCGTGAAGGCCAAAAGATCCTGAAGGTCTTCGTCGGACCAGCTATCGCTGTATTCTATTGTTTCATCGGTTGGCGTGATGTCGTTGAGGATCATTACCGCCAACTGTAGACGTTCTTCCGGTGAGAGTTGTTGAACTGTTGTGAGATAAAGTTCTTCTACACTGATTTTCATAATGTCCCTCGGGCGAGGAATAATAGGGTAAGTTCAGGTTGATAACAAGAGTACACTTTCATTGGGCTTTGGGCCGGGTTCACAATTCGCAAGCGGCTGATCTATGATCTTCACCTGTCCGTGAAGGGATACCCATGAACAAAGCAAGAGTTTTTACCGGATTCGTTTTCCTAATAGTTGTGACTACGGCTGCCAGTGGGCAGGAGTGGACGCAGTGGCGCGGGCCGGCGAGGGATGGGTCGGTATCGGCGAAGAATGCGCCGGCGACGTGGCCTGAATCGTGGCAGCGGAGTTGGCGGGTCGAGATTGGCGAGGGTTATTCGTCGCCGGTTGTTGCGGGTGGACGCGTTTTTGTTCACACACGGCGCGATCCGGAAGAGATCGTCACCAGTCTTAATCTTGCCGACGGCAAAATCCTCTGGCAGCAGAAATATCAATCGACATTTCAAAAGAACCAGTACGCCGTCGAGATGGCGAAGGGGCCGCACGCTACTCCACTCGTCATCGGCAACCGTCTCTTCACGCTCGGCGTCACCGGAATTCTCAACGCCTGGGACACCGCGACCGGCAAACAACTCTGGACCCGCGACTTCTCCAAATCAATCGACACTTCGAAACTGTTCTGCGGTACCGCTTCTTCTCCGTTGCTGGTTGACGGACGCCTCGTGGTCCAGGTTGGTAGTGACGTGCATGGCGGACAGTTACTCGGTCTCAACCCGGCAACCGGCGCCACCGAATGGGAGTGGCGCGGGCTTGGACCAGGCTATGCCTCGCCCGTAGTGATCGAAACCGGCGGCCAACAACAGATCGTGACGATGACCGAAGGCTCGATCGTCGGCGTCGACGGTAAGAACGGCAAAGAGCTTTGGTCGGTGCCGTTTCCTGATGAATGGCACGAGAACATCTCGACGCCACTCTGGACCGGCACTCACCTGATCGTTTCAGGAACACGCCAGGGCACGCATGCCTTTGCGTTGACGCAGAACGCCGGCAAGTGGCAAGCGACCGAGAGTTGGAAAAATCCCGACATCGCGATGTACATGAGTTCACCTGTCTTTGGCGACGGCTTGATCTATGGTCACTCTTCGAAGAAGAAGGGCCAGTTCTTCGCGATTGACGCGAAGACGGGCGCCGTGCGATGGACCACGGAAGGACGTGAGGGCGAGCACGCATCGTTGCTGCTCACTCCGCAACACGTCGTCTTCCTGACGAACGGTGGCGACTTGATCGTCGCTAAACGTAACACACCGTCGTTCGCGGTCGAACGTCGTTATGAAGTGGCCGACGCTTCGACTTTTGCGATGCCTGTGTTGTTGGGATCGAATATACTAGTGCGCGACGCGACCGGATTAATACTTCTCACACCCGGGAAATAAACCACAGATTACACCGAACGATTCCACACTGTTACTAACCCGACTTGTCGACGCGAGCGTCGATGGCATCTTCGCGTTTGATCGCGACTGCAAGCTCATCGCGTGGAATCGCGCCATGCAGCGCATCTCGGGCCGTGAGCGCGACGAGGTGCTGGGCAGAGCCGTCGTCGACGTATTCCCGTTCCTGCGAGAGTCGGGGAACGACGGTTGTTTCTCGGCAGTATTCGAGGGAAAAGAATGGACCGCCGAGAACCATCCTTATGGACCGTCAGAGACCGGCGTCTTCGAATCACATTACTCGCCGCTGCTGGATGAAGCGAACAATATCGCCGGCGGCATCGCCGTCATCACTGACATCACCGCGCGCAAGCAAGCTGAGGAAGCGGCGCACAAAGCGTATCGACAGTTGGCCTTTCATGTGGAGAGTTCGCCGCTCGCTGTGATCGAGTGGGACAGCGACTTTCGCGTTTCGCGTTGGTCCGCGTCCGCCGAACGGCTCTTCGGCTGGAAGGCTGAAGACGTGATCGGCAAACACGTCAACGAGTGGCGCTTTGTCTTTGCGGATGACGTCGACGCAGTGGCGCTCGTGACCAACCGCCAGCGCGAGGGAGTCGAAGTTCAGGGGGTACAGCGCAACCGCAACTACACGCGCGACGGTAAGGTCCTGTTTTGCGAGTGGTACAACTCAGTGTTGCACGACGATCGCGGAAAACTGGTCTCAGTGCTTTCCCTCGTCCTCGACGTAACCGCGCGACAAAGCGCTGAAGAAGAAAGAGCAGCGTCACTCGTTCGCGAACGTGCTGCACGGCGGCACGCGGAAGAAGCCGATCGACTCAAAGACGAATTCCTCGCGACACTCTCGCATGAGCTGCGCACGCCATTGACTTCGATTCTCGGATGGGCCTCCATGATCCGGAACGGCGAGGTTGAAGGATCAGGCGTCGCGCGCGCGATCGAAACCATCGAGCGCAACGCGCGATCGCAGGCGCGACTGATCGACGATCTGCTCGACGTCTCGCGAATCATCACGGGCAACCTTCGGCTCGATCTGCATCCGCTAAACCTTGCTCCCATCGTTGACGCAGCACTCGATGCATTGCGACCGACCGCCGACGTCAAAGGCATCCGGTTGCAAACTCACTTCGAGCCACGCGAATGTTTGATCAAAGGCGATCCGCATCGTCTGCGGCAGGTGATTTGGAACTTGCTTTCAAATGCGATCAAGTTCACGCCACGCGGCGGCATCGTGGACGTCGATCTTACGTGTGTGGAGTCGGCGCGTCTGACCGTGAGCGACACGGGTGAAGGTATCGATCCGGAGTTTCTGCCGTACGTGTTCGATCGCTTTCGTCAGGCGGAGGCTTCAATCTCGAGAAAGCAAGGTGGGCTCGGATTAGGGCTGGCGGTGGTGCGGCATCTGGTCGAGCTCCATGGCGGCGCGATTGCCGCGGAGAGTAAAGGACTCGGGCGAGGCGCAGTGTTTACAGTTGAGCTTCCCATTGCACAGGAGCGAAGAGATCCCGCACGCGCGGAAGAGCGGAAACGAGAAGTTGAACGTCGCCGCATTCGCAGCGGTGTGGTCAGGCTTGACGGCCTGCACGTGCTGCTGGTTGAAGATGACGACGACTCACGCAAGCTCCTCGGAACGATGCTCAAGCGCTACGGCGCGAGAGTGACTTCGACGAAGTCGGCGAAGGAGGCGCTCAGCGTGTTTGAGAATGAGTTGCCGGACGTGATGGTCAGCGACATCGGAATGCCGGACGAGGACGGTTACGAGTTGATGCGCAAGGTGCGTGCGAGGCCGGCCGAAAAGGGCGGGCGCATTCCCGCGATTGCGTTAACTGGCTACGCTTCGAAGAAGGACCGCGAGCGCGCGCTCGCAGCGGGTTATCATCAGCATTTGGCTAAGCCGATCGAGCAGGCAGACATGATCGCTGCGATCGCAGCGCTGGTTGGACAGGGTTTACAAGACTAACCAGGATTCATCTGTGTAAAATCCTGAAATCCAGTCAAAGACAACTTTCGAGGCTAACGATGAGCAGACGAATTCACTTTCCAGTCAAAGACAACTTTCGAGGCTAACGATGAGCAGACGAATT
>JBKPPH010000257.1:0-5622 GCA_046733535.1 Acidobacteriota bacterium
TTTCGCGATCCTGACAAGCACTGGCTCGAGATTCTCCAGTTCCCTCCGGACAAGGGCGATCAGAAGTGGCAGAGAAAGGACAAGCTGTTTCTCGGGATCGATCACACGGCGATCGTGGTCAGCGATACTGAAGCCAGTCTAAAATTCTATCGAGACGCGCTTGGCCTGCGTATCGCCGGTACGAGTGAGAATTACGGCACTGAGCAGGAACACCTGAACAACGTCTTCGGCGCAAGGTTACGCATTACGAGTCTTCGAGCCGGCAGCGGGGGGCCAGGCATCGAATTTCTCGAGTACCTTGCGCCGCGCGATGGGCGGCCTGCACCTGCCGACACGCGCGCGACGGATTTGTTTCATTGGCAGACCACGCTTATCGTCAACACGACAGACGCATTTGTGAAGAAATTAATTGGGGAGAACTCTCGCTTGATTTCACCGGGAGTCGTGGCGCTTACCGACAGGAGTTTGGGATTTCGTAAGGGCGTGCTAGCGCGCGATCCGGACGGCCACGTGATGGCACTGATTGAGAGATAAAAACAGATCATGAATAGTAAACCACTCTTCATTCCGGTAATTCTCGGCACGGTGCGGAAAGGACGCGCCAGTGAAAACGTCGCGAAGTTTGTTTTCGAACAAGTGCAAAAGCGCGAAGGCGTGGAGACTGCATTCGTCGACATTCGCGAACTCAAGTTTCCCGGCGACGACGCCGGTGAGCAGATAAAAGATCCGGCGTTCTCGGAGCTCTGCGCGCGCGCGGATGGCATGGTGCTGGTTGTTCCCGAATACAACCACGGATATCCGGGGATGCTCAAACACGTCCTCGACTCCAATCTCAAAGAATACATTCACAAAGCGGTCGGTATCTGTGGTGTCTCGGCCGGCGGCTTCGGCGGCACGCGCGTCATCGAGAGCTTGCTGCCCGTGATGAGAGAACTGGGCCTGGTCACGATTTTCTGGGACGGGAATTTCTCCGGCGCGCAGAAACTGTTCAATGCTGATAACAAAATCATCGACGAAGCGACGCACGCAAAACGAATGGATAAGTTCCTCGGTGAACTGGTCTGGATGAGCAAAGTGCTTCGCTACGGACGAGAGAACATTTCAATCTGAGCACAATCATGAATCATCAAAATACAAAAATGATTTGCCCGAAATGCAGCGCGGAGATGAACCATCACGCGATGAAGATCGATTACAGCATCGATGACTCCACTGACGAGATCTTCGGCGGCGTGCTGCAAGAGGCGCACACCTGTCCCCACTGTGGAGACATTGAACTGCGGAGGGCGGAATGAGCGCGGAAGAGCGACGGCTGGAAGAAGCACGTCAACGCACGAAGCATTGGAAACGTTGGGGGCCGTATCTCAGCGAACGCGCCTGGGGCACCGTTCGTGAAGACTACAGCTCTTACGGCGCTGCCTGGAACTACTTTCCACACGACCATGCACGGTCACGCGCTTATCGCTGGAATGAAGACGGTCTCGCGGGCATCTGCGATCGACACCAGCGGATCTGTTTTGCGCTCGCGCTGTGGAACGGTCGCGATCCGATTCTGAAAGAGCGCATCTTCGGATTGACCGGCAACGAAGGCAATCACGGCGAAGATGCCAAGGAGTATTACTTCTATCTCGATTCGACGCCGACTCACTCGTACATGAAGTACCTGTACAAGTATCCGCAGAGTGAGTTTCCGTATGGCCCACTGCTGGAAGAGAATCGCCGCCGCAGCAAGTTCGAGCCGGAGTTTGAGCTGATTGATACCGGAATTTTCAATGACGATCGCTATTTCGACGTCTTCGTTGAGTATGCAAAAGCTGATATCGAAGACATTCTGATCAAAATTACCGCAACGAACCGCGGGCCCGAAGCAGCTTCGCTGAATTTTCTGCCGACAATCTGGTTTCGAAATACATGGTCGTGGCGCCACAACGAGGAACCTCGCCCAGTGCTGCGCCGCATCGCTGAGAGCGTGATCGAGCTGGACCACCACGAGACGGGCAAGCGCTGGTTGTACTGCGACGAGCGTCCCGAGCTGTTGTTCACCGAAAACGATACGAACAATCAACGGCTCTTCGAAGCGCCGACCAACTCAGCCTTTGTCAAGGATGGAATTAACGACTACATCGTTTATGGCAATCAACAAGCAGTCAATCCCGAGCACGTGGGAACGAAGGCGGCCGCAAACTACAAGCTCACCATCGCTCCCGGCGAGACGGCGACGATTCGTTTGCGGTTAACGAACGATTTCCTTGGGCAAGAGGCTTTCACGGACTTCGACAAGATCTTCGCGGATCGAATTCACGAAGCGAATGAGTTTTACGAAACCGTGATTCCCTCTCACCTTTCAGCCGATGCGCGATCGGTAATGCGCCAGTCGCTCGCGGGACTGCTTTGGTCCAAGCAGTTTTATCACTACGTGATCGAACAGTGGCTCGAAGGCGATCCGGCGACGCCGGCGCCGCCGGCGGAGCGCAAGCACGGGCGCAATCATGAGTGGAAGCACCTGTACAACGCCGACGTGATTTCGATGCCGGACAAGTGGGAGTATCCGTGGTACGCGGCGTGGGACCTCGCGTTTCATTGTGTTCCGCTCGCGATGGTTGATTCCGAGTTCGCCAAGGACCAGCTCCTGCTGATGCTGCGCGAGTGGTACATGCATCCGAATGGTCAACTGCCCGCGTATGAATGGGACTTCGGCGACGTCAATCCGCCGGTCCACGCGTGGGCCACGTGGCGTGTTTACAAGATGGAAAAGAAACGTCGCGGCGTGGGCGACACAGTCTTTCTCAAACGAGTGTTTCAGAAGCTGCTTTTGAATTTCACGTGGTGGGTCAATCGTAAAGATGCCGACGGCATGAACATCTTCCAGGGCGGCTTTCTCGGACTCGACAACATCGGCGTCTTCAATCGCAACGCGCCGCTGCCGAACGGCGGGCATATCGCGCAGTCCGACGGCACGAGTTGGATGGCGATGTATGCGCTCAATCTGCTTGCGATCGCGATGGAGTTGGCGAAAGAAGATCCGTCGTATGAAGACGTGGCGAGCAAGTTCTGGGAGCATTTTCTCTACATCGCTCGGGCGATGAACAATCGTGGCGACGACGAGATCCGGTTGTGGGACGAGCAGGATGGCTTCTTCTACGACGTACTGCACCTGCGCGACAGTCAACCTTTTCCGGTGAAGATACGCTCGATGGTCGGTTTGATTCCGCTTTTCGCTGTCGAGACAGTCGAGCCTGAGCTACTCGATCGCCTGCCTGATTTCAAACGTCGCATGCAATGGTTTATCGCGAACCGTCCCGATCTCACGAAGAACGTTGCCTGCATGCGCACGCCTGGAAATTCCGAACGACGATTGCTTTCGATCGTCCACCAGGAACAACTGCGCCGCGTGTTGCGCGTGATGCTCGACGAGAATGAGTTTCTATCGCCGTACGGCATTCGGGCCCTCTCGCGCTACCACAAAGACAATCCCTACATGCTGCGATTCAACGGCACCTCGCATCGCGTGGATTACGAGCCCGCCGATTCGAGCACTGGATTGTTTGGTGGTAATTCGAACTGGCGTGGTCCAATATGGTTCCCGCTCAACTACCTGATCATTGAATCGCTGCAAAAGTTTCATCGTTATTACGGCGACGACTTCAAGGTCGAGTGTCCGGTTGGCTCAGGTCAGATGTTGACGCTTTGGGAAGTCGCAGGCGAGATCTCGAAGCGACTGTCGCGCATCTTTTTGCGAAACGGTAATGAGCGTCGGCCGGTATTCGGCAACGTCGAGAAGTTTCAAACCGATCCCAACTGGCGCGACCTTGTTCCCTTCCACGAATACTTCCACGGCGACAACGGCGCCGGCGTAGGCGCGAGCCACCAAACCGGCTGGACCGGCCTCGTCGCAAAGCTCCTCCAACAAAACGGCGTATAGCCACAATAAGGCACAAAAAACACGAAAAAGGTTGGTCTAACTTTTTGTGACTTTTGTGCCTTTTTGTGGCGTGTAAGGTTTTTCTTTGTGGCCCGACTTATGTGTGTTCGGCGAATTCCAGCAGAAGGACCAACCAAAGATGAGCAACGAAAGATGGGCAATCATACTCGCAGGCGGTGACGGTACTCGTTTGCGATCGATGACTCGCACAATCACGGGTGACAATCGACCGAAACAATTCGTGCCCGTGATCGGAGGAATGACGCTGCTCGATCAAACGCGGCGACGCGTGGCGAGGTCCGTGGCACGTGACCGAACGTTGCTTGTCGTCACGGAGAAGCACCGCCGCTTTTATAAATCGTTGACCGAAACGATCTCGCCGAATCTTCTGCTCGAACAACCGCAGAACAAGGGAACAGCTCCTGCAATTCTTTATCCCCTGATGCGTCTCGCAGCGAAATCGCCGGAAGCAATCGTGGCGCTGTTTCCTTCCGATCATTACTTCGCCGACGACGAACAATTCATGTCGCACATCGACGCGGCATTTGACGTTGTCGAGTTACAACCTGAGACGGTGACGCTGCTCGGCATCACGGCGACATCGGCCGAAACAGAATACGGATGGATCGAACCGCAAAGTTCAATACTCGGACGTGCCAGACGATCGGTCACGCGTGTCAGCAGGTTTTGGGAAAAACCAAACGCGAAGCTCGCAGCGTCGCTCATGGAACGCGGCTGCTTGTGGAACAGTTTCGTTATGGTTGGACGTGTAGATGCGTTACTGAAGATGACGCGCGCTGCTTTACCCAAACTGTACGCCGAGTTCGCGTCAATCATTCCCACCTTCGAAACCGCCGCCGAACGCAAAGCGGTCCGGGAGCTCTACAACAAACTCGAGGACAGCAACTTCTCTCATCAGGTGCTGGCAGTGCGTCCACAGGATCTCGCCGTGATGAGAGTGGAAGATGTTGGCTGGAGCGATCTCGGCGAACCGACACGCGTTTTATCAACACTCGCACGCCTCGGAGTGCAATCGCAATTGGCGATGTCAGCAAGCTAAAACTTCAAACGTCAGAAGGAACGATCATGAAAGCAATTGCCGTAAAACCAGGAGTACCAAACACAGTTCATTTAGCGGAACTGCCGGCGCCGAAGGTCAACGATGTCCCTAACGGACGCGGCGTGCTCGTGCGCGTGCTGCGCGTCGGCGTCGATGGCACGGACAAGGAAATCAACGCCGCCGAATACGGTCAGGCGCCTCCGGGCTCTGACTTCCTGGTTATTGGTCACGAAGGCTTTGGCCAGGTCGAAGCAGTTGGTCCAAACGTGACGGAACTAAAACCGGGAGACTACGTTGTCGCAACCGTCCGCCGGCCCGGCTCTAGTATTTACGACTTGATCGGCACCAACGACATGACGACTGACGACACGTACTTCGAGCGCGGCATCAACCTGCGACATGGCTACATGAGTGAATACTACGTCGACGACGCGGAATTCATCGTAAAGATCCCGCAGGGTCTGAAAGACGTCGGCGTGTTGCTCGAGCCGACGACTGTGGTCGAGAAAGGCATTGCGCAGGCGTACGAGATACAACGCCGGCTACGTGTATGGAAACCGCGGCGCGCGGCGGTGATGGGCGCCGGCACGATCGGTTTGCTGGCGACCCTCGTATTGCGACTCAGAGGCCTGGAGGTAAC
>JBKPPH010000258.1:0-5987 GCA_046733535.1 Acidobacteriota bacterium
CTATCGCGTTGATCTTCTTAGCGAGGGCGAATACGACCTCATCATTAACACCAGCGCTGAAATTTACGGCGCCCACAACGGTGTTGCGCTCAACGGAGCTGACATCGATCTCCCACCTCTAACCACCCTATGGTTCGCCCCACAAAAAACCACAAAGCAGATCAAGCCACGAAAAGCCACCCAAAGCACAAAAAGATGATCCAGCACCGCGACCTCGTAAGTAAATCTTTTGTGCTTTTATGCCTCAGATCGTGTGAATGTCCTGCGCCGTGATGAGGATGTCGAGTGGCTGCCTCAAAAGTGGGACGTCGAGCTTGGACACAGTCAGTACAGGGAGCGGTAGCGACCTGGTCAGTGATTAGCATGCGAGATTCGCTAAATAATTCTCGACCCCCCATCGTTGACCAGGTCGCTACCGCTCTCTGTACTGACTGTGGCCAAGAATGATTTTCGACTTTTTAGGCAAAGCCATGTCGAGTTGGCGAAGTTCTCTCTTTAGCTGCCGCTTGAAGTTCTTGAAGAAGCGATTCGATATCATACCTGCGTCGGTAATTATCTCAATGCGAATAATGTCATCAACGAACTCAACACCTGCATGTGCCTTGAAATGGAGCAGACAGTGAACTGACGTTCATTGCGCCAAACACCGCAAGTAACTGCTGTTGGATTTCTTGTAGCTTTTCCGGCTCGATTCCGGTGCCGTCGTTGTATTTCAGTGGTAAGTAAATCTCATATTTTGTCATGGTGAGGTCGTGAGGGTTTTGGTAGACGAACGGTGTTGCTTTCCAATCTTTTGAAAGGAATGTGCTTTCGTCTAAGCAGTGTTAAGTGTTCAGATGACACGCCATAGATGTTTTCGGGCAGGCACAGTACTGAGCTGCCGCTCTTTGCTAAGGCCACAAACCCTATCGCATTGTCATTTTCAGCTATTTGAATGTATATCATGAGGTTCTCCGTGTAGAGAGTAGGCCCAGGGGTTTTTCGCTTGTCAACCGTGAAGTGCGACAAGAGTGCAAAAATTTTTGTATAGGCCGATTGTTCCAAAACCGATAGAATGCTGCGTGGCTTGTCATATGTGTTCTTTGTGCCTTCTTGTGGCCCAATATGTATGAGAAGTTCAGCGAAATAGACGGCCGGCATCCATGGCGCAACGTTAGCCCTGACGGGTACGTCGACTATCAGGCTCGTTATCGCCCGCACGGTCGTGTCCTCTATTTCAACTTTCCGCTCGCGAAAGAGATGGGCCTCATCCCCGCAGACCATCCGCCGAGCGTCAACAAAGATCTCGAACAAGTTATTCTCAACACTTTCTCGCTCCAGATCATCAACGAATACGATTTGCAACAAGGCAAGAAGTATGCGCCGGAAACCATCAAGCCACACCCTTACATGGCCACGCGTTATCTCCAGACTCAACATCGCAATCGACAGGGTAAAACCTCCGGCGACGGCAGAAGCATCTGGAACGGCTACATAAAAAGTGATCGTCTAACTTTCGACATCTCGAGTCGTGGCACGGGCGCGACGATATTGAGCCCGGGCGCGCAGCAGGCAGATGGACACGTTGCGACCGGGGACAACAGCTACGGTTACTCGTCCGGTCTGGCGGATCTCGACGAGATGCTCGGCAGCGCCGTCATGTCTGAGATCTTTTATCGCCAGGGGATTCCGACCGAACGCGGCCTCGCCGTGATCGGTTTTGCAGATCACACCGCGATCGGCGTCAGAAGCGCGCCGAACCTGATCAGACCGGCACACATGTTTCGCTATCTCAAGCAGGCACGCCATCAGGAACTCAAAGCCTCAATCGACTACTTCATCGATCGCGAAGTCGAAAACGGTTTCTGGCAGATCCCTGACGAAGACGATAAGCGTTACTCCACCGCGCTCGATTACTTCGCGCGTTCATACGCCAAACTCGCGGCGTTGCTCGAAGAAGAGTACATCTTCAACTGGCTCTCGTGGGACGGCGACAACATGCTCGCGAGCGGCGCTGTGCTCGATTACGGTTCGATCCGGCAGTTTGCGGCCAAGCACGACAAGTACCGCTTCAAGGACGTCGATCGTTATTCGGCTTCGCTTGCGGAACAGCGCGGCTGGGCAAGAACGCTGGTCCAGGTCTTTGCGCAAGCCATGGCTTTCATCGCGTCCGGTGAAAAAGAGAACCTGAACAACTTCAAGAATGCTTCTTGTCTGCGCATGTTCGACGATGCGTTCGCACGCGAAAGAGATCGGCGCATGCTTTGGAGGATTGGTTTCACTTCCGAGCAGATCAGCTATCTTATGTGCAATGCGCAGCAAGAGATTCGAGACTTCGATAAAAGTTTGAGCTACTTCGAGGACCGAAAAGTCGGGAAGGGAATCCAGAGACTTCCTGACGGCTTCACTCATAACCCCGTCTTCCTGATCCGTAATCTTCTGCGGCTGTTACCTGCTTACTACGTCGCGCAGACAATCACGCGCGTGGACGACACCAGTGCCTACATGCCAGACGAAATTTTCTGCCGTATCATGGCAGCGTCGTATGTCGGCAAGCGCGACTTGCAGCTCACGCCTGCGAAAGCGGCGCGTGTGAAAGACTTTCAGGAGTGTTACCTGCGACTGGTAGCTGCTCTTGGTGGTCCATTCGATCTGATTTTGAAGACCTTGCAGGAGCGGTCGGCTGTAATCAACCATCGCCATCGTATAACCGGTGACGCCGTGACGTGGATTATCGAAGAAGTGATCGCGATGAAAGGCAAGATCAGGACTGACGGTTTGCAGGAAGCAATCGATGCATTTATCGATTCCCAGATCCTCATCCCGGGAAAATGGCAACCCGTGCCTCCCGAGAAACTCCAATCAAACACGCTCAAGTCGCAGTTGCTGCAAAAGATCCAACAGAACCTCGAAACTTACAAAGAATCGATCTAAGCCGCAGATGAACGCAGATAAACGCGGATCAGGATCCTTCATCTGCGTTCATCTGCGGCTATTTCCTTTACGTGTGGCTTCATGTATTTTCCAAGAACATGATCAACTGGACTGAAGTTCGGGCGCAGTTTCCGGTCACTACGAGCACCGTGTATCTGAACACGGCGGCGGCTGGTCCACTCGCCGAAGCGACGATGAAAGCCGGCGCGGCTTATTACGAGCAGATGATGAACGATGGCGACGTTCACTGGGACGAATGGCTCGCGCGGCGCGAAGAAGTGCGCGCCCAGGTCGCGGCGTTTATCAATGCCGACGCAGAGGAGATCGGGTTCACTACTAACACTTCACAGGGAATGAATCTCATCGTCGATGCGCTCGATAACCATGGCGAAGTGATCTCGTGCGACTTAGAGTTTCCGGTCACGACGATTCCGTGGATGCATCGCCGAATTCCGGTCCATATCGTGAAATCAGTGGAGGGAGTGGCGCGACCTGAGGACCTGCGCGGGGCTATGAACACGCGCACCGGCATTCTTGCGATGAGTTATGTGCAGTATTCAAATGGGTTCCGATCCGATCTCGAAGAGTTGGCGGGCATCAAGGGCCGCCATGCTCTCGTTGTCAACGCGAGCCAGGCGGCGGGTGCCTTCGAGATCGATGTGAAGCGCATGAAGATCGACGCGTTGTGCGCGACTGGACACAAGTGGATGCTGTCGGGATATGGATCGGGTTTCGTCTACATCAGTAAAGAACTGCTGGCCGCGTCGCGTCCGCGTTCCATCGGCTGGCTGAGTGTTCAGGATCCTTATGGAGACAGAAACAACGAGGTGCATTTGCGGCATGACGTCTCCGCACGTGCCGAACTCGGCTGTCCTCACTTCGCGGGAATATTCGCGCTAGGCGCGTCGATTGAAATGATGCAATCGATCGGCATGGCAAACATCGAAGCACGCGCACTCGCGTTGAATCGGAAGTTGACGCAACGATTGAATGAGATTGGGTGGAAGATTTTGTCGCCGCTCGGAGAGGAAGTGTTTCGTTCGGCGGAGACGCTTGTCGCCGCAGAGAATCCTGCCCAAATCGTCGATTATCTTGCTTCGCAGAAAATTCTCGTTACTCAAAAGCCGCAGGGCTTTCGCATCTCCACCGACTTCTTCAATAACGACGACGATGTCGAGAGCTTAATCCACAGACTACACGGATTTCACTGATTTCATTTGTGCAACTTGTGGGTGGATTTACCTTTCTTCTTCGTACTGCTCGCGGGCGTTGTATTCGCGAAGTTCCTGCGCGCCAGCGCGACGAACTTCTGCATGATCGGCGAATCGTAACCGTTACTCAACTGCGCGATTCCTAATTCCCAGTTGATCTGCGCGCCTTCAATCCACCAGCGTATTAACTTTCCCTTCTCAACGTCTTCCTTCACCGACTGCAACGGCACGATGCCGACACCCATGTCCTCTTCAACCATGCGCCGGATCGCCTGTTGACGGCTCAGTTCCATCGCCACGCGCAGCGTCACTCCAGCTTGCGCGAAAAACTGATCGATCAACCGGCGCGTATTTCCACCACGCTCGCCGAGAATCAGTCGCTCACCCGCAAGCGTGTACGCACTGACCGTGCGTTGCTTCCCGAGTTTGTGACGCGGCGACGCGATCGCGACGAGTTGGTCCTCGCTCAGCCTTTCAGTCTTGATGCCACGCACGTCAACGGGCAATGAAACGAAAGCGATATCGACCTCGCCCGCGAGAATTTGATCGACCAGCACTTCACTTGTTCCCGAGGTGACCGAAATCTCCGCCGCGGGATGTTGCTTGCGCAACTCTTTTAGAATCCCAGGCAGTTGTTCGGTTAGCACCATGGCCGACGCGCTTCCGATTCGCAGACGGCCGCGCTCGGCGCCCGCAAGCTCTGCGATTTCATCCAGGGCTGCGTCATGTTCGCGCAAAATATGGCGCGCGCGGCGGAGAAGCTGTTCGCCGGCCTCTGTCAGGATCACATGGCGCGGGGCACGCACAAAAACCTTTGCTCCGATTTCGTTCTCCAATTGCCGGATCTGCATACTGATCGCCGCCTGCGTCACGTGCACTCGCAACGCGCCGGCAGTGAACGTCCCTGATTCCGCGATGGCCACGAAGGCCCTCAATTGTCGAATTTCCACAGTAGGCTCCCGATATCAAGATGGATTATCGTAATAATAAAATCTTTTAGTTTCCATTATAAATCAGCGACACCTAGAATAATCAATAATGTTCACGCAAAACTCGGTTGTAGGTGTCGATGGAGGCGGGACCAAGACCGAAGCCGTCATCATGGACGCCAATCAACAGGTGATTGGCAGCGGTCTGGCTGGACCATCCAACCCACTACGAGTAGGGATTGCGGGCGCTGCGGCCGCGGTGCGCGAGGCGATTGACACTGCATGCGCGTCGGCGAACCTTCGCCGAAACGATTTGGTCGCCGCGGAAATCGGCTTGGCCGGCGCGCGCCGCAGAGAGTTGCGTGAACGCATGCGCGAAACACTCACTCCGCTCGGCGTCGGCGACATTGAAGTGGTCACCGACGCGACGATTGCCTTGTACGGAGCGACTGACGGCGCTCCGGGACTGGTTGTTATTGCAGGGACCGGATCCATCTGTTGCGGCATCAACGCTCGCGGCAAACGTTTCTGTGCCGGAGGGTGGGGACCGATCGCCGGTGATGAAGGGGGCGGCGCATGGCTCGCGCGCCGCGCGCTGCGCGCGGTCGCCTATGCATTCGATGGACGTGGTCCAAAAACCGAGCTCACGGAACTAGCCTGCGCGTATTTTCATGTGACCAGTGCAGACGATCTGACCACCGCGATCTACGCGCCGACGATTACGAATGAACGTTTGGCCGGCTTCGGCAGAGACGTCGTTAACGCGGCGAAGCACAAAGATGACGTGGCGTTACAGATCGTCGCCGACGGTGGAACCGAGCTTGGACTCGCGGCTTGCGCAGTGATTCGTCACTTGCAGCTCGAGCGCGATCGTTTTCAGATAGCTTACGTGGGCGGCGTGTTCAGGGCGGCCGGCGATCTGATGCTGAACACG
>JBKPPH010000259.1:0-13357 GCA_046733535.1 Acidobacteriota bacterium
GTCGACCGTTTCCGCGGGATGATCGTGCACCCGCAGAAGTGGCCTGACGATCTCGAGTACACAGGCAAACGCGTCGTCGTCATCGGGAGTGGCGCGACAGCGGTTACGCTCGTTCCGGCGATGGCCGAGCGTGCGGCGCACGTCACGATGCTTCAGCGTTCTCCGAGCTATGTCGTCTCGCGGCCCGCACAGGACAAAGTGGGAAACTTTTTTCGACGAGTTCTGCCGGACCACGCCGCCTACATGCTGACGCGCTGGAAAAACGTGCTTTCGAGTTCGTTCTTCTACAGTCTCGCACGAAAGAAACCGGAAGTTTTTAAGTGGATGGTGACGAGAGGCGTGCGCAAACAACTCGGCGAGGAGTATGACGCAAAACATTTCACACCGCCGTACAATCCGTGGGACCAGCGACTGTGTCTCGTGCCGGACGCGGACCTCTTCCGCGCGATGCGCGAGCGCCGCGTTTCAGTCGTGACGGATCAGATCGAGACTTTCACCGAAGACGGTCTCTTGCTGAAGTCAGGCGAACGACTCGACGCGGACATCATAGTAACGGCCACGGGTCTCGTCTTGAAGCTTTTCAGCGGGATGCAACTCGTCGTTGATGGAGCGCCAGTGGATCTGCCGAAGACGCTCGTCTACAAAGGAATGATGTTTAGCGACGTACCCAACCTCGCGTTCGCCGTCGGCTACACGAATGCGTCGTGGACTTTGAAGTGCGATCTCGCGGCGGAGTACGTGTGCAGGCTCTTGAACCACATGGACCAGCACGGCTATTCGAGCTGTACGCCGCGTTTGAACGATCCGGACGTCGGCGAGCAGCCTGTAATCGACTTCAACTCCGGGTACGTGCTGCGCGCGCTGCACACGCTGCCGCGGCAGGGATTGAAGACGCCCTGGCGACTGCACCAGAATTACGTGAAGGACCTTTCGATGATGCGTTACGGGCGCGTTGAAGACGGGGCGATGGAGTTCAAAGCGAGCCACAGAGAGGCACAAAGCACATAAATGACTTCGTGCCTCTTGTAGCCTAGTAATACCTTCTCGTTAACAGTGCGATCACCGCAACGAACAACGCGGAGCCGATAATCGACCACACTATCGGGAAGCTGGTCGTGCCAATCTGTATCGCAAAGAGCTCCGGCAACCCCAACGATCGAGCCACCCACATCCCCACCACTGCACCCACGAAACCGAGTGCTATCGACACCAGACACCCGCCACGCGAAAAACCGGTAATCGCCTGTCCCAGCGCTCCGCAAACGCCTGCCACCAGCAATAGGATCAGAAGATCGAATAACGTCATAATCAGTCCCACCCGCAAATTCGGAAAGACGAAGACTAATCGATCATATTCACAATTGTATGTACGCCAACCAAAACGCTCCAGTTCTTACCTGATTCCATGAGCGCCGTCTCAAGGTCTGATTGCTACCTTCATCACACCGTCTAATCGCTCGCCAAACAAGTCGTAAGCGTCTGCTATGTTGTCTAACGAGAAAGTGTGCGTCAGCAACGGCGTCAGATCGACTCGCCCGTGACGAACAACTTCCATCAAGCGGCGCATGCGCTCTTTGCCTCCGGGACAGAGCGTCGTCACGATCCGGTGATCTCCAAGACCTGCAGCAAACGCATCGTACGGGACTTCGAGTTTGCCCGAATAGACACCGAGACTCGATAGTGTGCCCGCCGGACGCAAACTCCGCAGCGCACTCTCAAACGTTTGCTGAGTGCCAAGCGCCTCGATCGCTACATCCGCGCCGCCGCCAGTAAGGCGTTTTACTTCGGCGACAACGTCGACGTCGCGATAGTCTAGCGTGACGTCCGCGCCCATACGTTTTGACATCGCCAGTCGATGCTCGTCACCATCAACGCCGATGATCAACGACGCGCCCATCAACCTTGCGCCTGCGGTCGCGCACAGACCAATCGGACCTTGCGCGAACACGACAACAGAGTCGCCGATTTTTATGCGTGCCGACTCAGCGCCGCTAAAACCAGTCGAAGCAATATCGGCCAGCAGGACCACTTGTTCGTCAGTCAGTTCATCAGGAATCTTTGCGAGGTTCGCTTGCGCGTAAGGCACTCTCAGATACTCAGCCTGAGCACCGTTGATCGTGTTTCCAAATCGCCATCCACCCAGCGCCTCGTAATCTTCGCCATGACCGCATTGTGACAGGTGACCAGACAGACACGCGCGACACTGTCCACAAGGCGTGATGGCGCCGACGAGAACCCGGTCGCCGATGTTGTATCCGGTAATTCCTTCGCCAAGTTCCTCGATGATGCCGACTGGCTCGTGACCAATCACCAGCCCAGGCGCGACCGGATACTCACCGCGCACGATGTGCAGGTCAGTTCCACAAATCGTAGTAAGCGTCACTCTGATGACAGCTTCACTGGCGCCGGCGCGTGGCTTGTCTACTTCTTCGACCCGAATTTTGTTCTTACCATGGAAAACATTTGCTTTCATTTGAATAACCCCCTTAATCACCGCGCGCACATCGAACTACTTCTACCGAACACTTCGCGTGCGAAACTACGGCTTGCGAAACGGAACCTAACAGAAACCGTTGCCAGCTACGATAACCGTGCGAGCCCACGACAATCAGATCGGCGCGCCAGCGTTCGGCTTCATCCAGGATCGCACTTCTCGGCGAACCCGGCGCCAACGCGGCATCGAGAGAGATCGTTTTGTGCAACTTCGGTTTGAGCTTCTCTATTGCCTCGTCAACGATGTTCCGCGCTTGCTTCTGTAGCGCAACGTCCATCTCCTCGAAATAGTTGAGTGGCAGCGCCCATCCTTCAGGAGTGGGCGGCGTGGGAAGCTCGAACGCAGTCAATACCTTCACTGAAGAGCCCTCCGGCCAGGGACGGCGGCCAACCTCCTCAACCGCTGCATCGCTACAAGGTGAGCCATCGATCGCTAAGAGTATTTTCATAAACATACCTCCTCTGCACGTTCAATCCGTGCACGAGCCATACCGCTTCAACGATTGACTTTTCGCGAGATTTGAAAGGAAAGCCGGAGTCGACCCGGGGTTGAGTTGCGGGGTATTTCGCAGGACGCTGAAATTTCCGCAAACGTGGTTCCGGTCAACTCCGCCAGGAGATCGTAGTCTTTTGCGCTTTCTGTGGCTGAAATAGTTGTGAGGCAACACTAGCCGGCCGATACTGCTGCCGCCGCTAGTTCACGCTCACAGATAGCCTGATATGTCTTTACGACGTGGCCGTAATCGATTGAGTTCGAGGCTGCTTCATCCGCCATTTTAGCGTTAAGCACGACGTCGTTCAGCGACAAAATGCCTTTTAATTGACCTTCGGAACTGATCACGGGCAGGCGTCGAACCTTGTGATCCTGCATGACCTGTAATGCGTGATTAATGTTGTCTTCGGGCGTGACTGAGTAAACCTCGCCGGTCATCACTTCCTCAACGGAAATGCTCGACGGACTTTTGTCTCGCATCGCGGCGCCCATGCAAATGTCGCGATCGGTAATCATGCCGATGACGGTTCGACCATCCTTGATGATCGGCAAAACCCCGCAATCGTTTTCCCACATCAACTTCGCCGCGTCAGCCAAACTCTGCGTAAGCCAAATCGCCTGCGGGTGGCGAGTCATTACTTCTTCGACTTTCATAATCCAACTCCTTTCGCGAGAGAGACGTTCCGTCCCGCTCGCCTCCTGCCTTCCGATCACACTCTTAACGCGGCAACGAACATGCCGCACGGTCATCGAGGAAATAATTCGTGGTGCAGTTTTCGTGCGGAAAGTTCCCCAAAGTGCGTGGAAACTCGCGCAAGAGTTCGTGTCCTACACCGCCGCTCGTTCATTTTATTACCCCACACAAGGCACGTTCCTTGCGCGTTCGAAATCAGGAGACACAAACATCATGACAACACGCAGCCGCCGGATGAAGGGCGGCATTGTGCAAAGGAGTTGAAATGAAGAGGAATACACTAACCAAAGCGGCTATTGGTTTGACCGCGGCCGGCGCGGCTTATGTGCTGGTTCAAAAGCGAAGACACGCCGTGGCCAGTGAAGCTTCGCATCGCGCCGAAATTCACGGGTTTGTGAGTAACGGTTACGAGCCAGTGCGCGAAGCGTTCGCCGAGAATTTCGTTCGACGCCGCGAAATCGGCGCGGCCTGTTGCGTGTATCACAACGGCGAGAAGGTCGTCGATCTGTGGGGCGGGATACGCAACAAAGCGACCGGCGACCCCTGGGAAGAAGACACGATGGCACTCGTTTATTCCGCCACGAAGGGGCTTGCGGCAATGACTTTGGCGCTTGCGCATTCTCGCGGCTGGCTCAATTACGATGAACTCGTGTGCAAGTACTGGCCGGAGTTTGCGCAAAACGGAAAAGAGAAAATCACAGTGCGACAACTGCTGGCCCATCAGGCGGGCCTCTTTGCTCTTGACGAGCCGCTCAATCGGGGTTTGCTCGCCGACCTCGACTCTCTCGCAGCAGTGTTGGCCCGACAAAAACCCGCATGGGAACCCGGAACACGTCAGGCGTATCACGCTGTCACCCTCGGATTCTATGAAGGTGAACTGCTCCGCCGGATCGATCCGCAGCACCGCAGTTTGGGACAGTTCTTTCAGGATGAAATCGCGACGCCGCTCGGTCTCGACTTCTACATCCGCTTGCCCGAATCAGTTCCCGAGTGGAGGCTTGCGCCACTCATCGATCCCAGTTTGCCTGAAATGATATTCGGCTTTCCTGTCCGCATGAGTTTGGCGGTATGGAATCGTCGATCCAACATACGCAGAGCGCTGATGGGATCCGAGTTGGCCCATGACGATCGATGCATCTACTCTCGCAACCTGGAAATTCCTGCAGGTGGAGGTGTCGGCACGGCGCGAGCGATCGCGCAGGCGTACAATGTTTTTGCAAATGGAGGGAAAGAGTTGGGACTGCGCCCGGAAACTCTGCAGGCGTTAAGCGCTCCCGCCGTTCCCGCACAGCATGGCTTCTTCGACGAATGTATGAAAGGCGAAGTGGAATTTTCGTTGGGCTTTATGAAGCCGAGTAACGGCTTCCCATTTGGAAGTCCCAGCTCGTTTGGCTTTCCGGGAGCAGGCGGTTCGCTCGGGTTCGCAGATCCGCAGGCGCGGACCAGTTACGCGTACGTGCCAAACCGCAAAGGTGTCACGATGAGCGGCGATCCGCGAGACCTGGCGCTGCGGCGCGCACTATTCTCAGCGACGCCGGTCTCGCAAAGTCACTAGAGTGTCCCAAAGGCCATTGTAGGGGCGGTCCTCCGTGGCCGCCCGTTGCGACAGAAGCGTTTTTTCGAACCGCGGGCGGCCACGGGGGAGGGCCGCCCCTACAGTCCTTAAAATCAACTATGCAGATGAACGCATGGCTTCTAAACAAAGCCGCGTCAGTTGAGGAATTACCACTGGTCAAGTGTGTACTTCCCGTTCCCGCGCCGTCAGAAGGTGAACTGCTTGTGCGCGTACATGCTTGCGGAATCTGCCGGACGGACCTGCACGTTGTCGAAGGCGAACTGGCGGTGCGGCGATCTCCCGTCATTCCGGGTCATCAAATCGTTGGACGCGTGGCTGAAGTGGGACCGGGCGTCGAAGAGTTTGCTGTCGGCGATCGAGTTGGCG
Organism: Acidobacteriota bacterium; assembly: GCA_046733535.1. Classification (GTDB taxonomy): domain Bacteria; phylum Acidobacteriota; class Blastocatellia; order Pyrinomonadales; family Pyrinomonadaceae; genus PSRF01. The sequence continues at coordinate 5,623 of JBKPPH010000259.1, forward strand.
TGGCCTGGCTCAACCGGACCTGTGGCAACTGCGAGTATTGCCGTTCCGGTTGCGAAAATCTTTGCGACCAGGCAGTGTTCACAGGTTGGACCATCGATGGTGGATACGCTGAATATGCCGTAGCGTCAGCTTCTTTTACTTATCCCATCCCTGACAGTTTCGAAGACGTTCAAGCTGCGCCGTTGCTTTGCGCCGGCATCATCGGCTATCGCTGTCTGCGCCTCACCGGTCTGAACGAACACGACTGGCCGGGAGCTCGTCTCGGCTTGTACGGGTTCGGCGCAGCCGGTCACATCGCGATTCAACTCGCACGCGCGCGTGGAGCAGAAGTGTACGTGTGCACGCGCGATCGAGAACGTCACCAGGCGCTCGCAAACGAACTCGGCGCCACATGGGTCGGCGATGCGGACGCCGAACCGCCCGTCAACCTTGATGCGTCGATCATCTTTGCGCCGGCCGGCGAACTTGTCCCCATTGCACTCAAAGCGATCCGCAAAGGAGGAACGTTGGTTCTTGGCGGCATCCACATGAGTCGGATTCCGTCATTCGACTATTCACTCATTTACGGTGAACGAACGATCAGAAGCGTTGCTAACAACACTCGAGCGGACGGCCGCGAGTTCTTACTCGAAGCCGCCCGCATTCCAGTCCACACACACGTGCAAACGTTCACCTTTGAGCAGGTGAACGATGCATTGATTGCGTTGAAGAACGACGCCATCCGCGGCGCGGGTGTCGTGCGTATCAACAACTCAGAGCCGTCTGCGGTACCTGAGCCTGGCGCTTAACGCCGCCAAAGCTCCTCCTAAGAGCAATATCGACGCGGGTTCAGGAACGTCGAAATTGTACGTCACCTTTTCAAACGTGAAGCCCGGCAGTCCACCAAACAGACCACTGAAGATCAGATCAATAGTGGCGGTTCCACTCCCGATTAAATTGACGCTAAACACTGACGGCCCTATGACACAGCTTCCAGGACAGCCAATCAAGGTGCCTGAGAAGGTGAACGGACTGGTTATAGTCAAATGCGACAGGCTGAACGGGACCTCGATAGGTGGACCGGTTAACATAAATACGCCTGCGAAACCTCCGCTTCGCTCCACGCCGTTGATGATACTTATGCCACCCTCAAGGCTGGACCCGGCAAAAATGGCATTCACATTGATCAGACTTCCGCTCCTGCACACCTGGCAGAGCACCTGCAGTGATGAAGCTCCCCGCTCTCCCCCGCCACTCGCGAAAAAGTTATCTCCGAAAAGAACGAAGCGGGGACCGCCGCCTGTTCCGGTGACGGTGAGAGTGCCGCTGGTGATCAAGAAAGTGTCTGCGTGAGCCGTGGACGGCGTAAACACGACAACGAGCAACAGAGTGCAAAGTGCCGAAAAAAGCTTAGACATACCTCCCTCCTACTTTTTTGCTTGCTTTAGAACATTGAGATTGCTGTTACCTGGAAAAGCAACACGCATTCCCGATAAATCCAGGAATTCAGCAGAGCATTTGTGCTTTTTTGACTGGAAGAGTTTTCAGGCAAAGCGGACTTTCGCGCAGTAGTTAGCAAGTTTACCCATCCTTTCTGGAGATTAATTCTGTATACCGTTGCAGATGCTCGAGGCACACACGTTGCTCCCAAACACCTGATGTGTGCCGCACTGGCTTCCGCTGATCCACTCGACAAGGTCGCAACCCTCGAGGCGCGCCAAACAGATTGGCATGCAATGGACGCGCAAACTGTGGCGCGATTGTTCGACGTCGATCCCCACCTCGGCCTCACGACATCGCAAGTGAACGAGCTACAACTTCGGTACGGTCGTAACGCACTTCAAAAAATAAAATCACGACCCGCATGGCGTGTCCTCGTCGATCAGTTTGCGAGTGTTGTGATTGCCCTGCTTGGCATCGCCGCCGCCGTGGCGTGGGCGACAGGCGACGGCGCCGAGGCCGTTGCGATTCTGATCGTCCTCGTTCTCAACGCCGCGATCGGATTTGCTACGGAGTGGCAAGCAGGTCGGGCGCTTGACGCCCTGCGCATTGAGTCCCGCACCCATTCCCGCGTGCGACGCGATGGCTTTGAATTAACGGTAGACGCTGAAGAACTTGTTCCTGGTGATATCGTCGTTCTGAACGCTGGAGATCGAGTCCCCGCCGATGCTCGACTATTCGAAGCTGTGCGTCTGCAAGCGGAAGAATCTGCCTTGACGGGCGAAAGCACGACGGTCGAAAAGAACGCCGGCGTCGTTTCACTGCAGACGCCGTTAGCGGAACGCCGGCCGATGCTTTACCTCGGGACCGCCATCGCTTCGGGTCGAGCAGTCGCGATCGTTGTCGGTACCGGCGCTGCCACTCAACTCGGCAAGATCGGCCGGCTTGTTGCAACCTCAACTAAAGAGCGCTCTCCTCTCGAAATACAACTCAGCCAACTGGGACGACGGCTCGTCTACCTGGTCCTCGTGATTGCAGCGATAGTGATCGTGACCGGATGGCTGCGTGGCGATGGTCTATGGCTGATGGTTGAGGTCGGTATCAGTCTTGCAGTGGCCGCAGTACCGGAAGGTCTTCCCGCAGTCACCACGCTCATTCTCGCGTTGGGCGTCTTACGCATGGCGCGCCAGCGCGCCATCATGCGTCGACTTTCTGCTGTAGAAACACTCGGAAGTACGACTGTGATCTGCGCCGACAAAACCGGAACACTCACCGAGAACCGAATGACTGTGCGGGAGTACTACTTGTCGGATGGACGGCGAATCGAAATCGATGAGGGCGAGAATCCACTCGAAAACGATGAGCTGCTGGAGCAAGCAGTTCGCATCGGAGTGCTTTGTAACGAAGCGTCTTTTCGCGCCGAGGCGACCGATGAAACGCGCACGATCGGCGATCCCACCGAAACAGCGCTGCTAGTTGTTGCTGACACTCTCGTCGTCGACGTTTCGCACGAACGCGCCAGTCATCCAAAAATCGCGGAGCAGCCCTTTCACACCTCAACAAAGCGCATGACAACGTTGCACCGCAATACTGCCGGCCAACACTTTGCGGCATTGAAGGGAGCGCCGGCCGTTGTACTCGATGCTTGTTCGAGCTATTTCGACGCTGCCGGTAATCCTGTAACGCTCGAATTGCAGGCGATCAGGAAATTCACGGAAGCGAATGAACAGATGGCGAAGCGAGCGTTGCGCGTGCTGGCGCTAGCTATCAAACACTTTCGAGATGAAGCCGCACACTCGGCGGATGAAGCGCTCGATAGTGGGTACACATTTGTCGGATTGGTGGGCATGATCGATCCTCCTCGTCCAGGCGTCGCGAATGCTATTCGCAGCGCTCGGATTGCAGGCATTCGGACTGTGATGCTTACCGGCGATCAACTAAATACCGGAGTCGCTATTGCACGAGAACTCGGTCTTGGTCACAACGAGCCGGCCGCGCTGCATGCGCATGATCTGATCGATACTGAACCAGGTAAACTCGCTCATCTCGCTCGCAACACCGATGTGTTTGCTCGCGTCTCGCCTGAAGAAAAGCTGCGGATCGTCGAAGCTTTGCAACAAGCAGGCGAGGTGGTGGCCGTCACTGGTGATGGCGTTAACGATGCGCCGGCGTTGAAACGCGCGAATATCGGCATTGCGATGGGGCAACGCGGAACCGAAGTGGCGAAAGAAGCTGCTGACGTCGTGCTGGCTGACGATAACTTCCAAACGATCTTGCGAGCTGTTGAGGGCGGCCGGACGATCTACGCGAACATCATCAAGTTCGTCCACATGATGTTCTCCCACAATCTCGGCGAGGTGCTGATGATCTTCACGGCTATCGCTGCCGGGTGGCCTCTGCCGCTGTTGCCGTTGCAAATCCTCTGGATGAATCTGGTGACAGATGTGTTCCCGGCGCTGGCGCTGGCTTTGGAGCCGCCTTCGCCGGAGATAATGAAGCGTCCTCCGCGAAGCTCGCAATCAACTATCTTGTCCGGGCCTTTTCTTTTTTTGATTGGCTGGCAGGCTGCGTTGCTGGGCGGAGTTGGATTGGGCGCTTACATGTGGGCGCTGCGAATGTATGGTCCAGGATCTCATGCACGCACGGTTGCGCTCTTTTCGCTCGTGGCTGTACAGCTAGGCCACACGTTCAATTGCCGCTCTCGTAGCCGGTCCACTTTTCCTGATCTGTTTACCAATCCTTTCCTTTGGATCGCGGCAATTGTCGTCGTGCTGTTACAACTCCTCGCCGCATATTTTTCGCCGCTTGCCGCAGTGCTCGGTACTGTACAGCCGGGCGTAATCGACTGGGTCATAATTTCGGGCGGCGGGCTGCTCGTGATCGGCGTCGTCGAAGCAGCGAAGCTGGTGTTCCGGTGGAAACGTTACGCCCGGGTGTCTAAGATGGAGGCATCAGCGATCTGAAGGAACAAATCGAACAAGCGCGTTGGATAGCCGTACTGGTTGCGACGGCGATCGCGCTCTACCTGTGTTGGCTCATGCTCAAACCGTTCACGGGAGTTCTCGCATGGGCAGTCGTTCTAGTCATAATCTTCTACCCGGTTCACAAACGATTAGCTACGGTAATCACCCGTCGTGGATTAAATGCGTTGCTGTCCTGTTTGCTGGTCGTCCTTGTAGTGGTTTTGCCTCTGATAGTTATCAGTGCCGCGCTTGTCGAGGAACTGGCAAAGCTCGCTCCTAATCTCCCAACACAAGTTTCGGAGTTATTTAACAGGCACACATCTCTCCTTGGAAGAGCGTCTGGATGGATAGAGACGCGTTTTGGTATCGACACGGTGCGCTCGCAAACATTCCTCGTCGAGCAACTAACTCATTTCAGTGAACGCCTGCTCGGCACTTCTCTGAACTTGATGGGAAACATTGTGGGCGGCGTTATAAAAGCATTCTTTGTCGTGTTCACTATGTATTACCTGTTTAGAGACGGCGAAAGAATCGTGGACAAATTGCCCGCAGCGCTGCCCCTGAGTAGAGAACAAAGCAGAGCCATTATCTCGCGCACTCAGGAAGTGGTGAGCGCGAGTGTGTACGGTGTAGTGACTATCGCAGTTCTGCAAGGACTGTTGGGAGGCATTGCTTTTTGGATACTCGGCATCCCTTCACCGATCTTATGGGCAGTGCTGATGACGTTCATATGCATGATCCCGGTTCTCGGTTCGTTTCTGGTCTGGCTTCCACTGTCAATCTACTTGATGGCAAGCGGCCATTGGACGAAAGCGGTGCTGCTCATCCTTTGGGGAGCGCTGGTCGTCAGCACAATCGATAATTTCCTGAGGCCCAGATTGATCCGCAATCAAACGAGGTTACACGAGCTCTTCGTCTTCTTTTCAGTACTTGGTGGGATAAGTGTCTTCGGCTTACTCGGCATTGTGCTCGGCCCTGTCGTGCTTGCCATCACTCTTGGCCTGCTGCAGACCTTCCAGCCGCACAGGGCCTGAGTTGGTTCTCCCGCACCTCACCGCCGGTGAGGAAATCTTCGCAAGCAACAAGCCGTTTTCCCCAGTTCGGCGGGCAATCACCGTAAAAGTCGCGTATTTCGTATAGGCATAACCTTTGCCGAGTTAGATGTCCGGGAAGATCATCGTTGTGTCAAAACTGGTGGAGGACTTATGACAACCCTTCGAGCCCATATCGATCAAAACCAACAAGCGCCGCCTCCCGTGACGTCAGTAATGACTGACGAAAATCAGCACGAGGTTCGCTGTGGAATGTGCGCACGAGAGCTCTACGTTGATGAAGATGGTTATGATTTCTATAAAGAGGCGTTAATCTCAGGCGTGGACAATCCATTTCGGTGCGAGATATGCAGTGAGGAGTACGACGATCTCGCGTACGAAGGCTAACTCAGCGCCGGACGCCGACAAGCGGACGCGGCTCGACCGCCGTTACGCGAATACGAGCGTCCAGTATGGTTGCGCCGGTGTCGTGGACAACAAAAGGATTGCAGTCGAGCTCCGCGATCTGCGGAATATCTTCGACCATCGCGCTCACGCGCAACAGTCCCTCCTCCAGAGCCGCGACATCGGCCGCCACACTACCGCGAAAGCCTGTCAGCAATGGATACGTCTTTAACTCACGAATCATCTCCGAGGCGTCCTCGTTCGAAAGCGGCGTAAGACGCACTGAGACATCTTTCAACAATTCAACCTGAACTCCGCCCGCACCACAGGCCACGACTGGACCAAACTGGGGATCGTGTACGACGCCGACCAGCATCTCCACGCCGCGTTTAGCCATCTTTTGAACGACGAAGCCTGAGGGAGAATGTCCGAGTGCGCTCAGCCTTTCACTCATCTCGAGCGCGGCCGAAGAAACCGCTTCCTTCCCGTTCAGGTGAAGTTTGACAGCACCGGCTTCAGTCTTATGGACGACACCCGGAGCAATAGCTTTGAGCGCAATCTCTCCAGACATTTCAGCGGCAGCTTCACCGGCTTCTTCAGCAGCCGCGACAATTCTTTGTTCGATCAACGGCAGCCCATAACAGGAAAAGATCTTTGCGACTTCTTCAGGCGTCAACCAGCCTTCGCCTCGCGCGAGCGCAGCAGCAACCACCGCCGTCGCCTCATCGGTACGGATGTTCTCGAACCTGGCCGGATAAGTTTCACGTCGATCGCGCCATTGTCCATAACGCGTCGCGCGGGCCAGAGCGATTGCCGCGGTTTCCGGAAAGGAATAGACAGGAATCGTGAGTTTGCTTGTTCGCAATTCCTCCGGCGCTCCCTGCGCAGAAAGAAAAACGCTCAGGACAGGCTTGTTGTTGTCGATGTGTTGCACTGCTTCCACGATCGCCGTTGCGACGTCGTCAGCACGCGTTACCAGTGGCGGCGTGAAAATCACAATCAACGAATCGACGTTCTTGTCGTTGCCAACGATTTCGATGGCTTGCTGGTAGTGTTGGGCCGGGGCGGAGGCGATCATGTCGACCGGATTTCCGGCACTCGCGCCCGCGGGGAGAAACGCGCGCAGCCTGGTCTGACTATCTGCTGACAGCACCGGAACCTCGAGTCCGCGAGCTTCACAAGCGTCAGCGCAAAGGATCGCAGGCCCGCCGGCATTCGTTATGATCCCAACACGGCGGCCCTTTGGGAGCGGCTGGTTCGCAAGTAACGACGCCACATCGAACAGTTCGGCGAGCGTATCAGTGCGTACGACTCCAGCCTGTCGAAACAGCGCGTCAACAGTGACGTCCGATGCTGCGATCAGTGCGCCCGTATGAGATGAAGTGGCGCGCGCGCCCGCGGCCGAGCGCCCGCTTTTAACTACCGCGATCGGTTTTTTACGGCCGACGCGACGCGCAATCTCCGAAAACTTTTTCGGATTTCCGAACGACTCGAGATAAAGCAGGATCACGTCAGTGTCGTCATCAGATTCCCAGTAACGCAATAGATCGTTTCCGGAAATGTCAGCTTTATTGCCGACAGAGACAAAGGTCGAGATGCCGAGCCCGAGTGAGTTTGCAAACTCCATAATCGCCAATCCCAGCGCGCCGCTTTGAGAAGAAAAACCGACCCGCCCGCGAGGCGGAGTTCCGGGTGCAAAGGTTGCATCGAGTAACACTGCCGGATTCGTATTGGCGATTCCCATGCAGTTTGGGCCAATCAATCTCATGCCGGCGCCGCGGCAAACGTTAAGTAGTTCAGCCTGTCGAGCCTTCCCTTCTTTGCCGATTTCAGAAAAACCCGCTGAGATGACGACCAGCGCCTTCACGCCTTTTCGCCCGCATGCAGCCGCTACGTCAATCACTTTTTCCGCCGGAA
>JBKPPH010000260.1:0-8724 GCA_046733535.1 Acidobacteriota bacterium
TTTCGCCGTGATGCCGTTTTCCTCCATCTGCTTCGGCACCAGGTGGCGAACGGCGATTTCGCGCTTCTCTTCTTCGGTGTAACCCGCGAGCCTGATCACTTCCATACGATCGCGAAGCGCGGGCTGAATCGTGTCGAGAACGTTCGCGGTCGTCATGAAGATCACATTCGACAGGTCAAACGTGACGCCGAGATAGTTGTCGCGAAATGAATTGTTCTGTTCGGGGTCGAGCACTTCGAGCAAGGCGGACGACGGATCGCCGCGGAAGTCAGCGCCGACCTTATCGATCTCGTCCAGCATGATCAAGGGATTGTTCGTCCCGGCCTGCTGCACGGCTTGAATGATTCTTCCGGGCATCGCGCCCACGTAAGTTCGACGGTGTCCGCGAATCTCCGCTTCATCGTGCACGCCGCCGAGCGAGAGTCGTACAAACTTTCGATCGAGAGCTCTAGCGATCGAACGCCCGAGTGACGTCTTCCCGACTCCCGGTGGGCCAACTAGACAAAGGATCGGTCCTTTCGGTTTTTCCTTGAGCTTGCGCACCGCCAACGCTTCGATGATGCGGTCCTTCACCTTCTCCAGGCCGTAATGATCTTCGTTGAGAACTCGCTCTGCTTTTTGCAAGTCGAGGTTGTCGACCGACGATCTGGACCACGGCAGATCAGTCATGATCTCCATCCAGTTTCGCAAGGTCGCCGTTTCCGCTGCGTCAGGATGCATGCGCTCGAGTTTTTTCAGTTGTCGCAGCGCTTCGTCTTCAGCCGCCTTCGGCATCTTCGCGGCTTCGATCTTTTCGCGGAACTGTGCTGTCTCTTCCGCAAGCTCGTTTCCTTCGCCGAGCTCGCTCTGGATCGCTTTGAGTTGCTGGCGTAAGTAGAACTCTCTTTGAGAACGATCGATATCGGCGCGTGCCTGAGTATTGATTTCCTGTTGGACCGTGAGAACTTCGATCTCCTTGTTCAAGAGATCGTTGACACGTCGCAGACGCGCGGTGGTGTCGGCAATGTCCAAGACCGATTGCGCGTCTTCAACTTTCAATTCGAGATTCGACGCGGACAGATCCGCGAGTCGTCCGGCGTCATCAAGGTTCGCGATGATGGCCATCACTTCGGGAGAAATGTTTTTGCCTAAGTTGATCGCCTTTTCCATTGAGGCGCGCACGTTGCGCACGAGCGCTTCTACTTCCAGCGAACGTTCCGGAGGCAGCACTTCCTGCAAAACGCTGACTCGCGATCGTAAATACTCACCGGTGGCATCGACCGATTCAATCTGGGCGCGCGCCAGTCCCTGGACCAGTATTCGTATACGCCCGTCAGGCAACTTCAACATGCGCATAATCACTGCCGCAGTTCCAACCGAATAGAGATCCTCTGCGGTCGGTTCTTCTTTATCGAGGTCCTTTTGTGAAGCGAGGAGAATCATCCGGTTCTCAGCCAGCGCTTCATCCACTGCCCTGATCGACTTCTCGCGCGAGACAAACAAAGGAACGATCATGAACGGGTAGATCACGATGTCTCGCAAGGGCAGTACGGGCAGTTCGTTTGGAATCTGCAACTGCTGGTCGTTGTCGGCGGGTTCGATTGCTTCGGTGAATTCTGGTTCTTTAACGATTGCCATGTGTTAATTCGCGTCCTTTACCGCTATCAGGACTTCCTCTCCACGTCGATCTTCGATCTTGGGGAGATAAATATGAAGCATGCCGCCTTTCAGTTCGGCGGATGCGGTGCGAATGCAAACTGTCCAGCGTAAATGCACGATGCGACCAAACTTCCCGAAACTGCGTTCGGAACAGAGGTACGACAGGATTCGCCTCCGGTTAGGTCGTCTTTTCTTTTCCCCCCAGATTCGTAGTTTGGTATTGCTCAGTCCAATCCTTATTTGATCGGCACTCACGCCCGGCAGCTCGACACGAATTGAAATACCCTGCTCCGTTTCGCACAGGTCGACTGGCGGCGCCCACGTATTTGATGCGAGTGGGCTCTCGGCCTCGTTCGCTTCCTGCAAAGCTGCGTAGAGGCGTCCGACGCGGTCGCGCAGTCGCTGCAATTCGAGTCGTTCTAATCCGGTGGCGCGAATGGGTTTGATCATTTCAGATTTCCCTGGTTCGAAGTACTACTTTTTACCTGCCGGTCCACTGGCCCTGGTGCGCACCAGGTTCTTGAGCTCATTCATGAATTCCGAGACGTCTTCAAACTCGAGATAGACAGATGCAAACCGAACATATGCGACTTTGTCCAGTTCTTTCAAGCGTCGCATGATCATCTCTCCGATCTTGCTGGTGGGACGTTCGCGTTCGGGCGACTCCTGCACGTACTTCTCGATCGCATTCACTATGCTATCAAGTTTCGTCGAAGGCACCGGACGTTTTTCGCAAGCGCGCAACAATCCCGCCATGACCTTGTTGCGGTCGAAGGTTTCTCGACGGCCGTCTTTCTTGACGACCATGTACGGTATCTCGTCGATCCGCTCGTAAGAAGTAAACCTTCGCTCGCACCTCAGACACTCTCGCCGGCGGCGAATCGCATCGCCTTCACGCGACTCACGCGAGTCAACAACTTTGTCTTCGAGGTACGCACAGAATGGACACTTCATCTCAGTTCAGCCTCCTTAGGTGAAATAAAAGTGCGCAATCTCGAGAAGCTGAGATCGCCTCGGATGACGTAGAAGATTCCAAACAAAACCGCCGGACCAAAATCTACGAGGTGCATGACAATCGAGAGCGCTGCTGCGAGGTCCTTTTTAACACCAAGGAACAACAAGCCAGCCGCGGTCGCAGCATGAAACGCACCGGCCGCGCCGCCGGGTGTCGGAACCAACGAACCAACCAGCGCCCACCCAAGTACGAAAATCGTTTCTGAGAGACCGACCTGAAGGTGAAACGCCCTCATCACCAGCAGGTTCGCGGCCGCGATAGCAAACCAAAGCACAGCCGTCCACGCGATCGTTTCCGCAAGCTCTGCGAAGTTCACGAGGACACGAAGCGCTTGCGCCAGTTGTTCAAGCATGCGCAGGACGAGGTTTGCTAATCGCCGCGGCACAAATCGCCAGCTCGAGAACAACCGCTCGACAAACGGGATTACGACCTGCGAGCGTTTTCGGAACCACGTCAGAAAGATGATGCCGAGGATAGTCGCGCCGAGCAGTGCGAAACCCGCGATTCGAACTCGATCGAAGGAGACTCCCAAAGCCACAGGCGGCCGAAACCAGATCAAGTTGATCGCAAACACGAGCGCAACGGCGGCCATGTCGTAAATGCGCTCGACCACGATCGTGACGAGCGACGCGCTCGGCCTGACGTCAGGGTCCCGCATCGAGAGGACTACGGGCCGCACGAATTCCCCGGCTCGTCCGACGAGGAACACGGCGCTAAACCCGATGGCCGTCGCGGCGAAGAGGTCGGAAAGCCGTGCCGGAGTTAAAGGCTTCAGGAGCGCTCCCCAACGGAAAGCTCTGAACAGGTAAACCGAGGAAATGAGCAGTATCGCCGCGCCCAGGAGGTATGGATCCGAGTTGCCGACAGCGCGCCGAACTTCAGCCCAGTCCAGATTGCGGCCAAACCACCAGAGAAGGATGGATGCGAGCAAGCATAGAACGGCGAATTCGACGTATTTGCGATAGCTCTGAGCGTTGGACATCTGAGTCAGGAGCAGTGCGACCACAATATCTTGGGTCGGTCGCACAGGCTACTACAGGTCAGAAGCTCAGGGCAAGAAAAGCTATTTCGTAGGGGCGGCCCTCCGTGGCCGCCCCTGTGTCGAAGAATGCGCAGTCTCAACAATGTCGCAATCAAAACGAGGGGCGGCCACGGAGAGCCGCCCCTACGAATTCGCGGCGGCGCAAAAACCTATTCATCGCACGCTTCGTCGTATTTGTTTACGTTTGTTCGCGATTCTGGGTTAAAGTTTACCTGAACTTTACCTTAGTGCCTGTCGTAATCCCGCTCGGACAAGGGTTTGGCCACCTTTGAGTTTCCGACCTACAGGTACCTGGAGAGAAACGTGGGAGCTGTTAAGGTTTTGGCAGTGAGCGAAGGAGCCGAATTGGTTCGCAAGTGTCGCGCAGGCGACGGCGCGGCGTGGGAAGAGATTGTGCAAAGCTATTCCCGCCGCATTTACAACCTCGCCTACCGCTTCACCTCGCGCTCCGATACGGCGGAAGATTTGACTCAGGAAGTTTTTGTACGAGTTTACCGTTCTTTGGATCAGTACGACCCCAAGCAGGGGGATTTGCAAAACTGGTTGATGAGACTTGCGCGTAACCTGATTATCGACGATTACCGCAAGCGCCAACGCACGCCGCACGACAACCTCGCCGACGACCTCGCCGACCATAGTTACCATCTTCATACGCACACAAACTCAGTGCAAAAAGAGATGGAGCGTCGCGAGCTCGGGGCTCAGGTGCAGGTTGGCATCGACAAGTTGTCACCCGACTTACGGACGTGCGTGATCTTGAGAGATATCGAAGAGCTCAGCTACCAGGAGATCGTAGACCTCCTGAAGATTCCTGAGGGAACGGTGAAGTCAAGGATTAATCGCGGCCGGATCGAACTGGCAAAGATTCTCCGGCGCATGAAGGTTGTGGCGATGAGTGAGGCATAGAACGAGGAGTGCTCATTCTCAACGCGGGCAGGCATGAGAAGGAGCACAAAAAAACAGTGGGGCAGGAAGCGAAAAACGATGCTTTGTGTGGATTTTGAAACTCAACTGACCGACTACATTGAGGGCGTAGTTGGTCCCGAAACTAATCGGCTCATGGGCGAGCATGCGATGCGATGTCCCGTGTGTCATGAAACCCTGTTTGCAGTACGCAGCGCGCTCGAGGCTTGCAGGATGGGCACCATCCCGGAACCTTCGAGAGATCTCGAAGCGAACATCCTGCAACGGACAATGCCTGAGACGGCGATGACGTGCGACGAATTCGAGGAGTGTCTGACGGATTACCTCGACGGTTTTCTTCCTGCCCATCTTTATCATCGCTGGGAGCGCCATGCGGCGCTGTGTGATCGCTGCACTGAACTTCCCGGTGAAGTCGTGCGAGCGATTGGCGCTTGCTACACGTACATTTCCGAAGACCGGCCGCTGCCCGAAGGTCTTAACGCGAAAATTCTGCAAGCAACACTCGGAACAACGACTCCTCAGGAGATCAAAGCTCCGTGGACCGTGCGCGTAGCTTCTGAGTTTCGTTTGTGGTTAGACTCGATCGTCTCGCCGCAACTGGCGACAGTGGCGATGATGGTTTTGGTCGCGATTCTGGTGTTGACAAGTACTGTTTCCGCGGACGGTTCGATTAGCGGTGTTTACGATGCAGGCCTGCAGCTCGCGGAGCGAACAGGTGCACAGTCGGTCAGAAGATAGGCTTTAAGACAATGATGTACTGTGGCTACCATGCTAAGAATCCCGCGGTTGTTCAGTGCAACCAGTGCGCGCGCTGGTTGTGTCCTGCCTGCGATCATCGGGTGCGAGGATTTCCTTTCTGCCAGGACTGCATTGTCGCCGGAGTTGAACTCCTGCGGCACCACGCGAACGCAAATCCGACCCATATCCTGAGAAGAAAGAGTTCACCGTTTGTCGCCACGCTGCTTTCGTTTGTGCCCGGATTAGGCGCGGCTTATAACGGCCAAACTTCAAAAGCGATCGTCCACTTCGCGATCTTCGCCAGCTTCTTTCAAATGGCCGTCGTCACGCAGGGAATGCACTTCTTTGTCCTCGGCGTTATCGGTACGTGGTTGTTTGCTGCTGTCGATGCTTGCAGGACCGCACAGTTAATGAGATCGGGTCTGAGTCCGGATGCCGAAGACGATGTGATTACGCGGCGTCTTTACGGAAATCCCTTTGCCTGGGGCACCACGTTGATTATCATCGGCACTCTCTTCCTGTTGCATACACTGTTGCGAATTACGCTGCCGATCAAGGAATTGCTTCCGGTAGCATTGGTGGCGCTGGGCGCGTACATGTTGTTTGATTACATTCGGCGCGGCAGGGGATCGGATCGGATTGTTCGCTTTGATTCCAGACGTCCACCGCCGTCAGTCGTGGCCAGCACACGGCCGGTTGAGACAGCTAATTTCCGTACCGGTGAAACTACGCAGTTCGGGCGCCGGGACGTTACTCCGCTTCCATTCGAACGGAGATCCTAGTACTTTCTAACGGGGTTTAATTTATGTGTTGCGGCATCATTAAAGGCTTTGGCGGGATCACCGCGATAATCGCTTTGATCTTCGTCATGATTGCGCTGCTGAAAAAACTGATCCTGCTGGTTGGTTTCCTGCTCACGGCGATCAAGATCGGCATCGTCGTCATCTTCGTCGCGCTGCTCGTAATGATTCTGCTCGCTATTCTCCGAGACCGTTCGCAGAAGCGTAACGACGTATCCGAGATCTAGAACGTTCTTCCGAGTTATTCAGGTAAGGCGCAAAGTAGCAAAGAGGTGTTGAAATCGCTCTTTGCGACTTTGCGCTTTTGCGTAGAAGCTACTTTGTTATTTTGTTCTCTTTTCCCTGCCGCTTCCTTCTATTTCCCCGCCCAAGTTGCAACACTTTGCTGGCCTGTGATAGGGTCAAGCCCTTGCAGCACCGGCCGGCTGGATTTCACCTCGGAGGGACCTTGAGGTTTCAATCCACCCGCTGCAAATTTCTTCAAGTAGGTAAGCAACAAGACAATCTTTCCCCGTAATTCGCGCAAATCGCTTTTTGTTGGCGACTTGTGCCTTTCGGTTGCTGCGTGTTGCTTTTTTGCGCAGTGACAGGAGCACGACCCAATGGCCAGAGAAGACCGATTTTACGCCTTCATCATTGCCCACACTTCCCGTTCCCGCGCACGAGTCCAACGAATACGAGTCGAAAAGAGAGTAGTCAGCATTTTGTGCATGATTCTCCTGTTCGGCGGTGCCTGCCTCTTTTACGGAATCTATGGCCTGACCCAACAGGCCGCGCATCTGCGTACCGAATTCGAGAACCAACGGCTGCGGGCAGAAAATGAGCGGCAGCGACTGGAACTGGAAAAACTAAACAACCGGGTCGAAAAGGTTGAAGACACATCCCGCAAACTCGCCGAGAAGTCAGGTGTCGTCGAGGGCGTTTCTGCCGTGCCGGGAACCGGCGGTCCGGCCCTGCCCCTGGACGAGATGGGCCTCGCGACTCTGGCGGCCAAGATGGGCCGCCTCGAGGAAGATATGCGGGCCTATGAAACCATTCTGCGACAGCGCGGTTACACCCCGACGGCCTGGCCCGTGGAGGGCACATTGGAAGCCGGCTTCGGCGGGCGTCGAAATCCTTTCGGCGGCCCCGGCTATGAATTTCACTCAGGACAGGATATTGAAGCGCCGCAGGGCGCTCCTGTCGTTGCCGGCGCGAGTGGCACCGTTTCATTCGTCGGCTGGCAAAACGGTTATGGACAGCTCGTCATTGTGGATCATGGAGGTGGTCTAACAACCCGCTACGGGCATCTCTCGCACATCGACGTGGAACTGGGCCAGCAAGTGAGTCGAGCCCAATTACTGGGCAAAGTGGGCTCAACCGGCCGTTCCACTGGTCCACACCTCCATTATGAAGTTCGTATCAACGACCAGCCGGTAAATCCGCAGCAGTATCTTCTGCAGCACTGAGCCGGCCCCGGCCCACTGAGAAATAAAACAGGGGTGGTCGGGCAGCTAACCTGAGATCTCACCTTAACTTAGCAACGGCGACTGGCGAACTTCCTGCTTGACAGGCTTGAAAAGTTCGCTTAGTATGCGCCGTCGTTCATGCAGGGACCGCAGTGAGAGCCCAGCATTCCCGATTCACTAAGTTTTAGGTCCATGAGTTTCGTTAGTTTTGCCCCCGTAGTTGTGTGCATGTTGAATTAGCGCTCCCCGCGCTGTTCACCATGCATTTTTTGTTGGTTGTGTGTTTCCGTCTAGCACCACTTCAAGGTGCGACCCGGCTCACAAGCATTAACCAGGTCGATGGGAAAGCCCCCAGGCTTTCACGTCCGTTTTACCGAATCGTTAGGAGGATTCGTTGTTATGTCTAGAATAACCGGTAAGGTCAAGTGGTTTAATAATTCGAAGGGCTATGGTTTCATCGAGCAGCCCGGCTCTTCGGACATCTTCGTTCACTATAGCGCTATCCAGGGCGACGGCTTCAAAACCCTCGAAGAGGGCCAGGAAGTCGAGTTTGAGGTTACCCAAGGGCCAAAGGGACCTCAGGCTGAGAAGGTCACGAAGATGTAGTGTCTCCCCGGCTTGCCTTCAGCAAAGCCACTGACTGCTTCCGGTCACGGGTCCGGTAAGCTCACATGGAGAAAAGGCGACCAATGTGGTCGCCTTTTTTTACGCCTCAAAAGGTGCTGGGCCACAAAGGAGCATGGGCCGGCTTTGCCCTTAAAAGGCGGACGTCGGTCTTGGACACGGTCAGTACAGGGAGCGACAGCGACCTGGTCAACGACGGCGTTCAAAAATCATTTGGAATATCGCATGCTAATTACTGACCAGGTCGCTATCGCTCCCTGTACTGACCGGTGTCCAAAAATGATTTGCGAATTTGAGGCAAGGCGAAGTTGGGCCACCAAATGAATGCTGCTTCTTGGTCCCATCGTTACTCCTGGCTGTGAGCGGCGCGGGCCTTGAAAGACACGTGGCCGTCTTCGATCGCCACGGAAAACTGCACGCGGTCGCAGCCTACCTGCTCTTTGATTCCATCTGCTTTCGAAGCGATCAAACGATGAAACTTGGGAAATGAAAGAT